>NZ_CP036259.1:2790000-3100000 GCF_007641255.1 Sporomusa termitida
ATGATGGGCGATTCTCACTTCGCCGTCATAAGCCTCAAATTTGTCACCGGAAATTCGCACTCTGACTTCACGTCCGCTATACTGCCAAGGTACGCCGTATTTAGCTCCATCAAAGCTGACAAAACCATCGCGCGTCACTTTTCGCAGTTCCCAGCGATAGTTATCGCGAACCGCTTTATCCGGTAGAGGCAGGAGCGGCTCCTTCTGTAAAGCATGAAGTGGTATTTCGCCCGTAGTACCATGTGGTTTGCTATCCACTTTACGGCACCACTCCAGTGCCTGAAGATTCAGGTCGTCAACATCCAGAAACTGTCTGCCTGGAAGGAAGTTGTTTTTTACATAGTCCACAAGCCGTTCTACCTTACCTTTAGTCTGAGGCCTTCTCGGCCGACAAACTTTTGGTAGGAAGCCCATATCGGCGGCAAAATCCTCAAAGCGCTTATTCCAGAGCGGCTTGCCGGCCTCGCTGCCATCAATGACTGTCTTCATCCTGTCAGTGAGAACAACCTGGGGAACACCGCCGAAATATTCGAAGGCGTTTACCATGCAGCGAAGCAGGCTGTAGAAATCGCAGCGTTTCGTGAACTCCACATACTTACTTCTTGAGCTACCCATGATCATCACGAATACCGGCGTTTTATGAACGATGCCATGCTCATCCAGGTAGTGAGTGATGCCCCAGTCCATCTGAGCCTGTTTACCGGGAGGGGTTTCATATCGCCTTACCGCCGGTGAATTCCTTGCTGGACGCATGTCCTTCACATAGTCCTTAAGGATGGTAATGCCGCCTGTATAACCAAGGTTTTGTAGGTGTTCATAGATTACTACACAGTTGAATATGCCGTTTTGTACCATTTCGTCGATTATGGACTTAAATGGATCGAGTTTAGAAGGCCTTGTCCGACCTTTCAGCCGGTGCTGTCCTGTATCACCGGCAGCATATTTCTTTGCCGTATTTTTCGATATACCTAATTCTTTGCCAATTGTATACGGGGATTGACCCGCCAAAGCTTTTTGCCGTATCATAAGTATTAGCCCACTCCTTAACATTTGCTACCTCCTGGTGATCTTGTCAATCCCCATGGTAGCTTATGATTTTGGTGTGGGTCAATTTCTTTTCGGCTCTATGGGTCAATTATATCCCGGCGGTGACAAAAAGGATTGTCGTCATGTCCTGGGTCACAACAGGCTTTATCACGGCCGGCATTATCGGCCAGATTTTTTCTTCAGCCGTGAATGATTATTGGGGCTGGCGGGGGATTTTCGCACTGCTGGCGTTCGCTTATTTGATATTGGCGCTGCTGAATAATTTTTTGTTGGCGCATTCGTCGCCAAGTGAGGCCAAGCAAGAAAACCTCTTTCCCGCAGTCAAAAAATTCATGAGCCATCCTGATTTGCCCAAAGCCTATTTCGCGGCATTTACGCTATTGTTGTCATTTGTTGCATTGTATTCGTCACTGGACAGGTACTTGTTCTCGAAATTCCAGCTGAATTCCCAGGAGGCTTTTTATATTCGCACCATGGGCATTGCGGGAATTGCCGGCTCCTTATTCGTGCCTAAACTGGCACAAAAACTCTCCTTTCAGCAACTGGCGGCATTGGGAATCGCGTTGATGCTGAGTGGTTTGCTTTTATGCGTCTGGTCGGGCTCAGTGGCAGGGGTGCAAATGGCTCTGATTATCTTTATTGCAGGGTTGCTGATCACGATTCCCAGCATCATTACCCTGATCGGGCAATTAGCCGGCAAGATGCGGAACATGGCTGTCACCTGGTATACTTTTATCTTATTTGTCGGTGCAAGCGTCGGGCCCCTTATCGCCAGTGCAGGTGATTTTTCGCTTGTTATTGGTATCTTAGCTTTCATGTTAAGCATAGCCTTTTTTTCGGTCCTGCGAATTGCGTCCGGTAAAGGGGGGGGGAGCGGTTAACGTAAAATGCCACTCAAGAGGAGATGATTATATAAGTCAATATCGAAACTTCGCGTGGTTTAATTTCAAGTTAGCTGTTACTATATCTAAACTAAGATTGGCTTTTGGGAGAATGGCATGAAAGGGCGGTTACGAAAAATGCTGTTAGCTCCCTTCATAATCCTTGTTATCATAGCTCTGGGTATAGGTCTATATCTACAGCATCCTAAATTTGGAGCCTTGCCGGAAGGTCCACGCCTTGAACGCATCAGGAGTTCACCGCATTACGCTGACGGGCAATTTCAGAATTTAGTTCCCATTCCCCCGCGTGTTGAGGGAACCAGTTCCCTTTCGTTATGGTTGGCGTATCTTTTTATTCCCAAAGAACGGCTGGCACCGGCAGAGCCTATTCCTGCCGTAAAGACAGACCTGATGGCCTTGGACAGAGATAAGGATATCGTGATTTGGCTGGGACATTCTTCGTACTATATGCAGCTCGGTGGAAAACGGATTCTGATTGATCCGGTATTTAGCGCTTATGCAGCCCCTGTCCCTTTTGTCAACCGGGCCTTTAATGGGACCAATCCGTACACGGCGGAAGCTATGCCGGAAATCGATTATTTGCTGATTACCCACGATCATTGGGACCATCTGGATTATCCCACGCTTAGTGCCCTGAAGCCCAAAGTCAAACAGGTGATCTGCGGTTTAGGCGTAGGCGCGTATTTCGAGCAATGGGGCTTTGCGGCGGACCTCATCCATGAAGCTGACTGGTTTACCGCAGTGGCGCTGGAAGATGATTTCACTGTGCATGTGCTGCCGGCCCGTCATTTTTCCGGGCGTATGCTGACCAGAAATAAGACGCTGTGGGCAAGCTTGGCCCTGGTAACCCCTGAACGCCGGATATTTTTCAGCGGTGACAGTGGCTATGGGCCGCATTTTAAGCAAATTGGCGAAAGCTTAAACGGCTTCGATCTTGTTGTTTTGGATAACGGTCAGTACGACAAAAATTGGCCCCATGTACACATGACACCGGAAGAAGCGGTACAGGCTGCCGAAGACCTGAAGGCCAAAGCCTTGATGCCGGCGCATGTAGGAAAATTCGCCATTGCCAACCATCCCTGGGACGAACCGTTTCAGCGAATCACCGCTGCCAGTCAGAATAAGAACTATAGGCTGCTTACGCCAATGATCGGAGAGCCGCTAGAGCTTGCAAATCAGCAACCAGTCTTTTCTCCCTGGTGGGAAGGAATGAATTGAGAGGCTGATAAATCCGGGAGGGCGTACATCGCGAATTTTAAGGTAGCGCCGAAAATTTTGTGTATTCTCCGCGAGCCGGATAATAGCGAAAAGAATAATTTTTTATGATGATTTTAGGAGGTAAGGCAAATGAATTTATTAAGAAACAAAACCGCGCTTATAACGGGAGGAAGCGATGGAATTGGATTTGCAATTGCCGCAGCTTTTGCCGAACAGGGAGCAAATCTGGTCCTTATTGGACGAGACAAAGAAAAACTGAGTCATAGGGAAAAATCACTTAACCAATATGGCTCAGCTATTCACTCTATTGCAACAGATCTGAATGATAAAGATTCTATTTCCCAAATAGTCGAACAGGTTAGTATAAGAAACATAAAAGTCAACATTCTTGTAAATAATGCAGGCTTTGGGAGGTTTATACCTTTTTCAAAAACGGATATCATCGCATTGGATTATCATCTGAATTTAAATGTGAAAGTGCCTTATTTACTGACACAAGCCTTCCTTGAGGATCTCATTGGGTCTCGCGGTAATGTAATTAATATCTCCTCTTACTTTGCCAAGAGAATGCTGCCGGATAGACCCTCAACAGCTTATTCCCTGACAAAAGGGGCTTTAAACTCGTTCACCAAGGCCCTTGCATTTGAAGTAGGACCACATGGCGTTCGAGTTAATGCTATTGCACCCGGTTCTGTCGCCACACCTCAATTTTTGACAAACACCAAGCTGCTCGATCATGAAGCACAAGCCCGTTTCAGTACAATGGTTAAATCAATTTATCCGTTACAAACAATCGGGGAACCAAAAGATATAGCCAATATGGCTGTTTTTCTGGCATCAGATCAGGCAAGCTGGATTACGGGAGGGATTTTTCCTGTGGACGGAGGTCTTACAACGAACTAAGAAGTTGTTTCCGCTATCATAGCCTTGAATTTGTTTTTGAGAATTGTTATAGACGGAAAAATAGGGAAAGAAGTGTTAAATTAAATGCTGACAAGTGCTTGCTTTCGCGCAAAGTTGCTTTCTGCAAACAGGCAGATGATTGGCGAACAAATTTTAGGCTTTTATTAAGAAATGGGGGTGGTCTCTTTGAAGTATTTATTTCTGGTCTGTGTTACTGGATTTCTTTTATCAGGTTGTACAACTATTGTAGAAGACCCCCTTAATCCATATGCGCACAAAATAGAAAACGATATCAGCAGTACACAGGACGAAAGGAGCAAATTAAATGTGACACTGAATAAGCAGCAACAAACTGCCTTGGATTATGCCCTTGATTTTATAAAAGTACCGGAAAATTATGCATTAGCGCAAGTGTATGAGGGGGTACAAGCTGGAGATGATGTGTTTGTTTTCCGCTTTACAAAAGGCGAGAATGCGCAGATAGGTGGAGAACATTTTTCCTTCGTTGTTACAGCAAACGAGAATTTACTGCTCGGCGTAATGTGGATGGATAAGCAATTCGAAAAAGGAGTAGAGCTTCCATCCGAAGAAGAAACCGCAGAGATTGCCAGGGAATATATTACAAACGTAGATCCAGATTTGTTTAGCAAACTCCAGGTCCAATGGATTGCCCCACATGATGAAACTATTTCAGTAGATGGCAAGGAAGTTACCGTAACGGGAATGAAATATAAGTGCTATATACCAGCGGAAAAGACTTATGTATGGGTCGTAGTTGGAACGGGCGGCGAAATTATTACGTTTGAACGGGGACTAGTTTGGGACAGTGGACTTGGCAGGCGTGGTACGGAAAGTTGGATATATGATGCATGGCTTGCTGAAAGATCATGGATGAAATGATTTTCATTTGCCTCCCAAGTCATTGCTTAGCCGGGTAGGATTTGATACTACATTGGTACGAATCGCATTTCTTTAACTGTACTTACCTATCGGCATCCATAAAGTCCAGTTTATGTAACCCAGCCTCAAAGGACGAAGAAGTTGCTGTAATGCTGCTTGCTGTTGTTATTGCTACAAAATAAGTGTTTACTTGATTGTTTAATGAAAACCTATCTGCCTATCTGGAGTTAGCTTATTCTGCACCTTACATACAGTAGAAAACATCAAGCCCGAAATCCTGATGTTTTCTAACTACGTCGTCAAGGGAAACATATTCCACATTTCCCCACAGCCCTTAAACCCAGGCACCGCCTGGCTTCACGGGCTGTGTTTTCTTTTCAGCCAAACTGTACACTCCACGTGCATTGAGATTACATAACGTATGAAAAGAAAACACATCTTAGGAGAATAATGCTATTTTACGTGATGTACACATCCAACTCCTACGCTACCTCTTCTCTACAGTTGCATAAATCTTAAACTTATCCCAAATTGAAATAGCCCACATAGCACTCTTAGAATCGTCGGCTGCAACAGCACGTTTAACTATCAATCCGGGACCTTGATTATAAGTTATCCCATGCTTGTCTATTAACTGCACACTTTCATTTGCTGCCTCATCTTGAACAAAAAACACGTCTATTACATAATCTTCTTCGATATATTCTCCGTCGATTATATAGGTAAAACCTCGAACCAATTTCTTGGAGAATCTCTCCACGTATTCGGCTGGGATTAAAACAGCGATTGGCTCTTCAGAACTTTCATACGGTCCAAAATTCGGTAAAACTCCCGAGGCTATTTTGTCCTGAAACTTCATCATATGTCTAAAGACTTTTTGTCTGGCTTTGGCACGATGGGCCTTGTCCCTTTCTCCTTTTCCAAGTTCGGGCTTAAGGGATCTGAGCGCCTTGTCAGCAATGCCTTGAGCTTCAGTTCTATCAGGAGCTATACATAACCCCATTTTGATAAGAAGTTCCTTTTCAATTTTGCTTAACTCTTGATTGCAGGTATAACAGCATGGAACCTTCCACTTTTCCATCATTTCCGGGGTTGTATCTGGATACCATGATTCTGGCGGAATGTGATCCCACGTAAGAGTTCCAAACACACCAAGACAATGGACACAACGTTGATTACAAGGACTTTTACTCATTAGAAAATACCTCTTCTCCTCTTTTGTGTCTATCATAACTCTGTTATATGTTCTATGTTCTATTTTCATAGCAATAAAATATTATATTCCTCTTCCATCTGCTCGGAAGTATTAATTATAACTCGTACTAATTCATCCAACATTCCAAAGCTGCCCAATAAAAAGGGTGCTTCCATTTGTTTACTTTAAGTGTCTCGCGTTGCCCACATATAAGCCCCTCTGAAAGTTGCACCTTTTGAGATTTAAAAAGATTACCAATTATATTTATCGACGATCTAACATCAACATCCCATCTACACAAAACAGTTCCTTCTAAACCTACTCGCATCATACCATTCCAAACCCCGGCCCCACTTTCCATCTTGCCCTGTTGCGGTGTACCACTGCTGCAAGTGAGAAGGATTATATTAGAAGTGCACTGTTTTATATCCATAAGATCCTCTGTCCAAATGGCCCCACTATTAGTTTCTATATACATGGCTCCACTTAAGCTACTGCCTAATGGATCAGAAACTCCATGTCCTATTATAACTATTGTAGATGGTCTCATTTGTTCAGCAATAATTTTAATATCCGTAAAATTTTTATTTAAATCATCTACATGAGCGAACTGTAATGTTTCTTTATTCTGTTCTGCCCAGATACGAGCTGTTCTAAGTTGATTGTCATTTTCGCCAAGTGTGATAACCAAAGAATTTTTTAAACAATTATCTTTTAAATCATCTCGTTTTACTAATCTGCTAAATCCAAGAATGTTTACAATTGAATCCACTTGCTCAACAAGCCAACCTGAATCACTTCTCACTAAGTTTGAGGAAAATAGCGGAATAGACATATCAGGACAAATGTATAACTTATTAATTTTACAACTTTTTATTTTTGCTATAAGTGGCTGGTGAATTGCCTTCGATAGTTCATAATAGATATCTTCAATATCATTTACGTTACTGTGCTCTCCAAAACTTTGAAGAAGGTGTGCTAAAGTTTTCAGAGCTTTATTAATCCTGCCGACTTCGGCTAAGACAAATCCTGTATCCCACTCTTTGTTATCTGCAATAAAGTAAGCGAAGCCAAAACGAGTTTGTACGTATTGGTAAGCAACTTCCCCCTCGTTAAGGCTTCCAACTATCTCTTTCGGAGAAATAGTGTCAATAAAAGGGAGTGCTTTGTATCCTGGATGTCTCTTTTTCAAAACAGCTAGTAATTCCATGCATTTCTTTGCCTTTTCTTCGATATCCGCAATGCCGTGTGAAATCGCTGCTCTATTAATCTCGTTCGCAATCACCCTATATTGCTTTGCAATTTCCTCTAGTTCCTTTCTCTCGACTTCTGAATACTCTACTTCACTATCATCAGAACTTTCAATTATGGAACGAAGTGCTAAAGCGTTTAAAGCCTGAAAGTTTTTAATCTTTGCCTCTCTTTGCTCCTCATTACTGAAATCTTTTGTTAGTAAAATTAATCCTTGTACATCAAGATAAGTCTTATATATTTTCCGTGATATATCTGCCAAACTAGCTCGCTCTGCCCTAAAAGCTATCTGGTTACGCCTGTTTTCTACACTTTGAATGGCTACATCAAGAAGAAACTCTGCCATCCTAATGTCATCCGCCGTAGCCCCATCAATAAAAACTTGTGCCCAAGAATCCAGTAGTAAAGCTTTTATATCCTCTCTATACTCAAGCAATGGTAAGGCTTCGTCAAGTTCTCGCCGAATTACCGCTCTGGCTTCAGGTAATTTATCAGTTTGAATACAAATAGCTATATAATTTGCTAAATGGGTTACCCATGTAACATCTTTTCGTTTTTTCGCAACAATTTCATCTCTCAGCCGCAGATACGCTTCTTCCTGGTTCTCTCCCAAAGTTTTTGCCATTACTTCAAGTATTCTAATTTCCGGATATTTAATATGAAGACTATGATAGAATTGTTGACAAGTAGTTCTAGTTTCGTCGGGGATTTTTGAATTTGTTGAGATCCATGAGAATATAACGTTCAACGCCTCTTCTATGAAAATAGATACTCCGGTCTTTCTTTCGAAAGACTGTAAAGAATGCAGAATACAAATTATACCTTCTATCTTGTTACCTATCCTAAATTGCGAATGGCCCCACGCTAAAAAACCTAAAGCGCGCCCCAAGTCCCTGTTAGCAGATTGCGGAAGACTATCGGCATATTGCCATAACATCAACGATGCGTTAATCGCATCCTGACCTCTACCCAACAGCGAATATAATATCGATACTTCATACCAATACCACAATTTCTGCCGAACAGTACTCTCTTCGTAAAATACGCAGTAATAAGCGCCGCTTATTACTGCATCTATATCTTCCTTTGGAACAACTCCCAATGCTTTAGTCGCTCTGAATAAATGTACAGCTTCAGCAGCCCTTGAGCTGTCCTGTTCGTCTCCATAATCAGATGAAACAGGTAAGTGTAGCATCGAATTAAGATCTCTGGATCCTAACCAACGAGTAAGTTCCTGTATTACTACGCTCTGCCAAACCTCTTCTGATTGCGATTTTTCAATAAATTCCTGCCATCTTCCACACCCATGTTCGTTCGTAGATAGTGCATCCAGGCTGCGGTATAATTCCTGCAGTTTTAATTTGGCAAGAAGTTCCGGTCTTTTTTTCACCCGTTCCGCAGTAACAGGGTCTTGTAATATATCCATTCGAATTGTTGCAGCTTTATATGAATTCGAATCGTATTCATCTATCACACCAGAAAGTAGGCGATACCCCATAAATGGACTCTTATAAATCTCAAAAGCAATTCGTCCATTCCTATAATTAGCTTCACTCTTCAATGCCGGATTTTCATTCACCACTTCCATAATATAAGATATTGCATCTGAAATTTTAGCTGGCGGGTTTGCTTCAATATCACATACCCTAGCTAATATCTCATAGTAAGCATTATTGCTGCGCGCAAAAATAATACGCCAATGCTTGGCCGCTTCAGAAAATTCACCTTTACGCACATAATAATTGGCTGTTTCACTAATTACTTTTTCATTCTGAAAATCAAACTTTAAAGCATATTGAATATATTCATCGAATTTAGTGCTTTTTGCGTTACGTGCTGCCCTTAAAATAGACGGCCACAGATCGTGAATAAAATAATCCCGTTTTAATATTTTTTCAAAAATTTTTAAAGCATCTTCGCTACGTCCGGAAGAATCTAGTAAATCAGCAAACATCTTTTTTTGTTCCAGTTGCAAATGATGATATTGAGATTCTAGTAGCCTGATTGCTTCTGCTCTATCGTGATAGCC
This sequence comes from Sporomusa termitida, assembly GCF_007641255.1. NCBI lineage: Bacteria > Bacillati > Bacillota > Negativicutes > Selenomonadales > Sporomusaceae > Sporomusa > Sporomusa termitida. The sequence goes on from NZ_CP036259.1 coordinate 2,799,446, forward strand.
AATATAAACTTGTGCCTTTAATATTTCCTTTTGTGATAAAGGCAAAGATGTATTTTGCTCGATACGCTTAATCAGCTCTTCTTTTTTCACTTTTCCAATACTATTAACAACATCAATTTGAAAATTATAAACTGCTCTACCCTCATCTGTTTCTTCAATTTCAGACGTTAAAATATCCCAATCTCCAGCCTCAATAGCTTTTAATAATGCATCTTTGCATGCAACTTCACAATTAATTAAAACAACAATATTCGAACTAATTGATCTAAGCAATTCTAGCGAGGCGTCTATGCCTGTCCAATCTATATCTGCTTTAGTAAATGCTCTAATTTTCAAACCACCATATTCAACCATTTTTTGAGATTTAACCTTCAACTCAGAAATAAACCTCTCAAAACCAGCTACTATTAATGTATCATTTACTGATAAGTCTGCTCCCAAGTTGATAATTTCTTTAATTGATTTCTCCTCTGGCACCTTAAATTGCACCCTAGTTTCAACAGCCCAACCAAGCTCCGCTCCCCTATCAGCTTCTTCAAGATATTTAATGATCCCAGTCGTATTTAATGGGACACCCTCTATCACCAAACACTTACCACTATTTTTCCTCAAAAAGTTCATTAGTATATTAGCTATAACTCTACTGTATAGCGTAGTAGTATTTATCATTATAAGAAAATCATTTTCCTCGTCTGCATGATTAGTCATGATTCACTCTCCAAATAAAAATTAGTCGTTGGCTTTGAAGGCCTTCTGGCTTTCTTTTAACGTTTATGTAGTTATACATAAATAAAATCGTATAAACCGCTCGCTCCACTTACAAACATACAAAAATGAGCGTTCTCTATTCTTAAGGCAACTCTGCCTTTACGCTTATTGCTTTGATCTCCTGGACGATTTCGGCAATCGGATCGCTTTTTTCCGCCTTTCTTCTGACCAATTGAATATATCTGTCCAGTGCTTCTTTTTCCTCAGGGTTCACAACCTGTTTTGCATATGTCTCAATCTCATCGGCATATTGACGGAGTTTCTGCGCTTTAAACCAGCCGGTCATCTGCGGCTCGACATTTTCGACCAACTGCTTCTGGCGTTTTTCCATAGCCAGGATTGCCTGCAACTTCTTCTGTCTTTCTTCTTCAATTGTGCGCTGGCGTTCCCGTTCCCTTTCCCTTAATTCCTCTTCCCTGTTCTGTATGACCCAGGCAATTTTTGCCTCCTGGGCGGTTTTGACCATCCACTTGAATGCCTCGCCCAATTGCTCTTCTAAAGACGCCTCAGCAGAATCAGCAAGGGCTATGACCCGTTCCGCATTGTTCTTTTCCCAGTACTCAGGGGTTCTCTTGAATTCGATTTCCAGCTTGCCGGTAAATATTTTTTCACACATGGGCTTGAATTCATGAGCCCTGTCTTCAGGCAGCGTACTAGCAATGACCACTCGCCGTTTTGCCATCATTTCTTTCATCTGAAAGGAAAAGGAGTTCTTAAATAAGGAGATAATGGCATTGTCTGCTGCTTCTCTCTGAGGGTAATGTGATTCAACCTTAACTTTGCCTCCTAATTCTTCTACCGCTTTTATCAGCGTATCGACAATCCGGCAGGCCCGGTTGTGCTGCCTATCAGACACATGAATCGGCAAAACCAATTGATCCGGACGGTATTTCACTTTTGGATAAAACGCGACATCTCTGAACTGAAACATATCTCGGAACCGGTGCTCTTTGTCGCGCACCTTCCGGTATTCAATTTCCTTTTGATATTCAATGATCAGGGGATGAAACGGGTCGACTTTTTTCGGAACATGAATTTTCTCGCACCATCTCGCAAATGCCTCCCGGGAGCGTGGTGTAAATACGCCAAGCCCGTCCAGCTTTTTCAATTCTTCAATTGGTTGGGCACTGATATCGATGAATTCCATTTCATGCTCGTGTTTCATATTCTTTAAAACAATGGTCTCCTCCTTAACCTTCAATACCGGCAATTCAGGCTTCGGCACCTTGGCGCCGGCCCTCACTTTAGCCCAATAGCCGAGCGGCGGCAGAGGAATCTGAAGGTTAATGCAGCGTTTGCGCAAACCGTTGTCGGAAATCCCGTAACGCTTTGCCACGATAGTCACCGGCTCGCTCCAAACTTCGTTATATAGCTTTGTTCTCTCGTCTTCAGTACTCATAGCTGCTGCTCGTCCTTCCATTCGTCAAAGGAAAAGCCGGCTCTCAGCAGGTTGTCTGCCAGTTCCTCAAGCTCTTCCGGGCCTTTTACTTCTTCCGGCACGAAATAGCGGCGTCTGTTGTCATTGAAAAGTGCGGAGATGGACCCAAGGAAATTCGACAATCGAGGATATTCATACTGATTCAGATACACCTTGTCTGCCTTATAAAGTCTGTCCAGGAAACCACTGCCAGAAAACGTGTTGGCCAGGTGCACCCCAATGATCGAATGGCGAATCTCGCTTAACTGATCGAAGTCATGCTCAAATTGGCTGTGATTGTTCTTATTTGTTATAAGCTTTGAGATATCTAGCGATATCTTAAGCCGGAGCTTCAGTTCTTTGGCCAGCGTCCTTATCTTGATAACGTCCTCGGTAGTTTGCATTAGGTAGCTCGATTTTGCCTTATGTCTTTGCGGCCCGTTAACCAGGGCAATGGTCATATCAGTATACTTCTTCAGCTTTTTCTCCAGTTGACTGTACCGGGCAAAAAACTCTTTTTCGTTGTATGTCGGGGCTCGAAGAGGCGAGTGCAGTTCCAAGGCGTATGGCGGACCGTATGCTGCGAAAGTTTCCTGCAAATTGGCTATTATACGGGTCATCTGCTCATCGTCTTTCCAGATAAAATCGTTTTCCTTGTCATAGGTAAGACGTAAGATATATGGTCCGCTGGGGTCAATCTTCAAGGCCCCGGTTGTGGTTTCCACAAACACGATAGAACTCTTGATGTCCTCCGGATAGTCAACACCCTTATTTATTACGGGAAGCAAAATGTTCATGTTGCGGACGATGTTAACCCGCCCAGTGTTGACACAAAGGTTCACGTATTCTGGCCAGTATTCGGCATCCTCAACCCAGCTATGCACCCACTCATACATGATCAGCATTTCCAGTTCGCCCTTGCGGCCTTCAATGAACGGCCTATGGCAATTGTCTTTGTATATTTCGTCAATCCCGAAAGGGTTGTTATTATAACGGTGATTGTACCGGTTAATATGGTAATGCTGCTCTGCACTCCTATCGTAGATGTTTTCTACATATTTTTTGTAATACTCATAAGCGGTTTCGCCGGCAAAGCCAACCAGGTTCACCTTGTATTCTGCATATGTATCCTTTATCCAAGAAAACAAGGATTCGCCCAAATACTTGTATCCGGTGCGGGAAGGCTTCTCTGTTTCACGTTCCTTTAGCTCTTGCGCTAAACTAATAAGCTCTTCCTTGTATTCGGCTAACCCCATATCCTGCATTTTGCGGTCTTCACAAAACTCGTTAACTATATCTTCAAAATCATCCCGGCTAAAAAATAGTTCCATATATTCATAGCTTTTTAAATGGGATTTTAACGTCCTGTCGATTCGCGACTTATATTTTTTATAGTAATCGATAATAAAATTTTTACTGCGGGGTAAGGTGTCAGCAATTTCTTTTTCGACCTTTGCTGCCGACTGCTCGAGCTTTATCGCCTCGTAATCATATTCCTCCGGGTTTAGGTACGTGTTGAAGTATTCCACTACACATTTCATCACAGCGGCCATGTTTTCCGCATGCTTCTTAAAGTCAAACTCATCAATTTTCTCTTTTTTCTTCATTTGAAAAATATACTGTTCAACTGTTAGCATGTTTTCACTTCACCCCTCTAGAATTGCTTTTCTGGAACTGTATCAACTTAAATCCGGCATATTTTTACAATATATCCCAATTTTAGAATAACACATCTGCGTCAAAGGTGCAAAAAGCCGGCAAAGGTTATTGCTTTCCTTTTACCGGCTATCCGATTTTATGTTTTGCCATCCGAAATCAATTCACTTGAACAAGTTTTTTCTTCAATCTCTCTATACTTTTCAAGAACACTTAAAGTTTTTTCCTTAAGACGGTCTACCAGTTCCTCATGCCTTTTGTCGGTTGGCAGCCAAAGTTCCCCGTATTGCTTGGCAAAAGCCTTAAACAGTACGTCTTCATTGTTAGTTTCTTCAATCCCCAATATTTCCGACATAATTTTTTCGCTTCGTATCGCCGACATGAAATCATAAAATATCTTGCTTATTCTTTCACTTGCGAACTTTGTAGCAAGTCCCGAGGTATATGGTACACTTGGAACGATGCAGCTTACTTTCATTCTCTTTTTCTTCTTGCCTCTTCCCATAAAGCTTGGTTCAGAAGTATCTTCGAGAAGCTTGAGCTTTATGATATCTTCTGCATCGAGGTTATCCCCCTGTATCGTAGTCGAGTATGCCTCAATGCCATTATCGCCGAGTACTCGTTCAAGTCTTTTCAGTTGGAAGCTTAACACATCATAAATTTTATCTTTCTTCTCCGCCTTTCTTTCAAATTGGGGAGCAGGAAGGTCAAATTGGTAGAATCTCTCGTCCTGTAACAGATTGATATGGAAGCTCACGGTGAATACATAGGGGGTTCCTTTAATAAAGTCTTTTTGATTATTAATGATAAGCGCACTGAACTTATCATTAATTTTTTCATCAAAAATATCTGTATTGTGCAGAATATATTCCATAAACTAGTCCTCCTTAGAGTGAATTGCAACAATTATTCCCAGTTGGGAGCAATCATTTTTGTCAATTCGTGAAACTTATCCGTATCTTATTACACCTTCAAATACTACTATAATATTTACCAATTATAATGTCCTCGGCCGATAATAGAGCATATGGAAAAATCAAATAAAATTGATGCTGAAGCTTCCTGACCTATCTTCCTCAAGCATACTACTATTGGCAAGATACGGCTAAATTCTGGCATAATATTCATATTATTTTACTTAAAAGCTTATTTATTATTTATTTCTATAATACATTGATTTATAAAATCATCACATGTAGCTAACCCTTCAATAAACGCTGCCTCCCAATAATTTTCCCCAAATTCTTGCCTTTTCGAATTTGCTTCCTCGATTAACCATTGACTAATATCGTGCCCAGATATCGGCGGATGATTATGTGCTACGATAGAGCGTTTGATTTCCGAAGCTACACTGGCGGTTTGTACTTTATATCTATTCTTTAGCTTGAGTATCTCAAAATGTGATAAAACAATTGTAAATAATGTACTATTTATAGTTCCTGGATTAAAAATATTAAAATTCGCTACGGGAACATCGTCAGAATAAACTACTATTGTGCTTAAATACCTATCAGTAGGTAAATTTTCATAATATAAATTTATAGTGCCGCGGTGATTACTTGATGTAAGCCAGTTATCATTCCGAATGTTATTACATTCAAAACAACAAGGAATTAAATTTATAGGCATTACGCTGTACTCCGGAAAGGTATCCTTAGGCATATAATGATCAAATGTTGTTGGTGCATTAATACCGCAATACTGGCACTTTCCACGTAGAGTAGGATTTTGAGCTTCTAAAATTTTTGTTTTAAGTGCTGCTAAAGGTTTTGTTGTACTTTCATAACAATTAAGTAAGGCACTTTTATCAGTTTGATTATAAACTACCGAATTTACAACTGAAAGGTCCATTTTATTTTGTATATAATCTTGATAGCGATTCTGTATGTCCGGTGCCAATACAAGTAATGCAGACTTAACTTCTGGTTTTCTCTTTGCCTGCATTATATCCGAAAAGTAATTATAACAGCAATTATCTGCCAGCGGGCTTAGATTTTTCATTATTATTATCCTCACTAATTAATGCCTTAACTATCATTTTTGCATTAAAGCTTAGTCTTTTTTCAAATAATGACAATATGTCCTCGTAACTCAGCTGTTTAGCTAATTGAATAAAATAGTCTTTGTGAATACTTGGAACTGCGCCTACATAAAAAATATCATTTGTAATAGTTGTAAGATTTTCTCCAAAGCACTCTATTCCAGGAACGCGAACAGATGGAACGTTGCCAATTCGTTCAATTATATGAATATACTTTGAAGGAACTTCTTGGGCAATAACTGGCGAATGAGATGCAATTATTGCATACGATTCAAACGTATTCAACAGTTTATACAGTGCTCTAACGACTTTGGCTATCGCGTTAGGGTGCAAATGGGTTTCTGGTTCATCAAAAAGCAAAAGAGAATCTTTCTCAATATATGCAATAACTTGGGTCATAGTAGCAAACACCATGTTCTGACCGGAACTATATTTAGCAAGATCACTAACTGTCAAGTTTGATTCAAGGGAAAAAAGCTCCTCATCTTCCATAATGTCACAAAGAATATCTTTCCAGAAATTAACACGCTTATGCCTTATAATAGTAGCTTTTGCCTTGTTTAGCTCAGTAACTACTGCCTGCAAATCCAAATATCCTTGCCTATTACGAACTCCACAATATTTATAACTTCCATAATTTTGATGTTTTTTTTCAGGTTTAGAGAATTCATCAAATATACTATATGAAATAGCAATAATCTTACTAAAGCTTGGTCGGTCAGGGAAAAAATTATCTTTATGTTGGACATTCCCGCTAATTATTTGAGCAAGACTTGCAAGTAATTGTGTTTTACCGGTTCCATTTTTTCCAATAAGGAGGTTTATTCTATATGGCAAATAATCATTTTCATTAAAGTTGAACTTAATTATATGAAGTTCTTCAGCTTTTGAAAGTTTATAAGAGAACGTAAAATCAAAATTCTTATCTATTTCATTTCCCTGAATATTTATATAGTTTTTTCCTTCTTTGAAAGCTTTTTCTGCTTCACTATATCGTAAAAGCGATTGTGAAAAGGCTTCCTCTGATTTGAATTCAGAAGCTAATGCTTCGTTGATAGCGATATCGTTTAAGGCATCTAAAACCTGAAATCTTAAATCTAAGCATATAGCAGATATTTCTTTATAGTAATCAACAGATTGACCAAGGGAACAATATGATGGATTCAATCGATAGAAGTGATCTGGTAGATCTGTTGTATCTCTACCTTTTTCTAATATTTTCACATCGCCTAAAGTGTATTTTTTACTACGAGATATAAAATAGCTAGCATGAAATAAAGTTTGATATCCATAGTCATTCCAAGAATCCCCCATAAGTTGAATACAGGGAAACCTTGCCTCCTGAGGAAGCTTCCCTTTCCACTCTACAGTGTAGAAAGGAATGCCTACAGTGTCGCTTACTTCTTCTATTTTTATTATCCTATACACTGGTGTACCCACAATAAAACCAGCCATATCGACAGTATAACCACTGTACTCCAAGTATTCACTATAACAATAAAGACGCTCATTTAATGTATCAATATTTAATTGCACGTCTGGATGAATGGTTAGCTCTAAAAAATCTATAAATATTTGGTCATCACAATCGGATAACTTTAGATAGTTCCATAACAATTCTTTTTCTGACCAATCGTAGTTAGATATCATGTGTTGTACGATATCTTCCTCCGCATTTCTAAAACGAGGGTCGGTTGATGGCATAGTCTTTAGATCCCAAATTCGAGTTAAAAAATCAATTAACTCACTTTCGCCATAAAATGGAACTGACTGCTTGGTTAATATATCTATTATATTTTGTCGTATGCTTGGTATGATCATATGTTTCACTCATTTCCTTTCAAGATTCTTCAAATTAGTAATTAAAGAAAGATACAACACTCTATTACTCTATTACCCTATTATCTTTCATCTAAATCTTGTTTACGTCTTTATGATCGGTAACAATTCTAATAAGGACCAACTTAATCTCATATATCCCATTGCCCAACCACAATACCCTTGTATTACCCCACATTAAGATTTCATTGTTGACACGCTTCGCACGCTCTTATATTATTAACAGAAGAGGAGTTCACATAGAATTTTCTCTTTAATGCGCGGTATGTAATTAAAAATAAATCACTTTCATACCGCTAAAAATTATGATATTGAAAAATTTTTTTATTGACTGGTACACAACTAATGGTCGTTACTTCCCCTGGCGTGCAGTAGACGAAACTGCATATAAAATCTTAGTTACAGAGATTTTCTTAAAACAAACCCCGGCTTCTTCTGTAGCTAGAATTTGGAATGATTTTTTTTATTTCTACCCGGATCTATATACTTTGGCAATTGCTGATAAAGACAGCCTGTATTCACTAATTAAACCTCTTGGATTTGCAAATCAACGAGCAGAGTCTTTAAAAGCAACGGCTTCCTGGCTGATTGAAAACTACCAGGGGATTATTCCAAGCAATATAGATAGCTTGCTGCAAATCCCAAGCGTAGGTATATACACAGCCAAAGCGGTCTCCTGCTTTGCTTTTGGCAAGCATGTTGAAATTGTAGATACAAATGTACTACGTTTTTTTTCAAGATATTTTGCAATTAAAGTAGCACCAGACATAAGAAGAAATAAAACCGCATGGGATCTAGCAAAAGATATACTTCCACTCGGTCATGATGGAGACGGAATCGCAAGAAAACACAATTACGGCATTCTTGATTTTACAGCTCAAGTGTGTAAAACTCGGAAACCGTCGTGTTCGAATTGTCTACTAGCTTCTTCCTGTCTAAGTATTCAATCTATTAATTAGGGAGAGAAATCTACTTGGATAAAAAACCACTTATTTCCATTGATCTATTTGCAGGAGCTGGAGGATTAACACAAGGCTTCAAAAGCGAAGGTTTTAAAAGTCTATATGCAAATGATTTTGATAAAGCAGCACTAGAAACTTTTTCTCTTAATCATCCCGATACCATTACTTCATCGACTCCTATAGAAGAAATTAAACCATCCGATATAAGAAAGCAGTTGGGTCTTGCCAAAGGAGATTTGGATGTATTACTGGGTGGTCCACCCTGTCAAGGATTTTCAACTTATGGCAAACGAGATCCTAGCGATCTCCGGAATAAATTACCCCAGTATTTTCTGGACTTTCTTGAAGAATTTGAACCAAAAACATTTGTTATCGAAAATGTAACTGGTATTCTAACTATGGGAAAAGGAAAAGTCATTGAGAATATTGTAAAACGGGCCGAACAGATAGGGTACGGAGTTACTGTTGAAGTTTTAGATGCTGCTGAGTTTGGCGTTCCTCAATACAGAAAACGCGTGTTTATTCTAGGCGCTTGGAATAATAAAATAATATCTACGCCCGTACCCACACATAAAATACAAGGTCAAAACGGCTTTAAGAGAAAACAGTTACTGGAACAACCTACTACTATCGAAAAAGAAATACAAACCGTCAAACCTACAATAACCGTACGGGATGCTATTTCGGATTTACCTGTAGAAGTCCTGCAGCCTAAAAATACTCACATATCAATCTCCTATTCACAAAACCCAGTTAGCAATTATCAACTAGAAATGCGTGATGGTTCTTCAATGCTTACCCATCACTCAGCGAAACAAATGTTAGGGATTCGGCGCCTCCGCCTGGCCTTGTTGCGCCCTGGCGATTACGGTACAAAAATAAAGGCAAGAATTTTTGAAGATGGTTTACCAGAAGAGTTGGTTGACGAATTATTAGGTGGAAAGGGATTACGGAGTTTAGATCACTGCAGAACCGAAGATCGGGTAAAGGAACTGGAATTAAGAAGAATATTACTCCAAGGTCATGTCGATATTGAGGAAGTACTTAAGTCTTTAGATTCCGGAGGATTTGCCAATAAATACCGGCGTCTAGATTGGAATACTCCTTCGCATACTCTGGTAGCACATATGGCCAGGGATTGTTCTGATTTCGTCCATCCAGAAATAGACCGCTTCATCTCTGTACGCGAAGCGGCTAGATTACAATCCTTTCCAGATAAGTATTATTTCCATGGCTCGCAATTTAGCCAGTTTAAACAAATTGGCAACGCGGTCCCGCCAAAGCTGGGGGCAGGCGTTGCAAAGGCTATTAAATCATTTCTTAGAGCTCTGCACAATATTGAATAAATGCATCGGGTGATTCTAACATATTCACAGTATGAATACGCCTGCCACTTTTAGTTGTCTTGGGTGACGGAACTGTCCGGCTATTGTAACTGAAACATACATTAAAATCACCTCGTTCCTCAATTAAATCCCTTTTATGCGTTGGTTTTTCTGGCACTCCAAATTCTCCACGGTTGGTAAAATCTCTAGGTGGGTTTGATTTAACATCTAGCGTCCAAAGAATACTTGTATACCCAGCCTGCATCATTATCCTACTGGCGGGAACATCATCAGATATTCTCTCCGCGAGACTAGCCTTAACGTGTAGTCCTCCCAAAATACCGTACCCATTCAGGAGGCCCTTTCTTTCACCTTGCTTCTCAATTAAAACATCTAACTTGCTTTTACTCACAACAACCGACAAACCCATTCTATCCATAGCTTGAGCTTTATTCTTCAATAAGGGGACTAGTCTAATCCCCATCTCGCTTAACGCTGGATTATATGCCTGCGCTATAAACATTTCCAGAGCATCTCCACTCGCTCTTACCCAGCTTTGGAACTGATTTCCTCCATTATCAACCGAAATATAAGTACGATAAATAACATGGTGCCATAAATCTGATATATTTTCACTCGGGCAACGTTGGATTGCATAAATTAGAGTATCAGCTATTGCTTCTCTTTTCTTTGGTGAATCATTCAGCTTTTGAATAAAATAGTTTCTAATTGCTTGGTAATCCTGTTCCGACATGTTAACCAGTTCAACCGTATCTTTCTTAGAAACTTGAAGTATCATAATAATTTCACCTTTCACCTTTATAATCGAGGATATGTATAATTCTATAAATATTGTTTATAATTCTTCCAATTTCGCGAAATCCCTGCCCTTTCTAACAAAAAACACACTAGACTGTTTAGTCTAGTGCGTTCTCGAATAGTTCAAGAAATTATGCATCTCAAACAAAGCCCTTAAAGCTTTATTTCACAAAGCTTTAAGGGCTTTGTTTGAGATTACAAGAATTAATTGATCACAGTATTTCCATAATTCCAACCCCCGATTGCAGCACAAACTCTACTTGCACCAGATTGATTACCTTGATCCGCTCTACCAGCATGCCGAATAGCTCTTCGTCAAATTCCCCTATCGTATCCATGGACCGCAATACCTCAGTTATCTCCTTCATTCTGCCAAAAGTATCCTGGCGCGCGATTTCCGCCACTGTAACACTCGCCCTCTTGTTTTTCAGTTCCTCAATCCTGGCACCAATCCGGCAATATTCCTCACTGTAAATGGTATCATCAATCCCTGTTCTTAAATTCAATTTGACCAGTGCGGCCAGCTCCGCGTGCAGTTCTTTTAGTTCCGAGTCAATCAGCGCCAAATCCACCATACTGGTCTGTTCACGAAAGGCTATCTCAATATTCTCCAGCATGCCTGAAATGAGTGTGTCTTTATCCACTAAAAGTTGGTTCACAACCCGCACGAACGCCTCCTGCAGTTTTTCCTCGTCAAGAGTCGTCATATCGCAGGCTTTTTTGCCATCCTGCATTCGCGTCCGGCATATCCAGATCGGTTTCTTGTATTTACCAGTACCCCAGTATTTTCTGGTAAACTTCCAACCGCATGCGCTGCAAACGATTTTCCCGGAAAAAGGATACTGGCTCGTATAACGGCTGCGGTTTTTATCCCCACCCGCTAACTTACTGCGTCGTTCCATTTCCATCTGCACCGCTTGAAAGGTTTCCTTCGAAATAATGGCTGGGTGGCTGTTCTCAACAAAGTACTGCGGGACCTGGCCCTCGTTTTTTACCCGCTTATGGGTAAGAAAATCCACGGTAATCGTCTTTTGCAACAAGGCATCCCCGGCGAGCTTTTCGTTTTGCAACATTTGTCTAATAACCGACTCATGCCAAACAGCGCCGCCGGTCGCGGTAAGAATTCCGTCAGCCTCAAGCCCTTTTTTAATTTTCCTAAGACCCTTGCCCTCCACCAAATACTCCTTAACTATCCGCCGCAGATGAGCGGCCGCCTGCTCGTCAATAATGAGTTCACCGTTTTCGTCCTTGTCAAAGCCCATGAATTTCTTGTGATTGACGCGTACCTTGCCCTGCTGAAACCGCCGCGTAATGCCCCACCGACTGTTTTCACTAATCGAGCGGGACTCATCCTGAGCGAGTGAACTCAAGATCGTCAACAAGACCTCACCCTTAGCATCCAGCGTGTCGATATTTTCCTTCTCAAAATATACTCCTATGCCTTTATCTTTGAGCATTCTTACATACTGCAGACAATCTAATGTGTTGCGGGCAAACCGGGAAATGGATTTGGTGATGATCATGTCAATTTTACCTAATAGGCAGTCGTCGATCATCCGGTGAAAGTCCGTACGTTTTTTGGTATTGGTGCCGGTAATGCCTTCATCGGCGTAAATGCCGGCAAATTCCCATTCCGGGCGCTTTTTAATATGTTCTTCGTAATAACTGACCTGCGTTTCGTAGCTACTGAGCTGTTCTTCCGTATCAGTACTGACTCGGCAGTACGCACATACCCTTTTCTTTGCCGCTATATCCAGTCCCCGGATTACCTGCATCGGTTTAGCCGGGATTACAGAAACCACTCTACTCATACATTCTCCTCTTTCTATTGCAACCCATGAATACCCCGTTCTTTTACGAACTGTTGCTCTATAGCCAGTCCATTTTTCAGTTCAAAAACTAAGTGCGTTGGCGTGAGCACTTGTACCCGCTCCACCAACGCACTGCATATTTCTTCATCAAACTCTTCCATAATATAAACTTGACCTTCCAGAACCGCCACAATTTCCTGCGTCCTGGCCTTAACCTCAGTCAGCTTGCTGTCATCGCCGCTCAACTCATTCTTCTGATTACGTAATTTCTCCAATTGCTGTTTCAGCCTTTCATATTCCGCCTGAAAATCCAGAGTCTCACCGCTGTCCTTGATTTGCTTGCGAATTAGGACTTTCATTTCCTCGACGACCTTGTCTATTGCCAGTTCAAGCTTACGATCTTGCCCGCCTATGCTCTCGACCCGCAGCCCTTTCTCTACATTGTCCAGGAAGCGTTTCAGCAAAAAATCCTTATTTTTATAGAGCTTGTTGAACGCCCGCACAAATACTGCCTTGAGCGTAATATCATCGACACCTTTCATAGAGCAAGCCTCTTTCCCTTCCTTAAAATAAGTGCGGCACTGCCAAACAATCTGCTTGGTTGGCCCATTACTGTTCCAAGACCGACGTGTGAAAGTCGCCCCGCAATGACCGCAAACCAGCTTGCCGCTGAAAGCATACCTATTGAGATATTTCACCCTGTCGCCCGGCAGGTTCCCATATTGTATGGCACGTTCCGCCATCAGCCGCTGCACCAGGTCAAACTCCTCCCTGGTGATAATGGCTTCATGGTTGTTTTGCACCCGGTACAGGGGCAATTCGCCTCTGTTCTTTCTCTTCCGGTGTGTCAGGTGATCTTCCGTGAAGGTCTTTTGCTGGACTAAGTCGCCGCAGTATTTTTCGTTGGTAAGAATTCCTCGTACCACAGACGCCTGCCATTTCGCTGATCCCGTTACCGTTCGGATATTCATTGCGGTCAGTAGGTCAGCTATCATCTCGGTGCCTTTGCCGGCAATGTACTCACGAAATATCAACTTTACAATCCGGGCCTCTGCCGGGTTCACCTGTAATTGACCGTTTTCGTCCAGGTCATAGCCAAGAAACCGGCTGGAAATAACAACAACCTTGCCCTTCTCGAACTTCTTCCGGTAGGCCCACTTTATATTTTCGGATGTGCTTCGGCTCTCTTCCTGGGCGATAGAGGCCAACACGGTCATTAGCAGTTCACTCTCGATGCTTAATGTATTGATGTTTTCGCGTTCAAAGAACACCGCCACACCTAGCTCCTTTAGATAACGGACGGTCTCCAGGCAGTCTGCTGTATTGCGGACAAACCGGGAAATGGATTTGGTGATGATCAGATTGATCCGCCCGGTCTGAGCGTCTCTAATCATCCGGTTAAATTCGGTTCGCTTTTCTTTTTTCGTGCCAGTAATGCCGCCGTCCGCATAAATACCTGCAAAATCCCACTCAATTTTCTGCTGAATGTACCCGGTATAGTACGCGACCTGGTTCTCATAGGAATCCATCTGATCAGAAGACGCCGAGCTAACCCGACAGTAGGCGCATACCTTGAGTCTGGTCTCTAGCGGCGCCTCGGACATTCCCGCCTTTGCTTTGGGTAAAATGGTCAGAACCTTCTTCATCGCTCTCCCCCCTTTCTTCCGGTATAGAAAAAACCGCCCACAGGCGGTCACTTGATTTATCGCCAGCAAAACATGAGCTGGCCGTTGTTGTGCTCGATAATGTCTGCTATTTCCTCAACCGTCATCGAAGCGATCTTTCTTTCGGTGACCCCTTCAACGAAGATGGCAGCTTCCGGCTGTCCGCCGCGCTTCACATCTTCGGCTAGTTCATACCATTCGTTCCTCTCGCTCATTAGTTCGGTGGGGGCCGAATTGACCCGACAGTAGATGCATACCTTTGAGTTAGCCTTTAACGGCACACTGTTTATTGCAGGCTTGTCCTGAGATGAAATGGTTAGCGTCCGTTTCATTTTTTGATCACCTCCCTTCGTCAGTGTGATGCTAGCTCTGTTGTCACCACAAAGCAAGTCAATTGTGATGAGGAAACATATGGATTCTGATAAAAAATAGGGCTTGGAATAATTACCAAGCCGTCGTCATTACTGCTCCTTAAATATTTTCTTTCTGTACCAAGCGGATGACCAACTCCCCTTCTCCTTCTTCCACTGCAACATGGTTTCCGGTTTTAAACCCCAGCCCTTGCAGCCACTTTCCTTGCAGTATGATACAAGGCACATTCAGTTTGGAATACGCCGCCGATGAATAAATCTTTAAAATGCGTTTGCCCACCGCCAGTCCCCCTCGCTGTCTGACATGTTAGCTCTGGTTGTGCTGCATTGCAAGTTAAAGCTGGTTACTGGGCAAAACTTTTCCTATTCTCGGCATCAATACGCTGGAATTCTGCCGGCGTGATCAACCCTTTGTTCAACAGTTGCTTTAACAGATACTTGCTAATTAAATACTCCATGTTTGTTTTTTCAGGAGTTACCATCATCGCCCCTCCATTTCTTGTAAAAGCGGCTGTCGCAGCAAGGGAAAATCCCACTATATTATTGTTGCTTTTACATCAAACACTATATGGCAGAAAAATTCTTAGTGCGACAGCCCTCTTTTCTTAATGCGGTATCGTCAGTATGATTCCAATTCTGGAATGCTCCGGGCGGTCCAGGTTTGCATGCCCGTAAACGCCTAAGTACCCGATATTACCGTGTGGGGCAATAATAGGCACTTTGGGGACACTAACCTTCCAGCTATAGGCCGCGAACACTTCCTGATAACTGCCGCCAATCTGGAACAACCGTTCGGGGTAGGCTTTGATGTTATATTGGTTCAAGATAACCGGCGCTGCGGGCGCAATGGGTTCAGCCTTCGCCGGAGCCGCACTGGCCGATGGCAAAACCGGAACACTGGCCGGATGCTTAGGATCGGTAACTACCGCAAACTGGCCGCCGGATTTTTTCAGTTCAGCCTGGATGGTCTCCTCCAGTTTCGTCCCGGTAGTCTGTACCACGGCATCCGGCACTTTATCTTTCTCTTCTTTTATCTTTTGCGCTATTGCTGCTACTTGCGTTGGTGAAAGGGGAACTTGAGCGGCGTTTGCTGCTCTCTCAACTCCCGTCGGTGTCGCTGCCTGCTCCTGTGATTCGAGCGTGATCGGCACTGGTGGATGTGCCCTGTCCCAGATTAATATTCCGGTCAGCAGAATGATGACGGCCAAAGCAATGCCAAGAAGTGCCCTTGCATGGTTATCGATCCAGGCAAGGATGTACAATCAAAGCACCCCCAGGAGCTTCCCGAGGATGGCGGCCAGCAGGACAATGGCCAGAACGCCGGCTTTGCCATATTTTTGCACATAGGGCCGTACAAGTGTCTTTAATTTGTTTAGAATTGACACTTTCTTCGTAAGGGTGATGGCGCTCTGAACCGGAATAAACGGCGCTGGCTCCTTGGTTTGTCTGGCCTCTTTGCGTCCGGCAGCAGTCGCGGTTTTAACGGTTTTATCAGGTTGCATATTGGTGACCTCCTACTATAAAACAAACGCCTTTTTAGGCGTCAAAGCGGGTTAATTTGTTGGCACGAATTGTCGCTAACACTTTATTCGCATAATCTGGATCGGTGGCATACTTGGCGCCCATCAGCCTCACAAATTGCACCAGATTCGGCAGGGCGGCAACGGCGGGAGCGTAGCACGGCTCCTGGGTCATCAAAATGCACCAGTCATCGCATGCATGTAGTAAACTGGGATAATCCTGGAACTTGGCCCGGATCGTCACATAGCGGCTACCCTCGTATTCCTGCGTTGGCAGTTCAATGTACGGGCCGACACCATTCCACTTGCGGCCAAACAGGTTATACTTGCCGATAACCGATTTGCCCCAACCGCTCTCAATCGCCCCTTGGGCAATCAGTACGCTCGCGGGCAGGTTATAGCACCCTGTCTGCGCTCGTGCCGCTGGCGCCAGCCACTCAATAAATTCATTTGCGGTCATTCCTTCAGCTCCTCTTCTTCTGGGTCAGGCATTACTCCCTGCCGTGTGTTCCATTTGCTGTCCACCACCCACTTGCCCCAGCCGACGGCGGCGGCCGTGGCGATTGCGCCAACACCGGCCCAGCAACTGGCAAGGTCATAGTTGGCGCCACCCTCGCCGTTGCGGAAGAACGCGTACAGGTAGACAAAAAACAGGATGAGCGTCATCGTCAGGATAACGCCCACCCAATTGCTATACAAAAAGCAAAACCAATGTTTGATGATTTGCTTAATCATTTGAGCAACACCTTCTGAATAACAACCATCACAATGCCTGTGATAACGCCGGTTGCCCCGGCCGCTTTCCAGACTGCCATTTCCAGAGCGTGAAGCCGTTTAAATATTTCCTCATCATTTCTTTCTAAAGTTGTAATCGCTTTGCACTGGCCGCTGTGCTGCATGCAGACCCATTCGGGCTGTCCCATTCCCTCACCGCTTTCTTAAAAAATTTGACGCTGGCTTTTGCCCCTATTTTACTTTTGATATTTGCAATCTATATTTGTGCATTTACCTTGCTCATCTAACTTATGTCCACAAATAGGGCAACGGATTGCTTTAGCCATTCAAAATTTCCTCCATTTTTGTGTCATAAACTGCCTTCAGTATGTTTCTTTCATTGTTTAACTCATCCATAAGAGCAGAATCAATATTACGGAGGGCGATGATGTACGCTAGATCATTGGCATTAAGTAAAGGCTCAAATTCAGCGTTGAGTAAATTTATTTTTTCTTCTTTTGTCAATGGCTTGGGAGTAGAGGGGTCGGTAAAATTTGTACCATCATAATCCCAACCCTCCATCACTTCCGGCCTATTCGTTACATCAACAAACAGTAATGAGTGATGAAAGCGATGAGAATACATTTCTTCTAAAGTCTCATCACTCTCAAATATCCAATGAGCTTTATTATAAAGAATTTGTGCATATCGCATCATCAACTGCTCCCCTTTTTATCTTTTCCTATTACCATTGAATCAGGACAAAACCCCGTGAACCCTTGCTGCCAGCAGCACCGTTCGAACCGCCGCCAGCCCCGCCAGCGCCAAAGCCGCCTGCATCAACCGTTGGTTTCCCAGACCCCTGGCCGAAAATGCAGCCTCCGCCAGTACCAACAGAACCTGAAGCTTCGCCGGTAGTCCCGGGGCTACCGCCTGGGCCACCAGCATTCCCGCCATCCGAAGTACCTGTCGCACCGCCACCACCGGCACAAGAAACATACGGCCCGAAAGAGGATGTCCCGCCAGCACTAGCGGCATTCCCTCCTGCACCGACGGTAATCGTAATGACGTCCCCAGGAGTAACGGTCGTATTCTGCGCCAAAATCGCATGGGCGCCGCCACCTCCGCCGCCGCTATGACTAGTACCTTCATTAACATAGTGACCTTGTTTTCCACCACCGCCGCCACCACACATGCTAAGCCACACTTCTTCAACACCTTCCGGAACAGTAAACGTTCCGGAATATAAAAACATCCTATAACCGTGAGAGGGAATAGCGGGAACGTCGGCGCTAAGAATGCCGCTACCATTAATGGAAAGACCTGAACCGGCGATAATCCCCCCTACGGTTGTCCTTGTGGCAAAGGGCGGGATAAAAGTTGCAGGTTTCCCGGCAATACCGCTCCAAGCTACAGCCAAAGCGGTTGTGGCAGTTGTGGCGGTTGCTGCATTGCCTGTGATACTGGCGGGCAATTGACCGTTCGCGTCTAATTTAAGGATCTTATTCGCTGTAGGAGCAGTGGCGATATCAGATAACGAAACTTTGGTCGCTACTTGGGCGTCAACATATTCTTTATTGGTATAGGTTTTATTCAGGTCGGCAATCAGCACCCAGGCAGGCGCCAAGCTCCTCAATTCAAAGATCTGGTTTAAATCCGTCCGAAAACAAAACATCCCGATCTCAAGGTGCGTGGTCGGGAAGGAAGTACCACTATTACAAGACATGATGGTGCGGTCGTTGTTGAGGATTTCCGCTCGGCTTTCGGTTAACGTTTGCGTGCTGGCAATGGGAATAAATTGTTGCATACCTATCCCTCCTTAGTATCCATCAGCAGACCAAATAATGTCGCCAGCAATGGGACTGCCGTTCGTATCGTTAATTTGAAAGTAAAAGCCAGCCTCTGTGATTTGCGTGATATCCGGCGTCCCGCCGCTGCCGCCCCGAAGCTGGACCATGACCTGCGGCGGCGCATAAAACCGGCGAGTAAACGGGATGAAGGTGTTCGCTGCCGGGATGGAAGAGGTTCCGCTATCTGCCTGATCCGGCACGTCCACCGTAAGCTGCCAGTCGGTAACCCGTGGCCTGCCAGCGGTAAGCGGCCCCTTAAGAATAAGAGCAATCAGCGCTTTCCTGTATTCCAGCTCACCGGGGACAAACGATGTAAAAGACGAATACCCCACCGGTGAATTAAGCTTTAAAAAATCAGCCAGCGATAAATCGCCTGTACCAAAGGCAAGGTCGCTGACGACGGCGTTGGCGCTCCGCAGGTAAGTTTCCACTACCTGTATTGCTTCGAAGAACGCTGTAATTTGGTCTTTGCTGATTGCATCCGCCGTAGCAAAAGACTCCGTCAGCACCCGCTCGAATGCGTTCCGGGTTGCTGCGGAGCCTTGTGTTTGCCAGACTTCCCATATATTTTTTATGGTTTCCACCGCCCAGCCATCAGAAGATGTGAAGGTTTCACATAGAGACTTTGCTACGCTTTTGGCCAGGCTTTCGCCAAGCAGGAAGCTCTCTAACGCCTTATAATAAAAATCGACAGTTTTCTGATCGACTTCTTCCGTATTCAAAGCCTCTGTTATGGCTCTAAATATATTCCATCTGGGTGGGCTATCCGCCGTTTGCAAGAACTCTTGGCTGCGTTTTCCCATCCACCGGCAAGCAAGTTCACTCGTCATCCAGCCCTCTTGTTCCAGCTTTGTGGCGATTTTCGTCAGAACTTCTGCCATTGCCCAGCCTTCCAGGCATCTTTTTATAGTACTTTGCGATATCTTTTCAGCCACCGTCCAGCCTTCTGCCTTGGGTATGAATGTGGTTTTTTTCAAGGTCTCGGCCACTGTCCATTGTTCTGAAATCTTCACCAGCGCCAGCCAGACATCACTCCACTGTTCGTCTACCCGCCAGGCTTCACTCATCAGGCAGGCAAATGCTTGCAACCAAACCACTGCCATCTGCCAGCCTTCCTGCGGCTTTACCTGGTACTGCTGCCGCCAAGCCTCCCCCGCGCTCCAGCCCTCACCCACACGCAAGGTGTACACCATGGGCCTGGCATCATCCCATGTTTTTCCGCCGTCGGGAGAGTTCCATGCAAAACGGGCAGTTTCCCAGGTGTAGGCATTCCCCGGTGAGGAAGATATGTCAATCGTAGTCGTGTATGCCATGTGTCCTTCCTCTCCGTGTCAAATTCAACTCAGTGTAAACTGAAATTGTGCCGTCAAGGTGTCGTTTTCACCTTTATTGATGACATTGAAAAGTACCCTGTCCAGCATCGTGCCCGCGCTTGCCCCATTAAATACACCCGCTTCCGAAATTGCCCCGGTCGCGGCCCCAGGTTCAAAAGTGGAACTAAACGTCATAACCTGCGTCCCGGCTACATGCGCATATGTGGCGGCCTGGCGGGCAATTTCGCTTACCAGTGCCGATTGGCTAAGCGCCGGAGCAGCCGTGCCGGTTCCCAGGGCGATATAGCCAAATGCGGCCGGACGGCCGCTCGTCTTTCCCAGGCTGTCGCAAATAGCGTCAAAGCCGGTACTCACGATAATATTGTCTTTACGGCGAACCTCCACCGCGCCATCCGCTTTGCGAAGGGTCAACTTCAAGCTGCCGGTTACTTTTACCTCGTTAACTTCCATAAGGACCTCCTGAATGTTAATTGCATTTGGGGTACAAAAAGGCGGCCGTGAAGCTCCCTACAGGCCCGTAAACCTCCTCGGAACTTCTTGCCGCATTCGCGCTGAACGAATACACATACAATTTTCTTGTTGTCTGAGTTTGCACAAGGCCAAAGGTCAGCCAGTCAATATCCTTGTACTCCACCGCCGTTTCATTTCGTTGTCCTAGCTGATCCTCCAGATAAAACACGTCTTTATTCCTATCATAGCCTGCCATCAGGCGGCCCTCCGGCCCCGCCAGCGTCAGGTACACCGCGTTATCCACTATCGGCTCCGCCACGCTAACGTAAAAGACTACATTATATATAGAAGGAATGTTAATATCCCAAGAGAGCTGCGTAGCGTCCTGAATAAAGGCTCCCCGCCGGAACCGGCCGCTGCCGTAGGTCACGTTTGCAGCTTCCCGTGCCGGTGTACCCAGGTCGCCGCTTACCGTGCCGTCAAGTGGGATGGACTCAATAATGCCCGGCGGTATGCCCTTATACAGCGAAATCTGATGATCCAGCGTGATGCCGGTAATGTCTCCGTCTGTTTCCCAGGGCGTCAGCGCCTCCATGTCATCCCAGGTGAAACTGGCGCTTTCCCAGGTGATGCCGGAATAGGTTACGCCGACCATATTAGCTAGAATTGTGTTGCGCGCAGTGAATGATTTGGGCAGGCTGACCTCGACAATGTGCTGGCCCCGGACGGCTCCGTCGGCAAGCTGCAGGCCACCGTCACGCACGTAAGTGTTCAGCGACGCCCCAATCCAGCCATTGGCCACTTGGTTAACGGTGATCACGGCATTCCGGTTTCCTGCGTCCACAATGATCACTTGGGCATTCACGGCGTTTACACTGTAATTGCCGTAACCATCGATGGCCTTAAGCCAAAAATGATGATCACCCGGCGTCGGAAACAGGCAGTTGTAGTAGGGGCTGGTGGTCTTGCCGATGCGCTGTCCCACATTCCAGTTGGCCCCCCGCCGGATTTCGTAGGTGTATGTCGTCCCGGCTCCGGCAATGGCTTGCCACAAAAAATCCAGATGATCCCCGACCCGCACAACGTCAAAGCCAGTTACATCGGGCGGTACGGCAAACGAGGCCAGGAGGGTGGCCGGTGTGGCCGACGCATTGCCGCTGCTGTCAAAAGCCACGATATGAAATGAATATAATCCCGCCTGGGCAATAGGCACAAACAGGCTGGTGCCCATGATCCGTTCGGCAATCAGGACACTGGAATCCATCGTGGCGTTGTTGGCGCCTTGAAAAATGTTATAGCCATCCAAGTCAATCTCGGTATTCGCCTGCCATGAAAGTAAAAACCCACCGCTCACTTCCCGGTATATGAACCCTGCTACATTAGCCGGCGGCGTAATTTTGCCGGTAATATAGAGGGGTTCGCTAATCACTCCGGGCGACACCATGCCGATGTCATTCAGCGTCGATACTTTTACTATATAGGTGACCAGCGCTTTCACGCCCGTAATCGTGGTGCCGGCCGAGCGGATGCCGGACTCCCACAGCAGCCAGGTACTGCCGCCGTCGCTACTGTACCAGACGGAATAGCCCTGTACATAGCCGCTCGGAACCGGCCAGGAAACATGGAGAACGGAAACAGTGGTCCCGTCCGGCTGAAGATAGGTTTCCTGATTAGTACTTACCGTAGCGACTTCCACCAGGGAACGTTCATGGTCGCTGTATTGTAAGACCGGAGCGTCGATAGTTTCCTCATAAACTGCCTCAATGTACTCAATGCCGGTGATCTTCACCTTCTGGTCGCCGTTCTTGGCGATGTTCACGATTTTAAACGGCTTGGTGACGATATTCGAACGGCCAAACGCATAAACGTCATATTTCTTGGGCACAACGGGAAAAGGTTCAGTCACCGTTAAGGTGCTTGTGGTGGTGTCCTGTGCGTAACTCCGCACAGATACTTGGATAATCTGGTCGGTATACAGCCGAATTTTGATGGCATAGGAATACCGGGCCAGCAGTGTGACCTTCTTGTCCAGCGTGACAGTGGTTTCGGTGGCGCTCACAATCCGGCCGCCGGCATCCCCCCACTTGGGAATATCGTGCTGCACATCGACCACATCGCCCAGCGTACAGGCCATGGCGTCAATATCGGCTTCCAGATGCTCCGTGCGAATTAAATATTGGTTGCACCGGGACAAGTAAGCCGCCTCGGTGTAGGCGTGCCGGTAGTCGGTAATGCCGTAATAGGTGGTTTGCACCGGATTGGCCGCCATGGCGGTTAATTCATAGTTCGGTCCGTAATAAATCGCCTGATCGGTTGAATAGTCCTTCTGTTTGTTATAAAAAGTGACTTCCACACTGGTGGCCCGGTCCTTCGTCGATTGGAATTCGCCCTTAAATGATTTTGCTGTAATATTGCCCACCGTGAACAATTGCACCGGCTCACTCGGCCGGTCGCAGATGCACGAATACAGCGTGCCTTTGGGAATAATCACACCCCGGCCCACGATGGAAAATCGCGCCAGGGCATCCCAGAAGCTCAGGTTCTCCGATAAATAAATATTGAGGCTGAAACGGTAATCGCCGTTTTCCAGTAGCTGGTCAGCATAGGCGGCAGCGGCGGCAAAGGCGCTATAGTCGATCCGGCCGGCCGGATTGCCGTCGATGAAGTACTCATACTGGCCGGTGTTGATGTTCATGAGATACTTGCACTGATGAATGAGATCGTAAGAAGCCCAATAGGGATTTGAAGCTCGCTCTGTCTGGTACTCATTGATATTGGGGTTCCAGACATAAACGGTCGAGCGCGTCTGCTCCCAGGTCACAACGGGATCGGAGTTACTGAGTTGATTGGTAGCCAATGCCCTGATGCCGACCAGGACGCGGTTGGGGTAAGCAAAATCATCATAGAGAATGGTCGACAGCATCGTCCAAAAAACGCGGGTGATATCGCGAGTTGATGTGCCGGATTTTTTGGCGCAGCGTACTCGCACCACATACTGCCCCGGCCTTACATTGTCCAGCCGATAGGTTGTCCAAATTGATGTATTTTTGGCATCAGACGTCGTGCCGCCATTGGTTAGCGTCCACTCCTGCCAGGTGCTGTCTCCCACCAAGCGGTACTGAGCCGCCACGGTCACCGTGGCTGTTCCCAGGCCGCCATCGTCTTTGACGCGGGCCAGGCCGTAAGGAAACTGCACGGTAATCTGTAAGCCCTGTACGGCGGTCCCGACCGTTTGCTCGGTGGCCCAGTCGCCTTCGGTATTTAGTTCATAACCAAGCTGAAAATCGGTGATGGTATCATTGAAATTGGCAATCGGCGTTTGGTCGTTTGTGCCCAGCCGGGTATCATAGGTGACGTTGACATAGTTCCCGATAGGATTGCCATCAATAAAAATGTTGTCTATCGAATCGACCGGTCCCTCGCCGCCCGAGTATAAGAGGTTCAAATATTGGTTGCTTCCATCCGACGTGACATACCGGGCCAGGAGCACCGGCGCAATTCGCACCGTGCCATAGGTTTTCGCCACTGGCGTTCCCGGTTTGGCGGTCGGGCGCGGCCCGCTCCAGCCATAGGTGCTCGACTGCTGCTGCTCTTCCTGTTTCGGCGGCGGCAGGATGGCGCTCGCGATACGGCCGCCGACGTATTGGCCGACGGCGGTAAAGACCGATTTCCAAAAAGGATTGCCACCGAGTTTTCCAAACACGCCGCCAACATAACTCATGAGGGCCACGCTGACAATCGCCCGGAAGAAGTTTGAAATCCCCTTGGCCAGCACCGGGTGGACCACAACGCTGTCGTCGTCGCCAGGAACCAGGGTGTCCCATTCCTCTATTTCCAGTAAGTGTCCATTGACGCTGACGGAAAAGACCGTGTCCGGCCACTCCCGCAGGATAGGGGCAATATGCTCGGCGACAGTCGCCTTCGCCTCTAGCTGCCGTATGTCCCGCTTGTCCGGCGCAATCGGGTTGCGGACAAAAATCAGCTTCATGGCAACCACCCCGGCCGGTAATAGCCTTCAATCCGCTTCTTCCAGAAGATGTGATTGGTCGGAACAACGGTCACTCCGCCCATTTCGTGGGCGTGAATGAATTTCTCGCTGCCAAGGTAAACGCCAACATGATCACAGATCCCGGCAGTGGTAAAAAGCATGAGTGCGGGCACCGGCATCTCGCCACCGCACCGCACCCACTCCCCGCCCTTTTCCGCAATCCCGCTGGCGACTGAAGCGCAAGCGGCGCGATAGTCCGGCAGGCAAACGCCAAACCGGCGAAAGACCTCCACGGCCAGTCCCCAGCAGCAGTAGGAATCCGGCCCCATGGCATCGTCAAGGAAGGGCTTACCCACTAGATCAGATATTGCTGGCATAGAATCCCCCCATTCCCGGACAGCCGCCAAACCGCAGGGAGTTGCCGCGCAGCTTGCAGTCGGCCAGGGTGTGGCGGCAGGCCGGATACTTGGCCAGCGTCGCCGCTGTCACGCCGCATTTGATGCTGCCATACTTCCAGCAGCAAAAATCCGGCAGGTAGCGGTCGGCGAGCGCCCGGAAGTACATCCAAAAGTCCGAGCCGAGGGTAAAGGTGACCCACTCTTCGTCATAGGCCGTTTTTTGGACGGAAAACTGTTCTTCAATTTCCGGTGCCGGAGCAGACAGATGTGCCGCATGAACCAGGCGAATGATGACGGTGCAATCGGTCAGGCCGTTGTATTCCTCCAGGTAGGCTTGCACGGCTCCGGAAACATTGGAGACCTGAATGGTAAAAGTCGACATGGCCTTCATGTCCTGGGTAGTGTCCGAGAACAGCATGGGAATGGGTTCCCAGGCAATGCCGTTCCAGGTCACAACCTCGTTGTTTTTCGCCATGCAAGCCTTCTCACCGTTTGGTAACTGAAGCTCTACCAGCACAATCCACGGCAGGTCAGTGGACAGCTTGTTTTTTTCAATAAGTCCAGCACTCGAAAATGCTAACGGCATATTCTCACGCCTCCATAATCGCTATTTCCACATGCCAATAGCCCGGCGACACCATACTGGCCTTGGGCACAGCGGTAAACTGCATGTTCGTTTGCCGGCCGGTTATCGGGTCGGTCCAGACAAAAATATGGGCGTAATTGGCCTGGACGAACGCCTTAAATTGCAGATAGTTCGCATGCGGCATGGCCGGCCAGGTATAGGCGCCGCCCATTTGCGTCCGGGTATAACGAGGACGGGAGATGGTGTATCCCCCGTCCGTTGGCGAAGCGATTTTATTGTCCGGGTAAATATCATCAGCGGGGTAAGCCGGTGGACAGATAGTGGGAAACGTTGGATAGCTCATCTAACCCCTCCCGAAAAAGAAGTCCCGCGAACCGGCCACGTTGTTCTGGACGCCGTCAATCACCATCTGCACCAGCGTTGACTGGGTCGCCGGGTCATATGACGCCTGCTGGGAAACCTGTACTTGCTGGCCGGTCTTGTTGATGACCGTGACGTTGACTTTGGGAATAACCGGGGCAGCCGCGCTCTGGTTCAAGAGGGCCTGGGTTTGATTAGCGGTGTAAATATGGGCCGGGTTGCCGAAATAGGCAAGCTCCGGGCCTTCCTCCCCGACAAGGGACCAGCCGCCGGGATTATAACCCCCTGCGGCGAATGTCTGGATCGGGCTGACTTCTGCACTGCTTGGGATAGAACTTAACTGTTTTGTTGAACCTGCTGCAGAAGCCGAAGGCGTACCTGCCGTTGGCACTCCCAATATCTGTCCAAATAACTGCTGCAGCGGCCCCATGATATATTTATCCGCCCACATTTTCAGGAACATATTTTCAATGCTCTCAACCATATCTTTAAAGAAATTTTCCAGCGCTTTAGTTGCGCTTTGCCCTTCCAAGGCCATTTTGCTCAGATTGTCCTGGGCGCTGGCATAGACTTGGTCCCAGCTCTGTTCGACGGTCTGGGCGTAATTGATCTGCCGGTTTTGGATATTGCGAAAGGCAGCGGAAAACGCCGTGTCGTAGTTCATGGCGTCTAATTCATACTGCTGATTCATGGCATCGTTCAGGCTTTTTTGCAGGGCCAGCCGCTGTTCGGCATTCAGGCTTGTTTCCTTCAGTTTTTGCTGCAGATAGGCGATTTCAGCAGCCAAATCCTTCTGCCGGAGGGCATCGACCTCTTGCCGGGTTTTTCCTTCCAGATTAATCAGCAAGGTATTATAGGTAAGTGCGTCTCGATATTCCTTTAGCTTCGCGTCAATTTGGTTGGTATCGCGTTTCTGAGCCGCGAAGTTCTGCTGCCCCTTGGCCCACTCATCCACCGCCGTCTTGGCTCCCTGGTCGTTGTTATCAACCGCGATAGCCTTCAGACGTGTCTCTTTTTCCTTGGCGATTTTGTCCAGTTCGATTTGATACTCAATATCGGCCTGAGCCGCTCTATCATCTATGAGTTGGGCACCAATCAGGGCAGTCTGATTCTTAATGTCGGTCCATGCCTGCTGCCACGTCTCACGGACCTTGTCGGCAGCCACCTGCTGGTACTGGGCGATTTTATCCGCCAAACCCGAGGTGTCGCCGCCGGCATTGCCGATCTGGGTGACCTGATTTTGCATTTTGGTGACTTCAGCCGTAATCTTGGCCATGCCGCTCTCATAGACGCTGCCGCTGGTGTCCGTGATCCGGCGTTCAAGGTCGGCGATAAGAAGCCTGGCCTGGGCATTCGCGCGTTCGAGCTTTTCGGCTTCTCGTTCGGCGGTTCTGGCTGCGGCGCTGGTGTCAATATAGGGGGGAGCCAAGATTGTCGAAGGCTCTTTTAACTTTTCCAGGTCATCCAGGAGTTTCTGCGTACTGTATTTAGCCGGATCAAGCTCGAATTTTTTCTGTTCTTCGAGTTCGGCGTCCGAGAGCGGTTGCAAGCGCGTCCCCTTAAAGGTCATGCCTAAAAGGTTGGGAGGCGTTTCCGATTCGACTTCCTTGTAATAGTGTCCTTTAATCTTTCGCACAACCGCTTTGGGGTCATAGCTCGCCACTTTGTTCTGCAGGCTAAAATAATCCATGGCTGCTTTAATTGCAAGGCCAATGGCCGCAATCGCAACGCCCCACGGCCCCAATAAGGACGCGCCGAACGCGGGAGCAAACGCGGCGATGGCTTTGGCCCCGATTAGATACGCGCCAAATTCGCCGGTGGCAATCAGCGTGAGGCCAATCGCTCTTTGTATTTCTGGCGACAAGGTACGATAGCCATCGCCAATGGCCTTTAAGGTACTTACCTTGTCCCGCAAAACCGGCAACATGGAATTGCCGATTTGAACGGCAAGACCTGTGCCAATACTCATGGCGTGTTTCATTTCCAGGGTAAGCTTGTGCCATCCTTCCGCTGTCTCGTCATTTAGGATAAAGCCGCTCTCCCTGGCCGCTTCCGTAACGGCCTCCAATTGTTCTTTGGACAAGTTAAGCATTTCGGCAAGCCGGGAACTCGACCCGCCAAATAGTTGCATAGCGACGCGGTTCTTATCGGCTCCGTCAGCCATATTCCGCATTTTATCGGCGACCAGTGTGAAGACGTCACCCACATTTTTGTTGTTTATCTGGTCAAATGATAGCCCGATACGCGAAAACATGTCATTGGATCGCTTGCCTTCAGCAGCGGCTTTTTGCATTTCGTCCCTGGAGGCCGATATCGCTTTGCCGAATTTAGCAAAATACCCGGCTGCCTCTTCCGTCCCCACACCGGCGTATTTACCAATAGCCAACAGTTTACTGGCATCTTCCGCCGTGCCGCCGATGGCTCTGCGGAGGTTGTACACTGCTTCTGACCAGCTTTGGGCGGCTGCCACAATAGACGATCCAATACCGATCATGCCTAAATTGGCAATTAAGCCTTTGATGCTGCCGATGGAACTGATCAGGTTGTCCTTAAGACCAATCACCGCCGTCTGGGCTTTGGCAATGTCTTTGGTCGACTTATCCATGGCGGCGCTGACGCTGTCGCCCATCCGCCCTGAGTTGTCGCCGATGGTTTTAAACACATTGGAGGCGGAATCCATTGCCTGGATTATGATTTGTACAATGTTGCTTGCTGCCATGTTACCGCCCCTTTCCGCCGGAAGTTTCCAAAGCCTTTTTTATGACCAAGATTTCCAGCGCCCGGAGCTTGGTCATCACTCCCGGCGTCAAGTTGATTTCATATAACCGAGCCAGTTGCTGAACCGCCCCATAGTCCAGTCCCACGGGACCGCTCATTCCCATCCGCCACTGGGTAGACACCAGACTCCAGAGGGTCCAGGACGGCCGGTTGACTTCGCATACCGCCGGCTGCCGTCCCTCGCAGGTATCGCAATCGGTGTTTTTCTTTAATAATGCGCAGTCCTTGCAGTAATCAGCGCGTCCGTCAGCATGCCACTGCCAGACGCTTACGAGTTTTTTACATCGTCAGTCAGGGCATAGGTCAACCGGTAGGTTTTATCTGCCAGGGCAATGAAGTCGGCATAGGGTACATCGTCATATTCCGGGCCGTCAATGCGGTATACTTCCTTGCTGATAAACTCGACGATCCGGTCATTCAGTTCGGCAATGGTCGCGCCATCCGGGCGAAACTGCGGGTCGGCCCCGGCGGCTTTCAGTGCTTTTCTTTCCCGGCGGTTTAAGCTGCGCGCCGCAGGCAAAGTAATTTTAGACATAAACATCCTCCTTAATAGGTTGGTTCTGCATTTACCAACGTGGCAACAATAGACACGCCGTTTGCGTTGGTGTTGTAGAACGCCCGGAACGGCAGGGAAATGGACACACCCTTGGGGCCGTCGATGCCGGGCGAAGTCCGTTCGTAGATGATCTCCGGCAGCAAAATGTTCAGGCTGCTCCCGCTCAGGGGATTGCTGAGATTGAGTTCAATGGACGAGGTCGCCCCGGCAATCGCTTTGTTCAGGAGCGCCATCGAATCAAAAATGGCCGATACCGTGCCGGTGACGGCCAGCATGCCCTCAGGCAGCGAGCCGCGAAAACCGCCGCCGCCCAGTGTATAGATACTGCCGTCAAGGCCGGTATCAACGGTTAGTTCCACTTTGGTCACATTGGCTAGTAGTTGTCCGTCGTCTAAGATTGTCGCCATGAACGCTCCAAATTTGGTCATCGGCCTCACGGCGGGTTCTACTAAAAAAGACGTCGTTGCCAGCGTCTCTTTGCCTCCCATAATATCAATTGTCGCCTGCAGGTCCTGGTTGCTGACCTCAAAGGCCATACTGAACTTGGACACTTTGCAGCCGTTATAGAGAAAATACTGCCCGAGATCAGGGAACTGCTGTTCCAGAGACATGCTTGGCTGTGTAAAGCCCGGCGTAAAGGTGTGCGTGTAAGGCACAGTACTACTGTCAGTTGTATCCGGGCTGCCAAATAACCCTTTCAGCCAGTACCCAACGTTGATTTCATCAATGGGAACCACGACCGGCCCCTGGACGTCGATATTGCCGAGGCCGGGCGGAGCCACGTCGCGGATGCCGCGAATGGTATTATCCTCAATCAGTGTTTGTTTGGCCACGATTTTGGAACTGGTGATCGGCAGGATAAAGCCGCTGGGGCTGACCGGCGTAACGCCATAGGCCGTTTCATAGGCCAAAGCCAGCCGCCCTCGATAGCCTTGGGCCTGAACCATATTTCATCACCCCTCTCTAATAGCTGATTTGTGTCCCCATCCGTACCGGAACCTGGATGGTAATGTCCATCCGGCCAGGGAACTGGGGGAAAAAGTCGTTTGATTCAAAGGAATACTCCACATGCGACACCGGGTAGGACGGGTTAATTTCGGCGATGGTCGCTAGAAGGAGCTGCCCCAGCTCGTCAGCCTCATACAAGCCGGTATTTTCGATGATCCCGTCCTGTTTGGCGACATGGGACTGGATAATGGACCAGCCGATGCTGCCGGTATAGCGGCATTCCGTCTCACCCCCGCCCTCCACTTTGCCTCCTGGAAATACAATCACCAGCGGGCAATTCGTATCCGCAGGCGGCTTTTTGCCGTCAATCCCGATATATAAAGACAGCGGTTTACTATACTTCTGCATGCAAAAAGCGGAAATGGCGGCGCTACCAGCGATAGCGTCACGCCATTTCCGAATAAAAACGGTAATGGGTATTGTCGAAAACATGGTTATCTCACCCGGTATTTCTTTGTTTTCTTGCGTGCCGGCGGCGATCCGGCTTTAGCATACTCCAGGATTTTATCCTCGATATACGCCGCTGCCTTGGGGGCCAAAATGGCCTGCATCGGCCCGAAGGTGCGCCGCGCGGCAACATTGATCTCTGACTTGCCTGAAAGCGATATGCCGGCGGCCCAGAAATAGCGGCGCATCTTATCGGTGACCGCCTTCGAATACCCTTGCTCAATTTTTTCTCCGAGCCTTACAGCAGAACCCGACAGCCAGCCGACACGAACAATCTCTTTGCATGCATCGTACTCATACTCATAGGCCACCGCATTAACGAGTTTTCCCAGTGGGCCGTAACGTTTGTTGGGACGGTTCCCGAACACGGCTTCCAGCCTGGCCCGCATATCCGGCGGCATAAATTCGGCGTACTCCCGGCCGCCGGGCGCACCTTTTCTGATCCCAGCCTTAATCTGCTGTTGTGAATACCAGCCAAAGGATTTTAAGGCTTTTCTCATCCAATCGGGCTTGGTCGTTGCCATATATTCCAGCCACGGGGTCGCCCCGTCGATCAGCAGCAAATCGACATTCATCATGACCAAGGGCTCGCATTACAAATCATTTGCAACAGGTGCATGGCACCGTCGGATTCCAGGACATGTGTAACTTCCCAGGTAGCCGAATGATAGACAACCTGATCGCCGGTTTCGGGACCGGACACATCACTGGCCGCGATTTGGAGCGTCGCCACAGCGGAACGTCCCTTCTGCTCAAAGGTGTTGCCGCGCATGGCTGAGTCGCCCAGGGCGACAACCGCCGGAATTTGCCTGCCGTTATAGAGGATGAGTTCTGCAAAAGCGTCCAAATCCAAAAAGATGGCGTTGTCCCTGGCGATTTGTTCTTTAATCGACATTACCCCACCCTCACTTTGTAGCCGGAGCCGACTGTGCCGCTCAGGATCACATGGTCAAATTCCGGGAATTCATCGTCAATCGCTTCACCGGCCTCCAAGGTGTCGGTCAGGTCCGGGTTGCCGTCGATGATGAAGGTTAAGGCTTCGGTGCCGGTATTGTAGGCCACGAACCGCGTCATGGCCTGTGAGAAAACCAGCGTATCCTCTAGCGTGCCGGTGATGGCTGCCTTGATCAGCTTCTTTAGCGGTGTCCGGCTGGCCAGCACACTGGCTTCATAAACCGCCATAATTGCCTCCTTATAAAAGAGTAAAGGGCCAGTGCGGCCCTTTCAGAGTGTCAAAAAAGTCAGAGTGAATGATATAATATAAACAGTTACGGTTCGCATCGGATAATGCGCAAGTACGGGAATTTTATATTGGGGGAGGGTGCCGGCATGGACAAGAATTCTGTTTATAAAACGAACAGCTTCTATTGGGATACAAAAGGAAATGATTTTTTAGAAGCAATCGTACTTCCTTTATACGGAACATTTGTCTCAGAGGAAAAATGCCAACTTTTTGGTGATGTCTCAGGAAAAAAGATGTTAGAAATAGGCTGTGGAAACGGTCAATCCTTGCAATATCAGGGGGATCGCAAAGCATTTGAACTATGGGGTATGGATATATCAGAAAAACAAATCGAAAAAGCAAAGCAACATTTGACAGCGTGCGGTCTTTCAGCAAAATTGATCTGTTCTCCCATGGAAGAAGAATGCGACATACCCACGGATTATTTTGACTTTGTATATTCAATTTACGCCATAGGCTGGACAACCGACCTTGATGGTACTTTTTGCCGGATCGCTTCTTACCTAAAAAAAGACGGCATATTTATTTTCAGTTGGTCTCATCCCATACACAAATGTGTTGTTGTAGAAAATAATATGCTTGCTTTTAATAAATGTTATTTCGATGAATCTTGGTATTCGCTATCTCTTGATCTTTGTCAAGGTACGTTAATATTATCGGACCGTAAACTATCAACCTATGTGAATGCGTTGGCAAAAGCGGGATTTGTCATTGAGCAAATGATTGAGCAATCTGATGATGAAATTATGCAATCTTGGGACGCTAACAGCAATTTTGCCCAAAAAGCAAAGATGCTTCCTGTAACTTTTGTAATCAAAGCAAGAAAACTATAAGAGTACAGTATAAGCATTTTCCACGCATTATACCTCCCGAAAAGCAGCAATCATCAAAAAATGGTGACAAAGCATTTATGGGAGCCACACATTGACGCTGCCGAGGATTTTCGGCATAGTGTGGCTGGCCCACTGTACGCGAATAAAAGTCGGCTTTTCACGAATGAAAACCCGGTTTTTTTGATCTCTGAAAGGGCCTGTCCGGCCCTTTTTATGTTAGAAATGGAGCTTTACATACCCGTTGCCGGTGCCGGCACTTTTGGCCTGAACGGCATAACCGGCGTAGACGGTGTCGGTCGCGTTATTGGTGAGCCTTTGATTGGCCGGGTCCCAGTATAACTTATCGCCTTGTCCATATGCGACAGCCGGGTCGGCCGGTCCCAGGAAAACGCCGCGCACGACAACCGGGCCGGTCGCGCCCGGCGCAATTCCGTCGCCGGTGGCAACGCCGAATGCCCCCGCCAGGGGCACCGGATCGCCGGGACGGATGGGGTTTGCGGTGGTGTTGGTGAAATCAATAATATCGCCTTGCTGGGTAAAAACAAATTGCGGAGTCATGTACGCATTACCTCACTTTTTCTATTTATTTGCCGGGATTCAGGTAAAGTCCGCGCCAATCTAAGGCTTTGACGCCGTACTCGATGCGGATTTTAAAGGTAATACCGTCCACGTTGAAACCGTTCTGCTGCTCGATATACGGCGTATCCTGCCCGTTCAGGAAGGCTACCTCAATGGTGTCGGTAACCGCCGGATCGGCAGCCAGATACCAGGCCGAGTTATTGGCCACATCGAGGAGCGGGTCGGTAACCAGGGTCACAATGTCCTGCAGCACGTTGACCGCCCCGGCATTCGGCGCTGTGGGATCGGCGGCGGATTGCACCAGTTGCTTGGCGCCGAACATCAAGGCCACCGGCGTTAAGAGGAATTTGGGACGGATGTTTAAGGGAGTGGCCGTTTTCAAACCGGTCTGCAGCATCATTCCCTGAATAGCGGCTTGCAGTGAATCTTTAGAAGGTGCCTTTTTCATAGTTGTTGCCACATTGTTGTGAACCGGGTCAAAAATGGGTGTATTGTCGTATCCCATTTTGGGGTTGGCCGTCAGCGTCTGATACACATCCTGATTGATAGTCATCCGGGCAGCGCCGGCCCAGCGGGCCGGAAAATCCACCAGGGCGTGCATGTCGTCGTTTAAAATATCCTCGCGGGTAATCGAAAACAGGTTACCGCGCTTGGAGAGTTGAATCCATTCACCCGCGTCCGTCAAGGTGATGAGTTTGTATTCCGCCCCTTTGCTGACATTATCGAGCAGGGGAACTTCGGATAATTGCGCCCGCAGCGCCGGTTTGTAATCATTGAGTACGCCATGCTTGGTCCAGGCCGGATAGGTGACCGCCGCCATCTGGTAGGCGTTCTGCATGGCCTTATCGGCTACGTTTTGCAGAATGTAGGAAAACGCCGAGGACTGCACCATTTCCCGGACCAGTAAATCACGGTCGAAGGAATTAAAGCGCTTGCCGCTGGTCCGTTCATAAACAATCCGTCCCAGATCCACCATATTCACACTACGGAGCGCTTCAAACCCCCGCACCGGTTTAGCAAGCTTCAGGCCCGACCGCCACGCCAAGGCATCCACTGCCGCTGCCCGGAATTTATCTTCATCATCTGCGACAAACTGAATTTCAGGTGTCTGAACCACAGGCGCGGCTTTGCGTTTGGAAATGTCCGCCATGATGGCCTTGCGCGCTTTTTCCACGCTTACCCCCTTATCAATAAAAGCATCTTCTTTTAAACCGGTTTGGCTCCGGAACGAACGGAACATGGCGCGGATTTCCATGACCCGCGCCCGTTCCGCCTTGGCGGCTTTCTTGCGCACTATATTCAAAGCGGCGGGGGAGCGGCCGGCGTTGTTTGTTTTCATACTTCTTATTACCTCCATTTTCGGTTTGCACGCGTCTTCACACGTTTCTTGTTCGGCGCAATTTAGGCAGCAAGTAAAGCTGCCATCCACCGGGCATTCCCCTCGGCCACACACACCATCTTCCAAGTAATCGCACTCCGGGTACAGGTCATCCGTATCGTCTGGAGTTTCATCGGCATCCTCTTCATCCAAGTCACTATCGTCGTCCAGGTTCTCATCTTCCTCCCGGTCCTCGTCCTCGTCTCGCTCATCTTCACTATCTTCGTCTTCCTCTTCAGCCCGGTCCCCATCTTCGTCCTGGTACTCGTCTTCATCCCAGTCCTCGTCGGGCCGAGCTAACCCCAGCGCTTTTTTTCGCTTTTTCAGGGCAGCGGCAACTGCCTGTTGAATCAGGTGCTGAATATCGTCCATACTACGCCCAACCCCCACACTAGAATCTGCTGGTACACTCACTATGCTGATCTCAAACGGCTCCCAGTTACGAGCGATTTCGCAGGGGCCTTCATACAGGCCGTCCGCCGAAGTCTCGCCCTCCTTCACCGTCTCCCAGTCTGTCACGCGGTAGCCTACGGAAACGCCTTTCAAGGTGCCGTTTAAGACTTTTTGATAAATCACATCACTGGCCTTATCCGTATCAAACCGGATCGCCGCCGTGCCCTTCATGGCTTTGCTGTCAATTACCGGGTTTAACACTTTTCCGATGGGCTGCGCGGGGTCATGATTAAATAAAGCAACGCCGATGTCTCGCAAACGAGTTAAATCAGCGTGGTCTTTGGCATGCCCCAGTATTTCGTTGTAATCCTCCCCGTCCCACCAGTAACGCTGTACCGGCTGGGAGCTGGAGAAGGATACCGGCACAATCCGGTTCTTGGTGTCGATACTGGCCGGTTCAATCGCCGCCGTCTCGCGGTAAAACGTCTTGCCCAGCCTGCTCCGTTTCTTATTCCCTGTCCTGTTCGCCATTGTCTTCCTCCTTCTCGGTCTTTTCAGTGACCTTCACTACGCCGGTGGCGGCGTCGATGTTAATCCCCTTTTCTTTGAGCAGTATCCGCTCCCGCGCCTGCTGCTCGATAATATCCTTGTAGTCCTTACCCTGTTCGGCACAGAGCTGTTCCAGCGTCGTCAGCCCCATGGCATACTCTAATTTACTGGCCTGCACATCTTTCAAGGGATCGACCCAATCCCAGCCCGGTGGCAGCCATTTATGTTTCAGGTACTTTCGCTGGTTCGTAAAGAAGTCCGGGATCTTTAGGCGGCCGCACAGTACCGCCGCTGTAATGACTTCTTTGTAGACATCTCGGTTAAAATGATTGATCAGCCACTGCTGCACCGGCTGGTACGTCCGGCGATCCTCCAGGGCGCTGTGCCGGGCGGACGAATAGTTCACCTGCGACACGTCCCGGCTGGTCGCCTCATAGGAAAGGCCCTGGCCGGCCGACGAAATGCGGTAATTCGTTTGAACGAAGTCGCGGGTGTTGCTGTTGATCCCGGACGGGCTGGCCACGTCCATTTTTTCGCCGGGAAGCAGGTACTCAATGATGCCGGGCTCAAGGTAATTTCGACGGTGCTTTTGGTGATCCTGTGGCATCTGGCCAAGCCGGCCGGCAACGCCTTGGGGGGTAGTTTCGACATACGCAGCAAAACAGGCGGATATCCGCGCCTTGACCCGCTCGGCTTCCAGGTAATCGCCGATGTCCTGAATGGCCTCAATGCTGGATGCCAACAGCGACATGCCGCGCACCTGGGTAACTCGCTGTTTGGTAAACAGGTGCAGCACCTGATCAGCCGGAATTCTAAGCGACTGGAGGTTGTAAGAATAATGGTCCAACGTCGACTGCTGGAACCAGTAGGCCACCGGGCGCAGCATGGCATCCACCTCCACGCCCGAATAAATTCGGTTGCCGGTTTCGCTGTTTTCAAATAAGGTCGTGTCAAAGACATCCGCCTCGATCAGTTGCAGTCGAAACGGGATGAAGGGGGCGTTCGGGTCATAGATTTTGACCACGGCGATATCCCCGTCGACGGTAATGCGCCTGAGATTCATCCTTTGCATTTCCGTAAAGGTGAGTTGGCCTGTTACATCACAATTTTCCTGTTCACACCATTCGTCCCACACCTCTTCCAGTTGTTGATTTAAGGCGTCATCGCTAGTTTTAGCCTGGACGTTAATGCCAAGGCCGATAACGTTTCGCTCAAACGGATTGATGATGGATTTGGCAATATCGTTGTTGCGCTCCAAATCACGAGCAATCAAAAGAATCCGCTGGCGATAGGGCTTGTCTACTAACTCGGCACTGCCCCAGGCCGCATTGGCCCGGTTGGTGAAGCGGCCCAGCATGCCGACGTCGTAGTTCCGGCGCATATCCTGCTGCTTCTGCTTAATTTCCAGAGCCTCACGATACGCTTGCCGCTCAAATGCGGCTTTCGGGGAAATCCAGCCTACGAGCCGGTCAATTGATTGTCCTAACCCCAAGGAGGAATCCCCCCTTTGCGTAGTGGCCAGGCTGCATAGGCGCGAGTTGTCCCGCCAGCCGACAGCCCTTCGTAGAAAACCTCTTCCTGCAGACTTTTACGCATAACCCGGAGTTTTTCTAAATCCGTTTTGCGGTATTTTCGGCCATTAATTTGCATTTCCTCAGCGCCGGTGATCAAGGCCGTGATCGCCGCTTCCACCTGTTTCAAAAGCTCCTGGACAATGCTCATTGTTTGCTCACCTCCCTCTAATGAATAAAGGCAACCGCATGGCCGCCCGCTTACCGTTTAATCCAATTGCTCGTATTTCCCAGCCACTTGTTGCCGTTTGCGGGTTGTGCCGGCAAGGGCTGGATCATCACCGGCTTTTTTTGCAAATACCTTGCTCCGCAAATCTCTGCCGCCAGAGCGCAGTTTACTTCCACGTCGAGAAGATGGTTCTGGGCATGGGTGCTGACCTTGGACCATTCGAAGGTGATGACGCCCGCTTTGCTTTTTTTCTCAATCCGTTGTTCGGACACGATGTGATCGGCATACAGCCGGTCAATGTCCTCCGGCACCATCCAGGCACCGGGCATATTGACCTCATGGGCCAGCCGGCCGGCGATAAAATCCTTAAACTGGTTGGGGTCAAAGATGTACAGGATAAGGCCCAAGGCTATGTCCTTTTCAATCTTCGTCTGCACATACCGCGACCGGAGCGGCCGGGAGGACCCCTTGGTCGGCACGCAAATATCCTGATTGTAAGCACAGAAGCGATACACCTCATCGGTGTTGTACCCCGAGTCAATACCAGCTTTGGCAATGTAGGCAACCTCTCCGGTTTCGTTTGTCGGATAGGGACGTCTAAGTATGGTTTCGATGTCTGCCCAGGTTTCGGTTCTCCCGTAGTCCACCAGCCACGAGGTCAGATCAGGCCCCCACGCCCTTACCCCCCACCAAAAATGGTTGAGTTGCACATCGACGCCGGCCACAAGAAGTTGGGCGTCTTGGTGGACTCTGCCTTTCGGATAGGCGGCGCGTTTTGCCAGGATCAGATCGGAGTTGTATCGTTTGGCTTCGGTTTTCCATGGTTCGGCCAACCAGGAATTGACGAAGTTTTGGAGAAGAAAAGGGAATGCTTTGGATTTTAGAAACTCGGCGGCGATGTCACCAAAGGTGAGCCAGGGCGAATAGATGCTGGAAAGGTGGAAGGCCACCCGGCGGGAAACGCGCCCCGTGGTGTTGTCGGATATCCAGCGGCCGCCGCGCAGCATGTCCTGCTTGTGATGATCCCTGATGATTTCCTGGCAATGCTCGCACACGTACCACGCTTTTTCTCTGGCTTCCGCCGGGTCTTTTACCTCTTTCGGCCAGCGGACGTTGCTCATCTTCAAAATCTGATGTTTACCGCAATGCGGACAAGGCACATAAAAATAGCGCCGTTCGTCGGCGCTCTCGAAGGCTTGCCAGATGGCCCCCGTCTGAAAGGTCGGGGTGGAAATCAGGACAATGGTTTTGTTGTGGAAGGTCTTGGTTCGCTCCCGCGCCAGGCTAATCGGGTCGGCTTCCTTGCCGGCATTCGCCGGATATTTGTCCACCTCATCAAGGAGCAGGTATCGGATGGGCCTTGATGACAGCGACGCCGGCGAGTTGGCCCCGGACAGGGCCAGATACATGCCGTCAAACTGCAGTTCCAGTGTTTTGCTGTCTTTGCCACTATAGCACGCAGCTGTCTCCGGGATTAAAGTGACCATGGGCTGGATGCGGTTGCTGCTGGCGAACTCGGCCAAATCCAGCGTCGGATAGACCAGCAGCGTCGGGATGTTTAATAACGCTTCTGTACCACCGATCTGGGAAGCCTTGCAAAAAATGATTTCTTCCACATCCGGGTTGGTGAAGGCATCCATGATTTCCCGCAGGTACGGCGTGCGGCTGGTCTGCCACTTGCCCGGCACGGCGGATGTTTTCTCGTCTAATATTCTGTATTTATCCGACCACTCGGTTACGGTTAGGAGGTCAGGCGGTTTCAGTATGGCAATGGCATCGTTCAGCCACGCCGGCCACTCAAGGGGAGTTCTTTTTCTTTGACCGGCGCGGCGGAGTGTAGACTCCGTCAATGCTGATTTGTTCGAGCCCATCGGTTATTACCTCATTGACCAGCTTCTCTATCCGCCTCGCGGTTACCGCATCCACATGCGAGGCCACCTCCACCGATACCCGCCGGCCCAGCGTCAGGAGCGAGCGCTTCAGGACAACGAAAAACCGCTGCAGGGTATCGGTGATTTCTTCCGCACTGACATATTTGCCCTTTAGCTCCCCGAGCTTGATGGCGGCCGAGGCGGCGGCCAGTTTCTTTAAATCGGTGTCCGCTTTTAGTTTTTGCTCTTTAAGCGCAACGGCGTCCGCCTGCCCCTCGGTTCGGATGCCGCCGCCCACCAGCCCCCGCCAGCGAAGAATATCTCGGAGGCACCACCAGCCGTGCTCTTCTTTCGGACAGCCGTCCCGGACCCAATAGGTCAGGGTGGATTTGTCAACGCCCAGTAATTCGCATACGTCTGAGGTGGAAATGCATTTTTTGCCGCCAATTACGCGGCCCCACTCGTCTGCCATTTTGGTCGCTCCCCCCCTTTCCGCCCATAAAAAAAGAAGCCTTTTATGGCTTCTTCGCGTACCTTCCTTCTATTATATAATTGCTATCCGGCCCGCTGCGATTTCTTCCTCGATCTCGCTTTCAGTATACATTACAATCTCGGTATCCCGAGGGTCTTCGGAGGCCAGTACGCAAGCGTCATGCCATTTGCCAACCACCTTATAGTTCTCTTTCCAGCCTTTCAGTGTAAGAAGGGTTCCTTTAGCGTATTTCATCGTTTTAACCTCCTGTTCTTTTCTTGTGTTCATGTTACCTCAAAAAGCACAGTTAATCAACTCATTTCTTCTATTTTCATCGATTATCTCCTTTTTTCTCGCTATTACTTTTTTTATTTATTAGGAGGTCATCGTCCCATGAAAGCAACAGTCTATAAAGGCACTTTCCTAAGCCACGCCCTTCCTATCATTGCTTTTGATCGCATCTCTATCGCCGCCTTTGAGGGGATACTTTCCGTAGCCAGTTTTGGCACTGCCGAGAATTTCCGCATTACGGCGTATATTGTAGAACCCAGCCAAGCCTACCTTACTGCTGAGGAATGGCGTAATCTCGTTTTGAAAGTGCAAGCCTCCCCCGATAAGCTGGTGGACATTGTATTCTAGTATCCGAACACGAAAAAAGGAAGCCGTGTTTGGCTTCCTGTAGTCTTTATTCGCTATTTTTTTATTGTAAGCCAGCCTTCTTCAAGCCCTTCCTCGATCTCATCCTCTGTAAACAGAACCTCATCGTTTTCATCATCTTGATATGCCAGTACATAACTGCCGTTTACGATATTGAGCCTGTCGACTACCCTATACAATTCACCGTTCGATTCGAAAATGGTTCCTTTGGGGTATTTCATCTTACACTCTCCAACTTTTATAAAAATTTTCCTGGAGGCGTTCCATGCGGATTCTTTGTATCAGGAGAACGTCTTTTTCTGTTACTTGCCTGGACGGCACAAATATATTTAATTTTTGAAGCTCTTTAGAAACCAGCTTGCGGGGGTATCCAAGAAGCATGTTCCGTCTCTCCTCCCTGTTCTTTCGTTGTGTTCATGTTAGCTCTGAAAGCGCAGGAAATCAAGCGTTATCTTTCCTTTTTTAGACTTTATCTCACTATTGCTCCATATTTCTCGCTATACCTGCCTCCATCAGACCTTCCAGCAATCGTCGACTTTTCTCTTCTATTGTCCGGGCGTTAATATCAATGCCGAAACCGGCAAATTTGAACACGTTACCAGCCACATAGGCGATATATTCCTCGATGTAAGGCAATGTATCCCGGTGAAAGCACTCATTCCACATTTCAGCGACAACCGTTTCCGGCGATCCACTATATACTTTGTTATCTATCATTACTTGCATTGTTATCACCACCTAAAATTATAATTCGGCTTGTATCGCTCTTGTTCCGGGAAAGCCGATTCCTTGATTGCCCGATGGAGAATGCCGATATCAAAACCCGCTTCCTGGTAGCCTTTCCGAATAATGTAGTAATATCGGTTGCCTGGCGTACCAAGCGGAAACCCCTCGTTCATCACGTACACCATCGCCTTGACCCGCTCGCCCTTAAATGGTACTGTCACGATTTCCTTGCGATAGAGGCGTGGAAAGCCTTCATAGCGGTCCAGCGCCACCTCGTCGGCTGGCTCAATCCCCCAGAGCAGCACCGGCACTATACCGGCGGCGTCTGGTTCAATGTTCATCACTGCATTGCCTTCCATACCCCGAAAGCTTGCTCTGTATCCCCTGAGCTTCGCCGGTCCCAATACCTGCGCGGTTGGGCACCGCATCGCCATCTGTTCAATATTCAAATTGCTTCCGTAAGCCAAATAGATTTTTTTCAAACTATATTCCTCCACTCTTTTATTGAGGCGGGCGGCAAAGCCGCCCTGCCTTATTTTCTTATGACGCCGCGTATCTCCAGGCGCTATTGCCTTCCAGCTTTTCTAAAAGGTGCTGTCTGGCCGTTTTGAACTCGTCGCCGATCAGGCCAAGGCGCAGGAGCCAGGTCCTGAAGGTGAACTTTTCGTTCGTAGTGGCCGTTTTTCTGGCTGACGCTCCCCTTTGTGCGATTGCCTGGTGGCTGATCGCCAGGCAAAGCTGGATGTATGCCTTTATTTTCCCGGCGTGAGTGGTGGAATTAAAAAGCCTGAATTCCACCGTCCCTTTCGTAAAGACTGAGTGGAAATTCAGGCCATGATATCTGCTTTTATGATAATGAATGTTGGTTCCGCCACTATAGGGTTTATACCAAAGTTTTTTTAATGCTTCCATGGTCGCAGGCTTAGTGCGATTGATGTCTTCTACCAAGCTGCCATTCACCTTTTGGCAATATTTTCTCATCCGTTCAAGGTCAACATGGAGGGCTTTGTACAGCATGTCCTCCTTGCTTGCCATCAGGTTGAGCAGGTTGCGCAGCGTTTTGGCGTTATGGTTGGCGGCGTCGACATGGATGTGAATGCCGCAGGAGGAGTTCACAAAGGCCCCACCCTTCCGAAGTCTCCTGACCAATTCCTGGATGGTTTCGATATCCTCATATCGGCATTTCGGCGAAACCACCTCGACTTGACGTTCATCGTCGTTGGCGAACATCCGTACCCCGTTTACTTTTTTCTGGGCCGTAATACTACCGTCTCTAACCACCAGCCAGGTGCGGCCTTGGTTATCGGGAACCTTATATGT
This sequence comes from Sporomusa termitida, assembly GCF_007641255.1. Taxonomy (NCBI): domain Bacteria; kingdom Bacillati; phylum Bacillota; class Negativicutes; order Selenomonadales; family Sporomusaceae; genus Sporomusa; species Sporomusa termitida. Next base: position 2,841,869 of record NZ_CP036259.1, read on the forward strand.
TCCATACGAGTTATTACTGCTTGTACCAAAATAGGCGGCGATGGTTGTTGCTGCTTGGTATCTGGTAATTCCGGTAAGCTCAATTTCGATGCCAAAGTACTGGTTTTTCATACTGCTAACCTCCTGTGCTTTTGGTCACTGTCATGTTACCTCCAAAAGCACATGAAATCAAGCAAATTATTTGATTTTTTGCATATTATATCTTATTTCCTCATTGTTCCTCACGTTTACGTCTATTAACACGCTTTTTCTTTCAAATCCCATTTGAAACCCCGAACAATACGTATCTTACGTGTATCAGACGGTGTCGGCAGGCGCATCGCTACCTGTGGACAAACGCGCCTTTCGTCTTTTTATCGCCTCATGCACCTGTTTTTCCGTACGGAAAGAGCCGTTGCCATCCAACCGGCCAAGGAATAGCTTCCGGCTGGCACTGTACTCCTGACCAATAAAACCGAGCCGGAGCAGCCAAACCCGGAATGTGTATTTCTCATTGTCTGTTTCCTTTTCATTTGGCGTAGCATGTCGCTGCATCATAGCCATGGCATTTACTGCAAAGGCAAATTGAATATAGGCGGCGATGGCCTCTGGATTCAGCGTTGCAGCAAACCAGCGTAAGGTGATCGTATCCTGAGTAATCGCAAGACCCGGCGAGACTTCGCTACCTGCCACTTCCAAAAAATCCTCAATCGTTTTGAGACGAACGGCGTTAATTTTCTTCACTATCTCAGGGATCATAAAGGGTTGGCCAGTGCCCATCGCTTTAGCAATCAGCCGTTCCTTGGCTGATAGGATATTGACAAGGTTCTGCAGCGACCTCCCCCAGTGGCCATCAATCGAGAGCGTTACTGCCGCTCTCCCTGCCGCTTCTATCCCATTCTCTTCAAGGACTTTCAAGACTGCGAACACTTCGGCCACATTGTCTAGTTTCACTCCTTCGGTAACAACTGCGCCAGCCTTGTCAACAAGCCACTCGCGTCCGCTGCCGTTAGGCTCGGTGATTAGATACCCAAATCCCCGCGTGCCTTGGTAAACCGCCTGTGTGCCAAAATGGGCGGCAATCAGAGCGGCTACCTCCTTTCGCCCGCGACCAGTCACCTGCATATGAAACTTAAAATCGTGCTTTTCCATATAAGCCCTCCCTTGTTCGTTTCGTCAGTGCACATGTTACCATGAACACGCGGGAAAGCAAGTTAATTCTGCATCGAGGGAAGGGTTTTCGCCAGAGCATAGACCACATTAACCGTTACCGCGTTTCCGGCTTGCTTGCGAAGTTGGGCTTCCTGATTTACAGCCCTTGCTTTTTCGAACAGCTCATCCGAAAACCCCTGCAGTCGCCAGCACTCCTTGGGCGTAAGCCGCCTGATCCGAAAGGCAGGGTCCTTTATGGCTATGCCGTGCGTGTCCTGCCCGGTAAGGGTAAACATCGGCTCGCCCGGATTTTTAAACAGTCGCCCGTTTTGGCGCTTCCCCATCCGGTTAAGCCCGATAACCGGCCGAACCAAATACAGGCCGGTTCCTTTATCGAGGCCGCCGCTAGCATTGGTTACAGTCGCGCTGGCCCCGTTTGGGTCGTAAACCCGGTATCCTTGCATTCCGCCAACAATTTGTTTAAGAGCACGGCCGTTCGTTCCGGCGACAGGTAGTATTTCTCTTCGACCTCGACTTCTAAGATTTGCGATAATGAACACCCTTTCTCTTGATTGGGGGACTCCGAAGTCTTTAGAATTGAGAACCTGCCAGATTGCATCATACCCCGCCTCGTCCAGTTCAGCGAGAACCTCGGTAAAGTCCCATCCCTCATGGATATGAAGCAGGTTCTTAACGTTTTCAATGAGAAGGTATGTGGGTTTATCTTCTTCGTTTTTGCCTTTGACAAGGTTAATAATCGTGTAATAGATTCCACTTCGCTCGCCAGCGAGACCTTTTCGTCGCCCATTGGCGCAGCTAACGTCCTGGCAGGGGAAGCCAAAGCACCAGATGTCTGCTTGCGGGATATCTTCCGGTTTGAGTTTTGTAATGTCACCGCTATACCACTCTCCTTCGGTATTATACATCGCCTGGTAAGACCGCACAGCATACTTGTCGCACTCCGAGTAGCCGATGCATTTATGGCCGGCAAGTTCAAGCCCCAGACGGAAGCCGCCAATGCCAGAACAAAGATCAATAAAGGTCATCATGACGCCATCTCTCCGGCGACATCCATATATGCCTTTTTCTCCCCGTTCCTTAACAGGAACACTCTTTTATAACTGTCAGTGAAGGCAATGTAGCGACTGACAATCACGTCAGCGTATACCGGGTCAATTTCCGAGGTATAGCAAACGCGCCCAGTCTGTTCGGCGGCAATAAGCGTAGAGCCGGAACCGCCAAAGAGGTCAAGGACGATATCCCCGGCCTTGCTGCTGTTTTGAATGGCATTGACCGGAATGGCCACCGGCTTCATCGTCGGATGGTCGGAGCTCCGGCTGGGCCGATCAAACGGCCAAACTGTAGTTTGCTTGCGGTCGCTGTTCCAAACATGGGCCGCGCCCGGCCGCCATCCATACAAAATGGGTTCGTGCTGCCAGTGATAGTCCTGGCGGCCAAGCACCATGCTGTTTTTTATCCAGACGAGGCACTGCTTCAAAAGCCAACCGGCGTCCACCATCGCCTTGCGAAAGTTCAAACCTTCGGTATCGGCGTGACAAACATAAATGGCACCTCCCGGTTCCACTGCTTCCAGCATGTTTTGATACGCTTTCAAGAGAAACTTGTAAAAATCGCCATCGGCCATGCTATCGTTTTGAATTTTAAGGCTGTCCGCCGTTTTGCCGACGTACGATACGTTATACGGCGGGTCGGTAAAGACCATGTTGCAGAGCTTGCCGTCTACGAGCCGCTGGACATCTTCCGCCTTGGTGGCATCACCACACAGCAGACGGTGCCGGCCAAGCAGCCAGATATCTCCCGGCTTGCTTACCGGATTTTTAATTTTCGCGGCTTCTTCCTCCGCGTCGAAGTCATCCTCGACAGCCTGTTTTTTCGGGGAGTTGGCCTCTTCGTCAGCCAAAGCCACGCGCATTAATTCTTCAATTTCCAAATCATCGTAGCCGGTAATCTCAATGTCCATACCAGTCTCCTGCAGTTCAGCGAGCAAGTCCTGCAGTTTCGGTATGTCCCAGCCGCCGCCGGTCTTGTTGAGCGCGATGTTAAGGGCTTTCTCTTGGTCACGTGGGAGGTCTACCAAGGACACCTCGACAGTTTTGTTTCCTGTCGCCTGGAGTATCTTCAGGCGCTGGTGGCCGCCGACCACCACATAGCCGCGCTTGTTGACGATGATCGGATCAATATAGCCAAAGGTGAGAATGGATTTTTTGAGTTTCTCATATTCCTTGTCGCCCGGTTTTAAGTCAATGCGCGGGTTATAGGGCGCGGCGTTTAATTTTTCGATTGGCAGTTTTACAATCTCCAAGTCTTTACCTCCCAACAAAAAAACGCCCGCATAAACGGACGTTTAAGAATTTCTGTATGTAATGTTAAATAAAAATACCATATTTTTAACTGCCAAACTCTTACAAACCCTCAGTACCACTGAATTTGCGCGTTTGAAAAGTTGAAAAGTTGAACAATTTTTTTTAATTTTTCGCGGGAATTTATCGCGGCATAGCCGACCCCTGCGGCCCCCGCCCCCCTGGAAGGAACCGCCCAATTTATTTCCAGGAAATAGGTGAAAAAAACCATCACCGGATCGGCCGGCCCTGCTTCGGGACAAATGCACCGTGTTTCCTCTCAATGGGCGGGGCGTTGGCTTTCATCGCCTGCCAGCTCGTGATATAGCCGCTGCACTGACCTTGACGCCATTCCACTCGATTTGCCATGCAGACTTCCAAACCGTGGTTCAAGCAGTCTGTCCGGCTACACACTACCGTTGGCATGAGGCTACCTCCATAAAAAGTAAGACCGCCCCAAATGGACGGCCTCACGTATTTCCATGATACAATTATAACCTGTCAAGCCCCCTCAAAAGTCTAATCTTTGTCTAATCTATCAATCCCATTTCTTTCGCCAGCGCCAGTAATATCCCATCTGTCCAGTTATAGAGTGTGGCCCGGCTGCAATTTAACTGCATCGCCATTCCTATATCGGTTAACGGCTGCGGGCGTGTCCAATATTTTAATTCGATCAACCGGAACTTCTCTTCCGGCAGGGCGCTAATGACTGTTTCTATAGCCCGGATGGTCTGCTCAGCCCGCTTGATCCGTTTATTCGTGATCAACTGCATGACCTTCGCTTCGGTCGGCCTGGATGTATCCGTTCCCCGGATACCGCTTTCATCAGCCACCGGCGACTGCAGGATTAAATTGTCTTTGGTTTCCAGGAGATCGGCTTTGGTCTGATGATAGTCCTTGAGTTCGGCTTCAATGTAGGCTTTTAGTTCACGTTTGAGCCGCATTTAGTCTTCTTCCTGTCTCGGATTAATGATTTTACCATTTACCGCCTGCCGGAGCCATTTGCTGTACTGATAGGCTTTGTCGACTTCTTTCTTGGGCTCATCTTTATGCCCAACCCGGAGCAAGTATTTCAGCGCATTGCCGCGCAGATATCCTTGGAATTCCTCCGGGCTGAGATACATTTGCAAAACCTCGATGGGTTCAACCCGAGCGATTTGGTAATGCTTTTGATTAGACGCTAACCATTTACTCAAGGGCTGCATCCTTTTTTGCTGTGACAAATGCTTCCCCCAGCACTTCCGGTTGCAGAAATTGTTTTCTCTGATGTTGCATTGGTATCTTAGGAAGCCGGAGCCGCAATAATCGCATTTAACAAATTTCTTGCTCATCTAGTCCTCCTGTACCGAATTTATTTTTCAATCGTTTGCTTCTTGGCTTTCCCCTTGGCTTTACCGGCAGCTTTCTGCTCTCTTTTCTGCCTCTCGGCCCTTTTAATCCGCCGCTTCCATTCGGAACGAATCGGCAGCATATTCATGGCTTGTCCTCCCATATCTTCATTGGTCACAATTCGGTCACACAAAGGGCACACATCGGGCACGAATGTCACGGGAGGAAAAAGCGGAAAAACCCGCATAATTACTGGATTTTTGAGTACTTCGGTCACAAGTCTCTATATAAGATATATATACTTTATATATTTATATATTTTGATAATTCTTCTTTTATATATATATAAAATAGAGGTGACTACCGTGACCATTAGTGTTCGTAAGGGTTCCATCCGTTACCTATTGGTGACTTTTCGTGCCTTTCGGTGACTTTATGCCTCTTGAATCTTTGCGTAAATCCGAAAGGACTTGCCGTCAACTTTTTTAAAGACTGTTTTAAACAGGTTTTTGCTGCTCAGAATCCGGCCAAAGTTGATATTGCTCACCGGAGACAGCCCATTTTCCCGGCACCAGGAAGAGTATTGCAGATAAACATCCCGCGCAATCTGATTTTCCACCTGATGACTTTCGACAAACAAGAGGACCGGATTGTTGATGCTCTCATACAGCTTCAGTTGCTCAGAAACCTGGGCACTGTTCGTAAACCGCTTATTCTTAAGCAGCCGCTTAAGTCCGTCAACCGCCAGCTTAAGCAAATACTTCATGCCGGTTTCCGTGAGCAGCTTGTCTTTAATAAACGGGTCATAATCCGGATCAGTTACGCTGAATCTGGCGTTGAATGGAATGATAATTAGGCGGCGCATGAAACCGTGGCTCTGGTCGTTGATGCGGGGCATTTCATTCGTGCAAAACACCAGCGTGGCATAGTTATCCAACATGAACGGCGTTTCGCCTTTGTTTTCCACCATGATGCTCTCGCCTGTCACCAATTTCTTAAAAATGCTGGAATTCTCCCGGTAGTTAGAACTGATGTCATCACCGATGTTAGCCAGCTTGCCGAATAGTTGCGCATTGACGAAGCGTTTTTCAAAGTCGGCGGGCTCCAGGGTGGCGATGTTTTCCCGGCCCAGCATGGTCTTGATCATGTCAAGAAAAGTGGATTTTCCGTTTTCGCCCCCAGCGGTCAGAAAGAAGGTTTTCCCGAAGGATTTTTTCCGGTACAGGCAATACCCGATCATTTCCTCAAGCAAGAGTCGCAGGTTCGCATCCTTACAGGTGATCTTGCCGAACACTAAATCGACGGTTCGGTCATACGTGGCGGGGTCGTAATCGTAAGGAATTCTGTTTTTCAGGACAATCTTTGGGGTGTAATCCAGCAGACTGTCGGTTTCGATATCATAAATCTTGCTTTTCAGGCCGACGAAGCGCGCTTCGGCCAGGCTGGCATCGCTGTCGCAGGTCACCTGGATATACCGCAGCACCTCGTTGCGCTGGCTTGATGTTAAGGTCGGAATTTTGTCAAGCATTTTCCGCTCGAAAACTTCCCAGTTGTTCGTATACAGGCCATGCCGGTAAATATGCAGCAAGCCGTTAATCCTCACCACATGCTCGTTGTTCATAAACCAGCGGGCAAAGCCATCGTGCAGAAATTTACCACGCTCGCTGAAGAACGTTTCCGTTGGGAAAGCCTCGTCACGGGTGATGGTGTCTATTTCCCGCTGGGCGAGCGGCGTTTTGAGGATGAATTTGTTAATCAGATTGATCGTCTCGACAATGGACTCTTTGGCCAGACCCGCCGACTGCAATTTCACAATATAATTAAAGAGTTCCTGGTTCCGGCCGTCGCCCTCCCCAAGGCTAAACCAGTTCACCGGGGTGATTTTAACCGGGCGCAGCCAATCGGGCAGCTCGTCAGGCTCCTCGGTCTGGTTCAGCCATTCCCTGGCCGTACCGTTCACAACCAGAGGAACAAGACTGTTCTTTAGGCCCACGCCGACATCGATTTTAATGCCAACCGGGGTGTATGCCTTGACCGACCTGTTTTTCACGCCGCTCGCGGCGGGATTTTTGAAATAGAAATGCAGGCCCCTGGTTGTTTGCAGGACATTGCAGTTCAGTTCCAGGTAATTGACTATTGCATGGACAATCTCGGCCTGCGCCTTGTTGTCCACGTCGATCTGGATCATATCATCGGCCAACACACCGGCGTAATCGCCCCGCTCCGGAGGAAATGGCCGCATCTCCTCCATTTTTTCCAACGGCACCTTGCCCTTGGTTTTTAGATAGCCTTTATACATATTCACTTTGCACCACCTGCTACAAAATCACGGAGACGTTTGCGGGCCACATCGATATACCAGGAAATATCCAGCTTCGGCGGCAAGGGCAGGTGATTGACATTGCCGTTTTCGATAAAGCAGCGCTCAGGAGTATTGGCGATTTTTTCGATGCGCTCCAGGGTTTTCTGTTTAAATACGCCCGCGTCACGCCGGCTGCGGGAGGCGAATACGCGCAAAACGCGCTCGCTGAGGAGTTTATCCCCGTGCATGGCGTACATATATTTGCGCGACACCTTAACGATTTTCTGGAATTCCATCAGGTTCTTACATCTTGTTATGGTCTCTTCCAACGGCGTCCCCTCGGTGAAATATTTGATTAACGCCTTGTTGACGATAGGCAAATCGTTGTCCAGCACGTCAAGCTTCTTGACGTAGGCACCTTTGGACTTATAAGTTTTATCCGCATGGATGACGATGTAGTTGTTCACATCTTTCTGGAAGATGCGTTCAAATGTCTCGAATTCTAAAACCATGCGGGTGCGCGCTTCCCATTCGCCGCAAACAGATTTGATAAAATCCACATCGCCGTTATCGAGTTTTACAATTACGCCGTCCGTGTTGGACTGGATGATTTTACAATGCGGCTCCAATTTTTCAATCAGATCCAACAGTAAAAGCTGGCCGCCGACGCACACGTTATTTGCCTGAAGGGGGTCATACAGGGCGTTGTATTTATCCTTCATTGCCCCATACGTGCTGTTAAGGACAATCTTGTACGGCTGCTGCATGGGGTTTTTTTCTTTTTTCAGCCGGATGCGCTCGTCCCGGATTTGGCGGTACTTATCGGGATCAACGACGTTCCGGCTGAGAAAGTTGTACTCAATCATCAGGGCGGGATAGTAGGAGTTGACATCGATGTTCAGAAACACCCCTTCCCCCTGGTAATTGTCAATGGCCCCATGAATGCCACCCCAGGCGAAAATATGGCGAACACCGGCGACGGGTACTTTCAAGGACTTGTTATAATCCCGGTTCGCCTGATCGCCATACCAGTCGGCGATGTGCCGGTATTTACTGAGGCGCAGGGTGTCCGGCAGGGTGATCTGAAACTCATCATGGTAACTTTGCCGGGTTGCTTCCAGGATGATTGCCGCAAGCTGGGCCTTGGTCTTGCTGATCTGGTTCAGCGGCAGCTTAAAGGCATTGAGGAGCGACAGTTGCGTCTCGAACTCATCGGTCCGGTTCAGAAACACTTCCATGGTTTGCTCCACGTCATGGCGGCAGTACTTTTCGACCTGCCGCAGCTCCGCCTCTGTCAATTTTCGGGCGGTTTTAAAGCTGACGTCGGTTTCCCTAATGTCATTGCCCATATAGCCTTCCAGCTGCTTAAGCCCGTGATAGCTGGTCATAATGTCAAACACATAGAACTGGATTTTGTTAAACACTCCGGAGTATTCCCAGCCTTTGCGGTCTTCGGCGATAATGAACTTCGATACTTCATACGGGTCAAAATCCAGCAATATCCCCTTCAGGATATACTGGTCATAGCTGCGCGAGTTGTAGCCGATCCATATTTCATTTTTGTTCTTTTCGTAAAAGCGGCGAAGTTTATCAGGGTCGTTGATGATGGTATGAAAGGTCTGGGTGTTGGCATCCGCCAACACCACTAACCAGTCATAACGAAAGACTTCGAAGTCAAAAAAAATCATGAGTCGGAGAAAACGTCCTCAATTTTGTAAGTCTTATATCCCTTGTCGTTTTCGCCGTAATCAAGAACATATTCCAATTTTTCCGTTTCAATGGCTTCCGCAACGTCCATCAGCATATCGTTGTACTGCTTAAAATTATCAAAGTCGATTTCCACGCCGGATTCCAGGCTGCGCAGGAAGTCGTTGGCCACATGAATGCCAAAGCCGGTGGTCAACATTTGATAATAGAAAACATACTGGCCCTTGTATTCCCCGGCGATAATTTTCATCCAGCAGGCCAACATCGGTTCATCAGCTTTTTTACTGGCCTTCAGTTCCAGTTTGGTAATTTTGACCTCATATTTGCCTTTTGGCACATCTTTGAATTCCTGCTTGTTTTCCGCTGCCTTCTTTACGTCATCCTTTAAGCCGGCAGTATCAATGTTCTTGTCCCATTTCTCCCAAATATTAGCCATGCTAAGTTTTCTCCCTCACATTCAATTACGCAGATTTTCTGGAACGTCTTTTAGGCTTGTCCCCACCGGCAGGAGCTGCTGCCTCGATTGGCACTTCAACCCCTGTTTTTTCGGGAGCTTCCCCCGCCGGCTCATCGGCAGCCGCCGCTTGAGGCGTTGGTCTAGGCTTAGTGTCTGCCTCCGGCTTGGCTGTCCGGTACAGTTCCATGAATTTGTTATAATCAAGCTCTACCCGGTCGGTGCCGAATTTCAGCCGGCCGCCACCAAACTGGACGCTGTCGGTTTTGAACTTGATAAAGCGGCGGTCGTCTTCCTCGATAATGACCCGGCCGACAATATCGACCATGCCGGCGATTTTGTTTGCGTATTTATCCTGCAGGTTAGGCTTAATCGTGGTGATTTTATCACCGTTGCGTTTCGTGATCTCTGCGACAATTTCATGGCTAAGTAATATGATTCCGTAGCCCGCATTGGTAAGGCGGCGGATATGGGGCAAAAACTCGGTCCGCACCATGTCGTAGCCCTTGCCGTAACCGGCGTCGGCTTCATGGGTAATTCCGAGCTTGTCGTACATGTAAATCCGGCAGTGTTCCAGGAGGTCTTCTACTAGATCAATAACGATGGTCTTAAAGTCGTGCTGGCCGATGCACAGCGTTTCCACGGCGTCCTTAAACATCTGCCAGGCAAACACCGTGTCCTTAATCCGGCCACTCACCTTGATTTCATCCCGGATGATGATCCGAGCACCGTCGACGTATTTGACATTGCCGTCGGTGTTCAAGTGCAGCACGTCCGGGGCCTGATTGGCAAAGGTGGTTTTGCCGCTGAACGGCACGCCGTACAGCCACAGCACTGGGGCAGTCTCCCTGTCCACCGGCACCCGTTCATTTTTGGGAAGTATCAACATATAATCAATTCCTCTCATGCAATATTCCTGGTAATCGCACCAGTCGCACAGCTTTGTGGGGTTCTTCGGATAGTCGGCGGCTTCATGAATGCGCTCAATGTTCTGAAAGAACTGATCTACTTTTTGCGGGTCATACTCAACCTCTGATACCGTTACCCGTAATCCATGCAGCGTCTCGACCAAGCGCCGCCGGAACTGGTATAAATCTTCAGTTATCTTTTGCCTGATCGACGTCTTGGGGATAAAGATATATCCCAGGCGGCTCACTTTTAGGCGATGGACTTTTTCCAGGTAGTACTTATACAGGTGAAGCTGTTCAGATTCCAGATATCGGTCCACGTTGTTCGAATACTTGAAGTCGAAGATATCGACCGTACCACCGCCATTTCTGACAATGAGATCGATATAGCCGACGAAGTCCTCTGTCTTGACTTCAAGCTCGAAGGTGGACGTGTCGTAGTCAATCAGCGCCCGCACTTTCGGCAGCAGGATTTCCAGCTTGATAATTTCGTGGATATGAAGGTCGGTAAGGATGCTAAACTGCTCGGCATACCATTGCACTGCCTCCGGTATGCCCTCCTCAATTCCCATATGCATGGCCTTACCGATCACAAGGGCATTTTCCGCCGACGGGTCTTGGATGGTTTCCAGTCCGTCCAGATAACGGAGCTTGAATTTGTACGGGCACTGGACAAAGCTGCTGACTCTGCTGTGGCTAAATCGCACCGGTAAGCACCTGCCTTTTGAACCCTTCAAATTCCGACGGGCGGAGTATACGGGCATGCCCTCCCGCCTCCTGGATTTTGAAGATGTTGTATTTTTGCAGAACAGTTGCCTTGCCTTTTTCGCTCTTGAGTTCCAGGGCGACAAACCGACCGTTTATGCAGCAGAGTATGTCGGGAATGCCGGCCGTCTGAAAGCCGCCGCCCCATACCTTCACGTGGTAGATTTTTCGGGAGCGTAAAAAAGCTATAACCTTGTCCTGAAACTGTTTTTCCGTCAACCGGCCTCCTCCTTAAACAGCGCGTCGGTAAAGTCCCGGCGCTGCTTTAGCACTTTGAGTATTTTTTCTTCCACCGATTTCTCGGTTAAGGGATAGTAGTAAAAGCAGGTTCTATTCTGGCCGATCCGGTGAATCCGCTTTTTGGATTGCTCGAAAAGTTCGGAGCTTAGGGGCAGCGTGAAATAGATGATGATGTTGCTGCGTTGTAAATTGTGGCCCATTGCTCCGGCCGTGTACTGGACGCAGGTGATACTGTTCGAATAGGTCTCGTAATTTGCCAAATCCGTCCCGGCCCCGTTAATATAGCTGATCGGCCGGTCGGTCAGGGTTTTAATCAGGTCAAACTCGGCGGTAAAGTTGTAGAAGACAATGACCCGGTCATTGTTCGAGTCGAGCAGGTCGCGCATAGCCGACAGCTTGTTTTTATTAAACTGGCCGCAGAGTTGCCGCTGGTAAAGCAACTTCTTCAGCGGTGTATCGCCGACCAGTTCCGTGCTGTCCAGGGCCAGATACCGGTCCCGTTTAAACTGGCGATACTCCTTGGTCGCCTTGATCTTGGTCACGGTTTCCACTCGTTCCGGCAGGTCAAACACTTCTTCGGTCTTCATGAATACGGCTCCGTACTGGCGCAGCTTGGCTTTCAACCGGTCGACGTTTTTATATCCGACCACTTTAGTTAAAGGAAACCCGCAGACTTCAATTTTTTCGGTAATGATGTAATGCTCATAGAACAGCTTTTTCGATATATTCCAGCCAAGCAGACGGCACTGGCTCCACAGTTCTTCATATTTGCCGCCCGTAGGGGTCCCGGATAACAGGATGACATTGGCCGGCTTCAGATGAAGAACATATTTGGTGCGCTTGGCCGTTTCGTTTTTGATCAGGCTGGATTCGTCAAGGATCAGCGTAAAGTCCGCCCAGTTGAGATACTCGCTCCGCCGCCAAGCCAGATCGTAGTTAATCACAGACACCGGAAGTTGTTCATAGTGGGTTTGAAAATGCTCCTTCCAGTCGTTGATCTTGGATTTCTGGCACACGACCAGGACCGGCTTATCCAACTCTTTCGCCTTTTCGCCGGCGACAAAGGTTTTGCCGAGGCCCATGTCTAGATAATAGGCCACCCGGTTTTTGTATCTGGTCACGAAAAGGCTCTTTTCCTGATGGGGATATAGCTTGATCATGGTTCCGCGTGAAAGGTACTCTTTTCGCAGCGTTCATCAAAGTAAACAATGGGAATGTTTCGTTCTTCCGCCACTTCAATCTCAGAACGCATGCCTTCGGTAATCCTCTTGCCGAACACCCAGAGTTCGTCTGAGCGCTTCAGGAGTTCAATGCCAAGGGCCATTCCCAGGCGCCGCTCCTGGGGTATGGTGTCGTCCAGAAATGCGGTGAATATGGCGTGCGGCGCCAGCGGCAATTCCCCTCGCTGGATGATGAACCGGCAGTAGCCGTGCGCCCGCCGGATATTGGTTTCTATGTCTCCACGTAAGGGAGAGCAAACGTACACAAATTTCAACCTTCCACCTGCCTTTCAGAGAGTGTTAAGGTTGCAATGGTTTCATCGGGAAAGGCCCGGATTAGACCGGCCAGCAGTTTCTTCCCTGCGGTTCGCCGGCCGGCCAACGCATTCGACAGTGCGCCCCGGCTGATGCCGATTTGCCGGGCAAGCCGGGATCGGTTCAGTTTGTAATCGTCAAGGAGCTGCTGGACTTTGTCACTGTTCAATCGCACTGCTGCTGCCCCTCGCGAAGGAGCGGCTGGAACAGCTTGTCTACCAGGTCTAGTGCTCTTCTTTTCGCCGCTTTACTGTCTAGCTTTGAAATCGTAATGGACTTGAGCTTACTGTCCTTGGGAATTTTAATCTGAACACCATCAATCCAAATTTCCACCGTTTCACCTCTTTCGTGTGTTTTGAGGCCATAAATCGCCTCTACCTTATAGCCACGAAAATGGCGAAAATCAGGGGCCTAATTCAAAAGTTTTTTCTTGTAAATTTTGGATATTACTCAACAATCGTGATCAGTATTTTTCTAAGCCGCTTGTAAATCCGGTTCAGCCGCTCATGAACGCTCTGCGGGGCAACGCCTTCTTCATGCGCAATTTCCGAGATTGATTTTCCATCAAAATAAATTTTTTGAACCAATTTGCGTTGCTGAGGCAGTAGCTTGCCGAGCGCCTGGCGTAGCGCTTCCCTTGTTTCTCGCATTTCGATGGTGTCAGTAAGTTCCTCACTGGTAGCTGCCAGTTGAACGCCTAACTCTCCCAAAGCATCAATCGAATGATGCCGGCGGGTTTCCCGACGGTCGCTGTTTTTGGCTTCCTTGTCAATTCCAGTCAGCGCTTTGCCGATGGTCTCCGACACTTCAATCTCCACGCTCTCTCCTGTCAGAAATTCATACTTGATTTTCATTGGTCGCTTCACTCCTTTTTAGGCATAAAAAAAATAGCCGGATGAAGCTAATAAAAATTAGCTTCATCCGGCTATTTGGTAACTCGAAACGGTTCTAAACCGTTTGGTTCCGTTGCTCGGTATTTATGTTATTTTAGTTATTTGCTTTCTCCATAAAAGTAAAAAAGGGGCTGTCGCACCAAGGGTTCCCTTCACTATATATTGTGATTATTATTTAAGATAAACACAATATATAGCGTAATTTTCCCTTTGTGCGACAGCCCCTTTTAGGTAGTTTAAAACAACTCCACTGGCTCGATATTCCCTACACTATGCGATTTGGATCTGGGGACGCTTACCTAATTTTGATAGGTGCAACGTTGTAATTTGCTTGCATTGCACACACTTTATTGCGATTAGACCGATAGAATTCCCTTCAATATCAAACAGGCGTCGGCCACAGATTGGGCATTTCACTTGTTTTGGCAAAAAAATCCTCCTAATTTTTAATTTGGTAAAACACTCCATTTCTTCTTAAAAAACTAAAACCGCAGTAACATATGATGTTTACCTCACATCGAATTATAATGTTTACCGTTATAATTAGTCAATTGGTAATATGTTCTTTACCGTAACAGTTATAAATATTGTATACTAATATATGTTAGTCATTTTGATTAAAAAAAAGGAGGCTTTGATTGATTGAAATTTTTAGGTCATAAACTTAGACAAATCCGTAAATTGAAACGTCTTACCATGGAAGAACTTGAAGCACTAACAGGCGTCAGGCAAAGTAAAATTTCACGCTATGAGACTGGCAAAGAGTTTCCGAATACTAAAACTGCCACAAAGTTTGCTGAAGCCTTGAATGTTGATCTATGCTATTTCTACCTGGAAAATGTCGTGCTGCGTTCCGGGCAAACGTCTACATCAGAACCTATCCCCCCTAACGAAAAAACTCCTTATATTGTGCTGGGGGAGCGGGCCGAAAAGATGGGCTTTCCTCTTAGTATGCTGGAGGCAATTATAAATTCATGGGAAAAACTTGAAAAAGAAAAGCAGGAAAAAAATTAGTTTTTCCCCGCTTCTTTTTGAATTGCCTTAACTAAAGCGTCCACATCTACTTTTTCGGGCAATTCTTCACTGCCTGTGTAATATATGTCAAATCGATCCAGGTTGCTTAGCACATCTTTCATAAGTCCATATAAAGTAAGTTCTGTTATATGATTTAGATCACAAACAATCGAATTGTATTTAGGCATCCAAATCCACTTATTTTTACCGACCGGCCGAAAGAATACCTGAAACGGAATCCCTGCCTCACCGATCTCCTGAATTGTATTTGGAGTTGCATTATCTATGGCATACAAAATTTGATCTTCAGTCGGCGTATTGAATTGATAGGAAGTACAGTTTTCAAAGAATATGTCAAAATGGTCCATTGTCCAAACTAAACTTTGTGTTATTGCATTACCAAGAAATTCGAGGAGCAGGTTTTTGTCGCAGATAATATCCCCTTGAAACAACTTTTGCCATTTGAACACGCCGCACACATCCCGAAAATATAAACGAAAAGAGTCTTGTGGAATCTCAATCATAAAGTTACCCTCCTTCATATGATTTAAAAGTGTAATCAAATAAGTTACTGATTGATCTCTTACAGTACTCATGTTTTCGCACTCATATCGTTTATATTCACAAAAATCATTCCCGATGGTTTGAATCTTTCAATTTCAGACTAATATCTCCCGGCAATGGGTCCTCTTCGATGACAGGTGCGTTATCTAAGCAAATTATTATAATGACCAAGCTGATTAACGCAACCGCCAGGTAAATCTTTAGAAATAAAATCATATATTCTGCTCCCTGCCAGATCAGATTAAGTGCCCTAGTTTATTTCACCTTTTACAACCATGGTTACAATGGTGTCGGTAACGGCGGCGTCATCAAATTGATCGTTGGCCAGTACGGGGCAATTTTCTTCCCGGTTGCTTCCGGGTTGATCGCCAGTACCCTGTCATTTAGCCAATATTCATTTTTAATCGTCGCACTTTTTAGCTTGTCCAGCAAGGAAAGCCATATCAATCGCCAAATACAACAAACTATTGTATTCGAAAATAGCGGAAGTCATCCCGGTACCGCGCCGCCTCCACGCTGAACAGCATGTAATCGCCAGATCGCCAGCCCAGCCTGTCCCCACCGTTCTGTTGTCAGGCAGCACTACGTTTTCATATAGATACCTCCTTTCAGGTAACGGCGGCTCCCTTTAGGGCCAATATACATTCCCGGTATAGCGCTTGCAGCAGATGCTTATCGTTACTATTACCTAGATATGCCACTTTTTTATTGTATTTGTCGGCATAACGCATTGTTCTGTAAAATAAGCTATGGCCTAAAAACCGCCAGTTGATCACAATCACATCGGCGGCATCCAGTACCGACAAGTCAAACTTTACCTCTTTTGAGGATATACAAATAAAGTTTGGATACTTTTGCTTTACTCTTTGCTGCCAGTCCGTCCGTCCGCCAAGAACGACGACTTTAAGCAGCGCTATTTGGGCCAATATCCCGGGACTAAGGTCAGAGTCTTGTTCGTTCTGCTGTTGTTCCGCATCTAAAAGCCCCCTGAGCGCCTGGTTAGCCTCCCGTTCTGCACCCAGTTTTTCCTGCAGATGGGCTATCTCTTTTTTGGCCGCGCTTTCGCTTTTCTCCAACTTCAGTTGCAGCTCGTTCAAGGCGTTTTGCTTCTGCGCCAGCAAGTCTTCCAGCATCGGGTTTTGGTTTGTTTTTGCCAGCAAGGCTTCCAGTTCGCAATTTTTTTGCCCGGCCTGGGCCAGTTGTTCTTTTAGCCTGGCCAGTTCCAACGGGCGGAATACGGCCTTGTCGACCAGCCGGCTTTGTTCCAGTGCAAAGGTTCTCAGTTTTTCATATTGGACAGCACAGGCGCGGACCAACAATATTTGCTTGAAGTATTCGAGAGAGCTTTGTTTGAGCTCATCGGTAACTTCCGTTTCGGCCGGCAGGCCGGCGACCAGCAAGTCGATGGCCCTCTTTAGCTCTTGGCGGCTAACGCTCACATGCTTCATCGCGCTGACCGGCAAGTCGCCGAAATTTTCCTGTTTAAACAGCGATGTTTGGGCATTTTGCTTGTATTCCTGGGTATAAAAGTACTCATTTAAGCTGGTTGGGATGCCTTTTAGTTTTTGACTGATGAACTGCCATAGCGCACCGGCCAGTTTTTTTTGCGGCTCCATAAGGATTAGCGGTTTCCGTTTCGGCTTCTTGTTCATCCGTTCCTGTTCGTTCAGATGGGCCTCCAAGTGCTGCTGAAAGTAATAGCCTTTCTCTGTGATGGTTTTTTCAAAAAGATTAGTCAGAAACCAAAATACAGGAAAATCTCCGTCCAGGGCATATTTTGTCGTTGCTTTCTGTTTTCGGGAATGAGGTTGCCCCACCGGCGGCCAAGCAGGTAAATTACGCAGTTCACACTGCGTCGGTGCTGCTGCTTTTGCCATTAATTTCTGCCAAAACGATTCAAACCGGACTTCCGGGCCGCTTGCCTTGACATAGGTATAAATCCGCCACCAGCACTTTTTCAGCATTTGCTCTAAAGCCGTCAGCGCGGGTTTATCGGCTTGACCGGCATCATGTTCGTTCAAAGCAGTGAAAATAAAATCAGTGGCTTTTTGACAGTACAGTTCCGTCAAGATGTCGCTTTCCCGGTAATAGCGGTTGTAAACTTGCACTTTAGGCGAAGAAGCACGTTCAATGTGTATTCCGCGGTCCGCGTAGACGGCGTCCAGTTCACTCCTGGCCGCTGCCTTCTGCGCGATCCCTTTGGCCATAAACGGCACTAAGTCAAGAGATATTTTCCCCTCTTCTTGTTTCATTGTTCTACTCTCTCTATCTGTATTTTTTCAGGCTTTGACCAGCACGAGCTGCGCCGGGTCAAGCCCTCTTTAACGGCGTGTTTTTCCAGTATCCCTTCCAGTATTAATGCTGCCTTGGCCTGTTCAAAAAACACTAGCTTCTCGCCTACATACCAAAATGATCTGTGGCAATCCATTCCATGTTTAATAGTGACCAGAAATCGGTCGCCAGCTTATTGAGTACATATTCATACGGCAGCCAGCCGTAGCCGGCGTCGCCCCAGGTGCTGCCCCAGGAGTTGCGGATTAAAAGCGCCCCGGTGGTTTCCCGGTCATATCGGGTGTTTTTAATTTTTAATGTATCGTCATAACCAAAGGTCGCTACTGCGTGGCTCCAACTGGCCTTTTCATCCGGGCCGGGACCGGGAATATTGCCGGGAACATCGGTATCGGTAAACGAAGCGAAGCCGTAAAAGCCGAACATGGAAGGCACACCGGCCGCCAGATACTTTTTTACGCTGCGCAAGACATCGGCCGGGACCGTATTGTTGCCGGCGGGATCGTGGCAGAAATACTGCAACGCCTCGTAATTGTCCGCCACTGCGTAGACGAACGAAGTCGGCTCATTATTAAAATCAGGGTCCTTGTCGGTATAGGGCCAGTACTTTTCCGGCGGCACGCCGCACAACGCCAAAGCACCCATGGTATCCCGGATGTAGGCCCCTTGATCGCCGGTCACGCTCTGGAGGTTGCGGGCATTTTTATAAATGAATAGCCGCGAGGCAGTAAAATGTTTCCCAAAGGCCCGGTTCTGAAAGTACTCAATAATGGCCGCCGCCGCATGGGCGGTGCAGGCCCCCAGTTTGCCCTGTTCCGGGACGGGTGTGCTGCACCACTGGCGCAAATCCATTTTGTCCGGCAGTGGCGTGTCATCCTCAATTTCCAGGCGTTTGATGGTTTCCTGCAGGTTGGGATGGCATTCAGTATAGTCGCGCAGATCAGGCAGGGGCGGCAACCAACCCGTCCCCACTTCTCTGTTGTCAGGCAAAATAACATGTGTATTCATGACAATCCTCCTTCTCCTTTACAGTTGCTGTTCCAGGTCAGCGATTTCCTCTTCCTGTTGCTTGATGCGCGGAGCCAGGTCGTACAGCACATGTTCCGCACTTTGCTTGACGCGTTGCTCGGCATTTTGGACAGCCGTCTGGTTTATGGGGCTCTCCAGCGTCCCGCCGGCATCCAGGTCTGCCTTCAAGAGCTCGTTCTGTTCAAATAGTTCCAGTAACGCTTGCGCCTCGTCGCTTTTCAGTCGCGCCAGCTCGGCCTTTTTCTGCAGCCAGGTATGTTTTCGCTCATTATCGGTCATATGTACCCTCTCCCTCTATAAAAATTTGTTATCCCGTTATTTCCCTGCTTACGTACCTTGTCTCTGGAGTTGTTTATACAGCGCCAGAAAGGTCTTGATCTCGCCGGCCATTTCTTCTTGCAGCAGCCGGGCCAACACTAATGAGTATTTTCCCGTTTGATCCCGGCTTCCCGTTTGCGGGCGAACCGCACGATCTCGATTTTGGGATTGAGCTTGGCCGAGAATTTAGCCCACACTTCCGGTGGATTCCCAGGTTGCCAGAACCGGCGACCGGGGTTGGCGGCGGCGACAAACGGCGCGCTTGGTAGTGCCCTGACCAGGGCAAGCCGTTTTGTTTTTTGCATGGTCCTTGCTCCTTTCGTTGGCGATATGCAAAGACAGGGTCCTATGAGCAAACAGGCCCGGACAGTTGTCCGGGCCTGTTTGCTGCCTGATTTTTGTGTGACGGCCGGACGGGGCGTTGATTCCCGGCGGAAGCGCCCGCCAGGTCGCGGCAAAAGCCGCTCCCAGCGAATTGCCAAAGCATAGCACGTTGGTAAAAGGAACCTCACTTATGGATTCCTACTTCGGCCGGATTAAGGGATAGCCTATAGCGTAAAGCTATCGCCAAGGGGCGAATATCCTGCAGTTCTACAGGCAGTTGCTGCCAAGCTTGCCTATACGCTATGCCGACCGAATTGCCTAACCCGACGAACAAATAAAACAAGGCCGTGAATTTTTGCCGCACCGCGGCAGTACATAGTTTTTTATCCGCACCGATAACAAAATTTATGTTATCATCGTCAGTAAGCATAAAATCTTTATTCAGGGGGCCGTTGAAATATATCAGTTCCGTATTGGCGCCGGCCTCGGCGATGCTGCTTAAAACCTCAGTCATCGGCCAGGATCGGTTGCGGCTGCGGACCGTACCAAAATACACCCGGCCGTTCTCCATAAATTCAGCGGCGATATGTACGATCTGAGGGCGGTGTTTTGCTACGGCCGCCTGGAGCGCGGCCAGATTGGCCACCGGTTCCTTAATCAGGTTAAAGGGCCGGCATTGTTGCACCGACTGCGTCAATGCAAGAGTTTTTTTCATCTCCTGCAGTCTGGGATTAGGGGAAAACAGCGGCACCAGCATAATCAGCTCCTCCTTGGTTATGGTCGCAGCTTGTACTTGGTTCATAGCCTCCACCTCTTATTGTGCTTTTATTATGTTCTTGCCGCAAATCCTCGCCAATTCTCCGGCAAAATCATAAGAAAAGACTTGGCTTGTGCCAAGTCCCTTAGGACGCCGGCAGAAGCCTTAGTCGTTCTTATGTCCACAGAATTTATTTGTAAATTCTGGCAGACTAATAAATGAATCCGCACCGTTCCGTAAGTGCCTGAGTATAAACGATGCGGATTCAGCTACAATCTTACATTAGCAAACTATTTTTTCTCTTGCGCTGCTGCCGCTTGCACTGCTGCTGCTTTGAATTTCTCAAGCTCTTCAGGCGGTAACATCACTTTGGCATGTTTAGTATGGGAAGCGCCTCTGGCGAAGGCACGCGGAGCTGCGCTAGCAGCCGGAATAACCACGGCGGCGGTATTCAGCTGTCCATAAACCTCATGCGGATCGTCAATACCTAAACCTTGGGGATTAGTAGTAGCATTATAGAGTCCTGCATTTGCACGAAGAGTCAACGCACTGCTTGACAAAGCAACGGAAGTATCAATCGTATAAATTTCTGTTGCCCGCACAAACCACAGTACGATTCCGTCGTAAGCCAACAGCCAAGTAGCGCCGGACGGAACTGTCGCTGAATAGGTGCTTGATGTTCCAAAATTACCTGCTTTTAGACTTGCTTGAGTCGTTCTTACTAATCTATAGGTATAGTTTGAATAGCTACCATCAAAATTGGCTGTCAATACATAGGCATTGGCATCAACCAGCGCAACATCGACATAATCACCGGCAGTAACAGGAGTAACTATGCCAATAGTTTGTGTTACAGCTGGTGGACTAGCATTAAGATCTACCACCTGCAATCGGGAAGTAGCATTGCCGCCAGGCTGTTGTACTCCCCCGAAGCTGGTCACATAGGCAAAGTTGTCCGCAGCAATAGCTATTGAATTGGCGTTGGCATTAAGATCAATAGTTGCAGCCAAATCACCGGTAGCTGCTTCGACAAGCACAAGCTGTGAATTCCCATAATTAGAATAACCTTCAGCATTGATAAACAATGCGGCTAAATAAAGTGTTCCATCAATTTCAACAGCATCCATATCCACGCCATGGCCTTCTTTACCCGCTAGTGGTGTATACGTGAAAAACGGATTGCCGCTGGCCGCATTGAACGTTGTCAGATCAACCTTAATAATGTCTTGGCTGTCATAGCCCATGAGGAACATATCGTTACCGTTCGTGACAATACTATAGGGGTTATTGATATCCCAATTGGTATCTGTCCTAACTACAGGCGTTCCCCATATACCATTAGCAGCCGGATCAAAAATACCGTATAAAGAACTGGTAGGGCTATACGTATAATCTACTACCAACGCTTTGTATTCTGAACCCTTCACAAAATTGAGAACGCGCGCATCATGCCCCTCAAAGTAGTTGCCTCCCGGTAACGTTTTTACCACTCCCGCATGTACGGTTCCGGCACTATCGACCTGACTGATGCAACCGTAAGGGTCTCCCGGTGTAGTATAATCCTTCATTACACCTGCCGCCAATACCGATTCTTGTAACAAGGCTCTTGGTTCTGACATTTGACAAACCACCTTTCCGTTTTATATTTTTTTGACACAGGAGCAACCTGGCATCGGCAGCGCTGCTGCCGAACCGGTTACTGACCGTATCTATTATTGCTGTGCCTGCTATGAAACAAGCACCAACAAACCCCATTAGAAACTATATTCCAGTGTCGCGTAATATATGCGGCCGGCTAAGGGATAATTATTCGTATAGATTGCTTTGCCGTAAGTTTTGGTAACCTCCGGTCCTTTATCAAAAATGTCGTTGATACCAGCCGCCAGTTTCCAATTGTTGTCGAATTTATATTTAGCGCCGATATTAAAGGTGCTGAGACCATCCATCCACCAATTGTCTCGATCCTCCGGATCTTCGCCGTTAGTGGTCTGGCCGATAAACTGCTCGGCCATGTAATTATATTCAATAAAGGTGTTCAATTTATCACCCGGCCACCGGTAATCCAGACGCGCGTTTACGACCCATTCCGGCGTATACGAAATCGAGGTCTTGGCACTGTTGCTCTCGACATCCCTCAAGGACTTGGCCCCTGCATATTCCGGTTTTTGCCAGGTTCCGGCCAAGGTTAGGTTCAAGCGCTGCCATTTCATATTGTGGGTCAGTTCGAGGCCATGGACCTTGGCTTCGTCCATCGGGAAATAGGTGCTGGGCGCATTGGGCACCATCGGCATCCACAGCGCGAATTGATTTTTGGCCCGGCGCTGGAACCAGGTCAGGACGGTATCGGTATCGGCTTGGGCCAGCTCGCCTTGCCAGTTAACGCTGAAGTCAAACTGGCTGCCGCTTTCCCAAGTGCCGCGCGAACCGGCGTCGAATAGTTTGTTGGCGCCGGGATTAGGAATAATGGTCGCGCCGTCGCCAAACAATTCATAGAAATTCGGATGGCGGTTATAGGTGCCCCAACTGGTCTTAACGCTCCAATGGTCGTTGAGCTGTTTTTGCAAGGCGGTGCCGGCCGACCATTGCCATTTTTTATCGGCTTCATTCATCGTCTCCATGTCCACCTTTTCGGCTCGCACGACCGGCGTCAGCTTGAAATCACCGGCCTCATTCAGGGTAATGGTATCCTGCAGACTGAAATGGTACTCCAGGATTTTATATTGATCGATATATTTTCGATTGCCTAAACCAAGATTCAAATTCAGGGTATCCTGTTCGCTGACATTGGCCTTCATGGTTTCACGACTGACGTCGCCGCTGAATTCCAATAAGTGACTGTCGCCCATTTTGTAGGCCGTATTCAGGTTAAAGCCCCATTTTTTCGAATGGTAATGGGCCCACAGTGTCCCCGGATATTGCGGGTCTTCCATACCGACGACAGCGCCGGGTATGGGGGCGTTGGAAACCCCTGCCGCCAGCAAAGCGGCGAGACGTTTATAATAGCCGGTGTTAAAATAATCCTTTTTGTTGTCCAGATAGCTGACCTGCCAGCCCCAATCCAGGTTGCCCGCCGTAGCCCGGCGGCCCAGCAGGAATTCCTTCTGGTCAATATCCTGCGCCCGGTCCCAAAAGCCCTTTTCATAGTTTTCTTTATTGAGATTAATCAAGGTGCTTGGTACGCCCGGGTTATAGCCCTCATTAGGATAAAGATTATTACCGACACTGGCCGGCAGTTCCTCATGGAGTTTTTTCCAGGACACCTTGGCCAGCCACTGCTCGTCCTGCCATTTCACCATGCCGTTGCTGTTTTGGTAGCCGTTGCTTGCCCGCTTAACATCTCCCTCCCAATAGCGGGGGCTATCGTGGGGATACGTATTATGAGCATAAAAATCAAAATCGCCGCCCCAGATATCGCGCTGGAAGGTTGCCAGCAAGCTGCCGCTGCCGACCGGCGCCGTAAACTGGTAATTACCGGTATAGCCGCCGTAGGATTTCACGCCTTGCGACACCATGCCGCCCAATTGATCCGGTTTTTTGGTGACAATGTTGATCACGCCGCCCAGCGGAGCGCCGCCGAACCGGGCCGGCACATAACCGCGGTAGACTTCGATACGCTCGACATTATCCACCGGTATGGCTGAGAGATTAACCGCGCTTTCGCTGTTGAGGTTCATTAACACCCCGTCGACAAAGACCTTAACCTGCGCGCCGGTTGCGCCGCGCACCCGGGCAACCGTATAGTGACCGGCGCCGGTGATGCGCTGCACATAGAGCCCCGGCACCGCTTCCAGCATCGCCGGCAGGTCCTTTTGTTCCCCCTTATAGGTATTGGGATAAATAACCGATACCTGGCCGGGGCTCAACTTCTTTTCCCAGTCAGGCCGGGCCGCCTCGACGGTGACGGGGGCAAAGGCAAATTCACTGGCGGCGCCGGTTGGCAGCGTGACCACAGTTGTGTCTGCTGTCACTGCCGGTGCAGCCTCACTGGCCGAATAGCTTACAGTCGTATTGTCTTGATTTTCAGCATTACCTGCTGTTTCAGGACGATTGGGTTCTGCTACACTTGGCGGTACTTCTGTTGGCGCCGTCACCTGCCGCTCCGGCAGTCGCGGCTCAACCGGCGGCGCCTGTCCCATCACTACGGTCGTTGTCTGGGCCTTGTCAGCGCCAGGCACTGCGGCCGCACTGCCGCTGTCAGCGGCGGCCCCGCTGCCGGTCACGCCTTTGCCGCCGCCAAAGCCGCCCCAGGCAAAGTCCAGCTTGCCGTCAATGCGCCAGTCACTGCCGATATCGCTGCCGGTCGTTTTTACAAAATCAAGATTTAAATTGCCGTCCGGTGAAATCTTCATCGTGCCGCCGACATTAAATTCCCACCAGGTATCCTTGCCGCCGGCAGCGGCGATAGATCGGTTTTGATAGCCATACACGGCATGAATATCCTGTTCGCCGGCAAATTCATGGGCCAGATTGACGCCGGCATAGATGGTGCCTTTGTCGTTGATTTCTTTGCCCAAGCGCAGATGCAGCCTGCCGGTGGCATTGTCATACCCTCTTTGATTAATCCGCAAATGATTGCTGAGTTGATACGTGGTTGCGTCAACATGCCCCAGGAAGAAGGAGGCGGCCGGTTCCCACCACCAGTTGTCCGCCAAAGCATTGAGCTTACCGTATTGCAGGCCCATTCCGTAGCCCCAGGTGCGGGACGTACCGTCAACTATGCCGCTGTTACCCGTACCGTCGCCCAGATTGGCAACCATGCTGAATTCATTTTTCAGTTTGCTTGCGGTTACGCCTGCATCAAGATAATGCCCTTTATCGCCAACCCAGGTGCCGTACAATCCGCCGCCGAGGCTGTCTTGCTCCCCGCTGCCGCTTTGCGTAGTCGACTTGCCGTCAATTTTATTGAGATAAAAACCGGTATAAACTCTGCCGTTGTAGAAGGCTTTATTTAAAAGCTTGTCGTAACCGACTTGAACCCCGTTATAGCTTTGGTCAAAGCTGCCGCCATAACGGCTCTTGCCGTCGACTTTGCCGTGATAAGCCTGGGCCCAGACGTTTTCCCGGCCGTCGCCGTCAGCCCCTGCCGCACTGTACAGGTCGGTGCTGCCGCCATAGCGGCCATGCAAATCAGCGGTACGGCGGAACATATTCAGGTAACTGCTGCGCCATAGGTTATTATTGATAATCGAATTGTCGCTGACGGCTTTACCGGTCGTCGACATTTCGCCGGTATCAACAAAGCTATAGCTCTTCAGCCACCAGGCGGTTCCTTTTTTCGCAGCCGCATCCTCAGGATCGGTGAAATAGTTATCGGTCTGCTCAATCACCGGCGTAATCTCATAGGTGCTGAGGACGCCGTCGGCAACAGATGTTTGCGCCGTCACGGTAAAGTTTTCGGCGCCGTTTAAGATGCCTACTAATACCGGCAAATTAACCTGCCCACTATCGTTGCTTCTTAGCACGGCTTCTCCCGCCGGCAGATATCCTAAGCCCGGCACCCAGCCCAACTGCAGGTTTAGATTGGTTTTGCCATATTGCGCGTCGGCCTGCGTAGCCGTTGTAATATAAACGCTGTCGGTATTGCCGGTGCTAAAATACATCGCCGAGTTGAAATCGTTCGGGGTCACAAACCCTCTATCACTAATTTTGCCAGTCCCGCTAGCCGGCGCATGCTGCAGCGCGGCATCCATGCTGTAATTGCCTAAACGAAAGGTGGTGCCTGCCGCTAACGTCGCATTTTCAATAAACAGACTGCGGGCAATCTTGTGTAGAGAGTATCTATTGGGTTCATTGGTGTATTCGCTGAAATCAACTATTTTGCCGATTACATTGTCATACAGAAAATAGCCCTGAATAAGGCCGATCTCACCGTTGCTGATTGCACCAGAATCATTATAATTAATAACATGATTGATCAATGGATCCTCGCCTGAGGTATTCGCATAAGTTAAGTCGATAACAGAATTGCTAACGGTGCTTACATCTTTTACCGTAATCGCCGTTCTTACATCGGCTGGCAGAGGATCTAAGCTTTGACCATTTTGCCAGTCTATCGTGCCGCCGCTGCTGTTAGGAATAAGATTGCCGTCACTGTCCATAACCCAGTTCTTATTAATAGCATAATCCGTATCCAGAACCGAGCCGCTTGCCCCATAGAGCACCCGGTCCAGCGGCCGCCAGCTATTGTCGCTGGACTCGCCGACTTTTACTTCATTATAGGCGTAAGTTTTCTGTCCCGGCGTTAGGTTGGCAACAGTTTGCGTAAATTGAAACAAGCTGGAGGTGTCTTCCAGTTTTAATGCACTCTCTCCCACTACCTCGTAGTCAGGTAGCGTAGCAATAATCGTATTCACATCTGGCATAGTCATCCCCTGCATTTTGGCTAATTCGGCGTCCGTAAGCTTAACTAGGTAGTATTCATATTGCGGCGCATATTCCTTTACAAAATCCGCCAGTTGCTGTTCTTTGTCACTGCCGTCAGGAAGAGCCATAATATCCGCCAAACGCTGCTGGGTAGCAATATCTAACAGGTTCTTCTCATTAGCATTAATTACATTGGTAACGCCAGTACCTACGAAACCTTTTGTAAGCCAGTTGGATCCGCTTACCCCCGTGACGACCGACCAACAATACAACTTTCCGTTTATTTTGACCGCCAAGGCATTATACTGCATATTTTGCGGATTGTTGCCGGCATCCGCCAGGGGAGTTATGGCCCTGAACAAATTTCTTGCCCCTGTCAGTCCAAAAAGATTATAATTGGTGCCATTATAGGTATAATTCAATTGCGAACTGTTAATCTGTAGCGGATAATAGCTAGTAGCCTCATTCGCCGGCTGATAACCGCCACTCAGAAAAGCATCCCTGCTCCCGGTTCCCGGATCTATATATTGGTAATCAGCCGTAGTGTTGTTCGCCCAAGCGACCGCCGGCAAGGCCATTACCCCCAGCGCCAGTGTACAGGCGACACAAGCCACCCGGCTTTTCGCGCCACAGCGATCGCGAACTGATTTCGCCCGGCCGTTATTTTTCGCCAGTTCGGATACCACCTGCCAACAGGAGCGGGTCCGGTTCCAAACGACTTTATAGATATGATTTAAAATTTTTTATCATTCCTTTTCTTTCCATCCCTAACCATCCCTGGATACCGGATGTTACCCCGCCAGCAAGCTGCCTGTCCATAAGATAAGGATGTTTCTTACTTTATCTATTTGTTAGCTATTGTTTTACTTTGGTTATGACGTCGGCCATGATATCCGTACCGCCGTAAACTACGGTGGCGGCATCCAGAACCGCTGTTAGGCCCCCCTTCGGCAACATGCCAATCAATATGTTGTATTCGCGGACAGAGCTTGTACGCTGATAAATCCTTAAAATATGGGCCGAAAAGCCAACGAATAATACCGAATAAAAAAACTCCCTTGTTGGGAGTGCTTACGCTAACCAGCCGGAATCCGGTCTTGGTTTTTCGTAATCTCCTCCCTGTCACTCGCAGGTAAAATGGCGATTGCTGGATAAGGCAGTTCTCCTGACTCCGGTTCATAGCGCCCCACGCCTTCCCAAAGCTTTCACTCCAGTGGCATTGTGCGAGATTGCTCCCCGTTACAGTGGCGGGACCGTGTTGGCTTTGCACCAAACTTCCCTATTAAGCCCCGAAGGGCACCTATCCCAACGTTATTGTATTGTTTCTTTCTGTTAATCGTATATGTTCTTTCAGGCCAATATTACTCTTTGTCCATCAACGAAATTTCCGCGTGTCCGGCTCAATAGGCTATATTGCTTATTACTCGCGGGGTCCTTGCCTCTTACATTTGATGCCAAACGACAGATACGTTTCCAGCACTGCGATAATGACATCTTCTTGTGCATCGCCTGTATCGTCCTCCAAAGCTTCGCGCACAATGTGTTTGATCTGCTCGGCATGATAGCCGCAATCCAAAAGCTTCTGAGTTAATTGATTAATCTGTTCCTGTTTTGTCAATCTAATCTACCCCAATACTGCCGGACATTGGTTATTCTTTTTTCCACCTGCTGCACCGCAGGCTTGAGTCTTCTTTCCCTCCTTTTCGGTAACGATTTGTCTCGGTTTAATCCCTAAGTATCATTGCATTAGTCTGATTCCCCTTCACTCTCCTTTCACCAAGCAACTTCCATTTTACTTGGTTGGTGCAGGCGCATATGTTCATAAATAGTGCTGAACAAAAATCTTATTTTTCTATCAATTCACGCCGCACCATTTACCAATCACTATATAGTATAGCTTTGTTTCATTATATTTGCAATATATAACAATATTTTTGAAACTTTCTTCAATCCTGCTACATCTATAATAAATATGAGGTGAACTTGTGTGCAGGATAACTTTTTAGATAAATACCGGGAAATCGGCCGGCGAATTGCTTTTTATCGTACAAAGCGCGGGCTGTCGCAAGATGCATTAGGCGAAAAGATTAACTATAGCAAAAGCTATATATCCAAGATCGAAGCATCAAATTCAGATGTTACTTATTCATTGGATATTTTATTTGCGATAGCGGCAGGATTGCAACTTGACCCGGTCATTTTCTTTTTACCGATTAATGAAGAGAACTTTGATAAACATAGGACAGATAATTAAGTGATTTAGCAACTTTCAGCTATTCCAGCTTTGTCCAACATTTGCAAAACAAAAGAAGCCTCCCTGTGATCATAGCATCCAGAGAGGCTTCTTGTTATCAATAAAAAATTGCATCGCAATCCCCTCCCCGGTCCGTCGCAGGTCAAGTGGTGATTGTTGTACAGGCAGTTCTCCTGGCTCTGGCTCATCGCTCCTCCAAACCTTCCCAGAACACTCATGTTCCAGTGGTATATCTTGGACTCGCTCCCCATTACAGTGGCGGGACCGCGCCGGTCTTGAACCGGCTTTTCTGTTAGGCCCCGAAGGGCACCTGTACCAAAATGATTTATATTCTACTTACTTGGAATTACCTTTGAGCTTTCTTTGATTTAAATATAGCACTAGTGGATAATTCTGTCAATAAACGTTTGAATGTATACTTTCAATATAAGGGGGCAGTTATTCTGTATATCCCCCACCGTCAAAATTCCGGACGTTTTCTAACCATATTTAAGAACAATAAGCAATTTCTCACCATATAAATATAAATAGTAAAAACTGTCGAGGTGCTATCCTGGTACATTTTCTCTAAAGATCACGCTGTAGTTGTAGAGGATCAGTCTTGTATTGTCTAAGCTTTCCTATTTAATTTTAATTACAAACATTGTTCCTTCGCTTGAAACCTGATATCGTGGCGCTTCATCGAGAGGTTTTTCAAGAATGCCTAATTCGACTGCTAATCGATAAATGTGCTTACAGGGATATTTCCTCTCATTGAAATCGGGGCAAGTACATTCCTTAAGATTGACGTTATAACCATTAATTACGGCCGTTTGCTCGTTCACAAGTAGACTCTTAACTGTCATACCAGCTTCAAAGGTTCTCTTATACCTTTCTTTTTGCGTCCAATCTTTATGAATTCCTGGATGCCAATTACCCCAGCCATTTGTTGAAGGATAGGATGCTAAAATGGTCATGCTCTTATCATAGTCATTGGCAGCAGCATGAAGTTCTGTATAACCTAATTGATGTGCCAAACTATACATGTGTTTACACGGTAGTTTGCGTTTTACAAAATCGTTACAAGTACACTTGCCGAGGGTAGTCGTATACGGCTTTTTTCCAGACCCGGCAAATATACCAGTTAATGTTTTATCATCAAGTTCAAGTGGCTGGTTTTTCGGTTCGGCAGCAGAAAATTGACGCTTAATTTGGTCTGGCTGCTGATGTAAGTCTGCTGGCCATTGCGACCATTTTGCTATATTATCCATACTCGTTACCCTCCTTTTACTGTTCAGGTTTCGAGTCCTTTTACGTAAATCCTCCCTGTAACGGGCGCCTCCTTCAAAGGTAATTATTGGTATCTAATAATCTACACCGTGTTACTTATTTGAGTAATGCAGCTAGAAAATAGCCCCATTACCATACTTCAGAAAAATCGTCAGGCACAGATTAGCCTGATACCTATTTCCCCCGCATCTTTCAATAATTCATTCTTGGCAAGCCCATAAAAATAAGCTATAATTGAGCCGGTGGAAATCGAAAAGTCGCCGTGATCCGGATGTGTTAGGCCACTTCCGGACACGCGCAGGTGTCCAAAGCACCTACACGTAACAGCATTTTGTCCACGACGACATGTTTATTATACAATGTTTCCTGGCCTTTTAACAAGGAGAGGGTATGTGGGTAATAGCAGGATCGTATTGGGGTAAGAGGCTGCGCGACTGCATGCAGCAATTAATGAAGCACAACTGAGGTTATAAGGCAGCTTAAACACAGCAGCTTGGTCATTTGACCAAGGCGCGCGGTACGCCATCTTTCCTCATACACGAAAAAGATAACTTAGCAAGAGCGCATGTGTAGGTCTATTAAACGGCCTGCTCATGCGCTCTTTCTGATTTCCCCCGACACGCAACCGTTCAGCGGGTTTCACGGATGTGAAACACTGCCCCGGTTGTTAGGAAGGGGATATATAAAGATGGTCAAAAAACCAAAGAACAAGCTTCAGAACGGCTCCCCGAACGCTTACCCTGTGGAGACCGACAAAAGCGCCAAAGAGGTATCCGCAACTAACGAAACTCCGCCTAAAAGGCAGAAAATGCGCCCGGATTATGGGGAAAAGTACCAAGAAATCGGCAAACGGATTGCGTATTATCGTCGGCAGCGGGGACTCTCTCAGGAGCATCTGGCGGAAAAGCTTAAGTGTTCACTAAGTGATATCAAGCTGATTGAAGGAGAGTATGGCGGCGAGGCTGGCCGCGAATGGCCTAAATCGCTGAAACGCGTAGGTTTTTTATTTGAAGTTGCCGAAGCTCTGGAGCTTGGTGTGCCGGCATTTTTTCTGCCGCCGAACGAGGAAACGTTCGCGAAGCACAGGACGGATTAATAAGGAAACGACATCATTGTGCATTGATAAGACTTACGGCCCCCGGAAATCCGGGGGCCGTTTTTTATGCCCTATGTTGCCATTAACCCAGCATTACATCATTCACTTTTTCCTTTATGTCCGCCCACATAATCCGCCCGTTCCAGGAAGGTTCCGCCAGCCATCGACCCAGCATAAAAAATCGCTTTTTTGCCAAATCGCTGCCGCAGATCATCTACTACTCTATCCATGGCATGTTTCTTTTCTTCGCCTGCAAAAAATAGTTCCAACTGCTCCTGGCCTTGT
The DNA here is from genome assembly GCF_007641255.1 of Sporomusa termitida. Lineage (NCBI taxonomy): Bacteria > Bacillati > Bacillota > Negativicutes > Selenomonadales > Sporomusaceae > Sporomusa > Sporomusa termitida. The sequence goes on from NZ_CP036259.1 coordinate 2,873,055, forward strand.
GACACGATTTTCCCAGCGGTAATATTTACTGATCGTACCGGCTCGCCCTGCCACCGCTTAATAAACTCCTGGCGTGCCGCTTCACTAATGATGTCTGTTGAGTTCTCCGGGCGAACCAGCTTAATCCGTGCAGTAAAGCCCAAGTGTAATTCTCTATCCGAGTACCCTATTCCCAGATGTACCTCGCGGCATTTCTCTTGGTGCTTACGTAGCCTGGCGCATACATCTCCCACCATTTCCTTAATGATCATTAGAATTTCTGCTTTTACATCGTAATCCCGCATCAATATCTGGTTTTTACTATAGGATTTACTTTTCGGCCGTTCCTTCTGGCTAATGATGCTGGCATCCAAGCCCCAGGCGTGGTAATATAACTGCAACCCCATTACGCCTAGCGTTTTCTGCAACCGCACTGGATTGGCGTGAGCCAGCCCCTCAATCGTATAAATACCCATTCGCTTGAGTTTCTCATCGTAGCCTCTGGATATGCCCCAAAACGCAGTCAGCGGCTGTATTTTCCATACCGTTTCCGGCACCATCTCATACGTCCATTTGGCAATCCACGGCGGACGCTTTTTCGCTTCATTATCCAGTGCCAGTTTTGCCAACAGCGGATTATCGCCAATGCCTACCGCCACAATAAGCCCCAGCTCATCCTTCACCATCTTTAAGATGGCTTCCGCCATCGCCTCTGCGGGTCCAAACAAATTGTGCGATGCGGTAACATCCAATATGGACTCATCAATGCTATAAACGTGTAGATCTTCATCTGCTACGAAGCGGCGGAATATATTTTGTATGGCCTGGTTCACCTTGATATATAACGCCATATTGGGTTCTACTACCATAATCGGCGAACGTTTGGGTATTTCAAAGAGCCGGTTTCCGGTCTTGATATTATATTCTGATTTAACCCTCGGGCTGCTGGCCAGTACGACCGCACCGGCTCTCCTTACATCCGACACTACAGCAATATAGGCTTCCAGCGGGTCAAGCCCCCGCCGAACCGCCTCTACGGACGCAAAGAATGATTTTGCGTCGACGCACAATACGCTCCGGCGGGGAAAACGAGAAAAATCAACGAGCCCCATCGCCTTTGACTTCTTTCTCTTTCATCTGCTCGTTGTGCTCAGACAGAAGCATTCCCGCCCACTTGACCATACATCGGTCGACGTAAAATATCCGAGCCATCTGCTGGTAAATAGGGATACTTAGTAAATTTATAGTATGTTCGCTCACCACTATCCACCTCCATATACATAATACCAGAACGTGTGTTCTTATGTAAACGTTGTTGGTCTTGGTAATTTTTGCTAACTTGAATAGAAATAACGCCGGCTATGATGGTCATCAAAACCACCCTAACCGGCGTTTCCTTTCACACTTAAAAATGCCAATTGTTTTTGACCCCTTCACGCATTCCATACATAGTGATCCTTTGCCTCGTCATAAGGCCACCCAGGCAATCTACTCTTCCAGAAAATAATCCGAATCAATCCGTTTAACTTCATATACTGTCTCTGTCGTCACGCCGACACCATACTCGATCATTAACTGCGTCAATTGAATTCCGTCCATAAGAACGATCCTAGTGCCTGCTTTTATCGCAGCCTCACGTGCTGCCGGGGTAAAAGTCGAAGTAGTAATAAATATTCCCTTATGTGCCGCCTTTAGTTGTAATGCGCCAATAAATCCATGTATCTCGGGGCTTCCTATAGAACCTTTCCAACGCTTGGCTTGAACGTAGATTAAATCCAAGCCTAATCGATCTTCTTTAATGATGCCGTCAATTCCCCCATCGCCGGATTTTCCCACCACCTGAGCTGCATCTTCTCGGGAGCCGCCATAACCCATTTTTAACAATAAATCGAGCACCAAATGTTCAAAGAAAGCCGGGGAGCAATCGAGAATTTGCTGCAAGAGTTCTTCAGCCAAGGCACTTCTAAGTTCTTGGTAATAACTATGGATCATTTCACTCGGTGTTTTGTCGACATCATTGGCCCCCACTATTTCTAAGGAATCCCCAGTCTTTACTGGATAGTGTGGTTTGAACTGTTTAAATTCGTTGAACTGAGCCAGTAAACGGTTGTTGATGCGGCCAGGGTTCTGCTGCAGTATCTTCCGCCCACGGTCTGTGATTTGAAACTGGCCCACTGCTTTCGCTTCAATCAGCATCGCCTTCTTCAAATATGTCCGCGCCCAACTCAATCGATTATAGAATATGGACTGCAGACCTGAAGGCAGTTGCCTATTTCGTTCTTCCTCGGTCAATTGCAAGTCATCCGCCAATACTTGTCGCAGCTCTTTAAGGGAATGTACTTGCCCATCTGCTAATCGTTTCAAAAAGGGCAGCATAATATCTTCATAGGTTGGCATGACCAAAGGAAATACCTCCTTAATAGGTATTGCGATAGCATTCGTCTTAATAGAAAACAACTATTTATTCGTCACATTACATGGTATCCCCTGTTGTTTTCTCCGGTTTAACCTTTGGTAATATTATGAATTTGGTAGCAATGATCAAGTTTTATCTTGCATAGTCTGACGAAGTAATGAGGGTAATTTCATAGGCTGATATAAAAAAAGAGCCTACAAACCCTTATACGTCAAGGTTCATAGGCTCTTTCCAGTTTCATCCCTTTAAGGCGAATTTGATAATGATTAACATAGAAAACACCAAGCAGATAAGCCTGATGTTTTCTATCTACGTCTGAGGAAACATATACCATTATTTCCCACAGCCCTTGAACCCAGGCACCGCCTGGCTTCAAGGGCTGTGTTTTCTTTTCAGCCAAATGCAACACTCCACGTGAAAAGTCATCGGGAACAAGTCAACAGGCTGAATCTCCCTGGTCTCATACCCCAATCCGTCCAAAACTGCCAGATCACGGGCCAACGAAGCCGGATTGCAGGATACATAGACAATGCGGCTGGGCTCCATGCGCGCAAAAGTCTCCAGCACCTGCTGCTCACAGCCGGCGCGAGGCGGGTCGACAACAATGACGTCAGGCCGCACGCCTTCTGTAAACAGGCGCGGCATCACGTCAACCGTATCGCCAACAATAAACTCCACATTATTCACCTGATTGTTCACGGCATTCCGGCGGGCATCCAGGATGGCCGGTTCGACGATTTCAATTCCATATACCCGGGCGGCCTGACGGGCGAGAAACAGGGTAATGGTGCCGGTGCCGCAGTAGGCGTCAATCACGGTTTCCGTACCGGTCAAGCCGGCGTATCTGACGGCCTGCTCATACAGCACTTCCGCCTGGGCGGTGTTAACCTGAAAAAATGACCTGGCGGAAATAGCAAAGCGAAACTCGCCCAGCTTATCGGTAATCGTAGCCCGGCCCCAGAGGGTAGCCGTTTTCTGGCCCATGATGACATTGGTGCGCTGGCAATTGACATTCTGGACAATGCTGCCAAGGCCTGTCAGCCTGCTGCGCAGCCGTTCAACAATCTCTTTGCTGTGCGGCAGGCGGTCTGTGGCCGTTACCAGTACAACCATAACCTCACCGGTAGCTGTGCCTACCCGTCCCAGCACATGGCGGATAATGCCCCGGCCGGTATGCTCATCATAGGGTTCAATGCCAAGTTCGCCAATAACTTCCCGCACTACCCCAGCAATATCGTTATTGGCCTGATGCTGGATCAGGCAATTATCTGTATCAATAATATTGTGGCTGCCCTGGGCATAACAGCCTACCACCAGCCTACCGTTCTGCTGTCCCACCGGCAACTGCATTTTATTGCGGTAATGCCAGGGCGTGTCCGCCCCCAGGGTCGGATGAACGATCACTCCGGTCAGCTTGCCAATCCGGGTTACCGCATCCACCACCTGCTGCCGTTTGCGCTGTAATTGCTCTTCATAGCTGACATGCTGCAGCTGGCAGCCGCCGCATTGGTTGTAGATGGTACAGGCGGGAGGAACCCGGTGCGGTGACGGGGTATGAACAGTTACCAGACGGCCGGTCGCATAGGTCTTTTTGACAGTCGCAATCACGGCGGTCACACTTTCCCCCGGCAGGGCGTGCGGCACAAAGACGGTGAAGCCCTGGTAACGGCCAACCCCCTCCCCGCTATGGCCAAGCCCGGTAATCTCAATTGTATAACTTTGTCCTTTTGCCAGAGGGATCGCTGAAATTTTATCTGCCACAATGTCACCTTTTCTTCCTATTTAAATAGAGGGCGGAGATTTCCGCCCTCTGTGCTCAATCTTTTTTAGCCTGTAAAATGACTAATTTCCGGCTGGATAAAAGGCAGCAGCGGCTTTCACGCTCACTAGCGCTCGGCGGCAGCCGTGTGTTCTTTATCCTCTGCAGCCTTCCCCAGCTTGATCAGGGTTTCGGTGTATTCTTTCAGTTTCCGGCTGACACGGGCGTTGATTGTGCCGGCCGGATAGGTGCCGTCCGGGCCGGCCTCACCGGCGGGGATGCCGGTCAGGATCTCAATGCCCTGATCAATCGTTGCGACCGGATAGATATGGAACCGCCCCTGCCGTACAGCCTCGACGACCTCGTCATTTAAGGCCAGGTTGCTGGCATTCTGATGGGGAATCATCACCCCCTGCTGGCCTGTCAGACCTTTTAGCTTGCAAACCGCGAAAAAGCCTTCAATCTTTTCCGTCGCGCCGCCGATGGGCTGAATCTCACCTTTTTGATTGACTGAACCGGTTACAGCAATATACTGCTTAATCGGTGCGTCAGCCACACTGGACAGGATGGCATACAGTTCCGTGCTTGAGGCACTGTCACCGTCGACACCGTCATATAATTGCTCGAAGGTCAGGCTGGCAGTCAGGGTCAGCGGATATTGCTGGGCATACTTTTGTCCAAGATAGCCGCTGAGGATCAGCACGCCTTTGGTATGGCTTGTCCCGCTGGTTTTGGTCTCCCGCTCAATATTGATGATCCCGCTTTTGCCCAGATAGGTATTGGCGGTTATGCGGGAGGGTTTGCCAAACATATACTCACCGACCGACAGTACGGCCAACCCGTTGACCTGCCCTGTTTTTTCGCCGTCGGTGTCAATTAACAGCTGCCCTTCGGCGAACATCTCCTGCAGACGTTCTTCATATTTATTAGCCCGGTACCGTTTCTCTTCAATCGCTTTTCTTATATGGCCGGCAGTGACGATCCCACTGTTATCCAGTGTGGCCCAGACATCGGCTTCACACAGGATCTCAACAATATCATTAAACCTGGTTGTCAGCTTATTTTGTGATCCGGTCAGGCGGGAACTGTATTCCACAATCCGGGCAACGGCGGAGCGGTCGAAATGCTTAAGTTTCTCCCGGCAGACAGTTGAACTGATAAAACCGGCCAGTTTCTGAATATTGACAGGATTGTTCTCCATGATCACGTCAAAGTCGGCATGGGCCTTGAACAATTTGCGAAAATCCTCGTCATAGTTGTACAGCAGCTGATAAATATAGGGGTTGCCAATCAATACGACCTTGACGTTAATCGGGATGGGCTCCGGTTTCAGCGAGGCCATGGCCAGCACACCATATTGCTCGCCCAGGTTCTCAATTTGCAGCTTCTTGGTCTTAAGCACCCGTTTTAAGGCATCCCAGGCGCCAACATTTGTCAATACATCCCGGGCATTCAGGATTAAGTAACCGCCATTGGCTTTATGCAAAGCCCCGGGCTTAATCATTGTGTAGTCGGTGCTGACAACACCCATCCGGGTTTCGTATTCCGCCCGCCCCACCAGGTTATAGTAGGTGGGATTGATCTCAACGACAACCGGCGCCCCCTGCGGCTCCCGGTGTTCTACCAGCAGATTGACATTGTATTTATCCTTCGCATCCTGGGCCGGCCGCTTAAAAATAGCCAGAGGGTTATTATCCTCTTCCGGCTGGGGCTTAAATTCATTGATGTTTTTAGAAACATCCTGCCTGATTGCTTCCAGATAATCAACAACCGTTTTGTGGCCGTCATACTTTTCCTTAAGCTCGTCAATCAGATGGCCGGCAACAAACAGGCCGACTTTGCTGTCCAGCTGTTTCAGGTCTTCCCGGGTCCCCCGCTCCAGCAGTTGAATCCGGCGTACGACCTCCATGCCTTTTTCGTGGACAGCAAACAAATTCTTCTCAATGGCTTCCCGCTGTTCCTTCTCCAATTTCTGAAAATCCTCCGGTGCCAGCGCCTTGCCGTCCACCATCGGCAGGCCGACAAAGCCGGTTGAACTCCATTGCGGGGAAATGCCCTGCGATTCGGCATACTGGGTAAACTCTTCCACCATCACCGAGCGCTGTTCCTGATACTGCTTTAACAAACCGGCTTTAGCCTGCTCATAGTCTTCGCTGCTAAATACTTTCGGAATATCGGTTTTCAGATTCTCAATAAGCTCCTGCATATCTTGCTTGAAAACCTGGCCGATGCCGGCCGGCAGTGCCAGGGCAATCGGCTGGCCGGGGCTTTCCAGATTATTCACATAACACCAGTCGTAGGGAAGCTCCTGTTGGCTGGCCACTTTCTTAACTGCCGATTCGGCATACGTAATCTTACCGGTGCCGACTAACCCGGAGATAAAAATATTATAGCCGGGGTTTTTGGTAAACAAACCAAACTCAACGGCTTTTACCGCCCGTTCCTGTCCAATCATGACCTCCAGCGGTGATACGGTCTCGGTTGTCGTAAAGTCAAACACGCTGTCATCACAGTTAAAGCGGAGTTTTTCGACCGGCAATTCCTGACTTATAGCCATGAAAATAAGTCCTCCCTTTGTTTTCATTAACCCAGGCATTGGCACCGCAGACCCGCTTAGTGATACTTACTGCTGAACGCGGCCCTACAGATTGTTCGGACTTCCATTGGCAGGCGAAGCAACATACATTGGCAGCACTGCGAAAAAATTGTTGTATGCAAAATTTACCACATAATATCTTCTAGCGGCTGCCGGCAAAATCCTGCTACAGGAGCGACATACCCATATACATCATGACTATTTTACTGGTATTGATGAACGAATGGGCCGTAATGGCAGTGAGCAGCGACCCTGTCCAAAAATACAGCAGGGCGAACCCAATACCAACGATAATCATCTCCACAAGCCAATACGCATTAAAATGAAACAGGGCAAAAATTGCGGCACTGAGCAGAGCGCCGCCCCACAGGCCCCATCTATCTTTCAGCGGCAGAAAGGTAAACAGGCGGTAAAGAACCTCTTCCGTAACCGGTGCCGCAATACCGGCCAGAAACAAAGGCATGATAAGCTGCTGCCAGGACATGGCGGCCTGCACCTCGGCGACAATCGGATGCTGAGCCGGCGCCACCAGCAGCGTGGTGGTGTACACACGTTCACTGTACAGACTGATCAATAATAAAACCAGTCCGCCAGCCAGACCTTGCCCAACATTGCGCCCCCAGTTGCGGAACGAAAGCCCCAGCTTAGCCGGGTCGCCCCTGGTATCGCGGACCTTCCACAACACTAACGCCACTATAATCAGGCGGTCGGTCAGTTCGATTACCCAGGGACTTGCCGTAAAAAAAAGCGGATATACCAGCCGCACGATAAGTATGCCGGTTGCCAGGCGCAGAACATGAACAGCGAATACGGCCCGTAAATCCCAGGTAGCTTTCAGCATGATAATAACCTCATTTTTTTTCGGCGTTATCAATACTACCATTATGCGCGGTCAGACAGGCTTTCATGCAAAAAACAAGACGCGGTAAACCGCGCCCTGCCTGGCAATTTATGCTTAAATTACATGTTAGCCAGCCGATCTTTTAACAGTTTGTTGACAAGCTCAGGATTGGCGCGGCCCTTACTTTGCTTCATAACCTGGCCAACCAAAAAGCCAATCGCTTTTTCTTTGCCGGCTTTAAAATCAGCTACCGACTGCGGATTGGCGGCAATAACACCGTTAACAATGGCCACAATCGCACCTTCGTCACTGATTTGCACAAGCCCCTGCTCTTTGACAATGACCGCCGCGTCCTTGCCACTGTCCCACATGCCTTCAAACACCGTTTTGGCAATCTTGCCGGAAATAGTGCCTTTGGTAATCAAGGCAATCAAACCGGCTAACTGGGCAGGCGCAACCGGACAAGCGGCCGCCGTCTTGCCGGCGGCATTAAGATGCCTGGCTACATCGCCCATTAGCCAGTTGGCTGCCGCCTTGGCATCGGCACCGGCCTTAACGGCAGCATCATAATAATCAGCCATGACCCGGCTGGCGGTGATGGTCTCGGCATCATACGCCGATAGGCCATACTCACTCATCAGCCTGGCTTGGCGGGCGTCAGGCAATTCCGGCAGGCCGGCCCGGATATTCTCGACCCAGGCTGGATCGACGACGATCGGCACCAGCTCCGGTTCCGGGAAATAGCGATAATCATGGGCCTGTTCTTTATTGCGCATTGAGAGGGTTATACCCTTGCTTTCATCCCAGGAACGGGTCTCCTGGACTACGCGGCCGCCTTCTGAGAGCAGCTCGGTCTGTCGTTCCACCTCATATTCGAGGCCCCGCTGCACAGACCGGAACGAGTTCAGGTTCTTGAGCTCGGCCTTGGTGCCAAAAGGCTCGGCACCGGCCGGCCGCAGCGAGATGTTGGCATCACAGCGCAGGCTGCCTTCCTCCATCTTGCAGTCCGAGACATCAATATACTGCAGGATGGCCTTCATTTTCTCCAGATAGGCCTTGGCTTCCTCCGGGGAGCGCAGGTCCGGTTCGGAGACAATCTCGATCAGCGGCACGCCGGTACGGTTATAGTCAACCAGGGCATATTCGCTGTTGCTGATCGTGCCTGAATGGACCAGCTTGCCGGCATCTTCCTCCATATGGACCCGGGTAATGCCGATGCGTTTGGTCTCGCCATTGACCTCGATGTCCAGATAGCCGTTGACGGCAATCGGCAGATCATACTGTGAGGTCTGATAATTCTTGGGCAGATCCGGGTAATAGTAGTTTTTGCGGTCAAATTTACTAAACGGCAGGATCTGGCAATTAAGCGCCAAACCGGCCCGGACGGCAAACTCCACCACCTTTTCGTTAATTACCGGCAGTACCCCCGGCAGACCCAGGCAAACAGGGCACACATTGGTATTCTGGTCGGCCCCGAAGCGGGTGCTGCACCCGCAAAATATTTTCGATTGGGTTTTTAGCTCGGAATGGACTTCCAGTCCAATGACTGTTTCATATTTCATGGCGTTAAACCTCCCCCAGCGGCGCAAAACGCGTATGGTAATCATTAGCCTGTTCCAAGGTGTAAGCCGCCTGGATAATTGCAGCTTCAGCCAGCGGTTTGCCGATAATCTGCAGGCCGACAGGCAGGCCGTGAACAAAACCGCACGGGATGGATATCCCGGGCAGACCGGCCAGGTTAACCGGGATGGTGAAGATATCCTGCAGGTACATTGCCAGGGGGTCGCTGAGTTCGCCAATTTTAAAGGCCGTAGTCGGCGCCGTCGGCGTAACCAGTACATCAACCTCGGCAAAGGCCTGGTCAAAGTCCTGTTTGACCAGGGTCCGGACCTGCAGGGCCTTCAAATAATAGGCATCATAATAACCGGAGCTGAGGGCATAGGTGCCCAGCATAATGCGGCGCTTTACCTCCGGCCCAAAGCCTTCACTGCGGGTTTTCTTATACATGTCGATAATATCAGTGCCTGGCGCCCGGTGGCCAAAGCCCACGCCGTCATACCGGGCCAGATTGGAGCTGGCCTCAGCCGGGGCCAGCAGGTAATAGGCCGGCAGGGCATACTCGGTGTGCGGCAGGGACACTTCTTTAACCTCAGCGCCCATGGCGATCAGCTGATCAACCGCTTTTTTGATAGTGGTTGCAACCTCCGGCTGAATACCGGTGCCGAAATACTCTTTAGGCAGGCCGACCCGGAGACCTTTAACATTATTCACAAGCGCCCGGGTATAATCGGGGGCGTCGATATTAATGGCAGTCGAGTCCTTGGCATCATAACCGGCAATGGCATTAAGCACCAGGGCGCAGTCGGTAACATCCCGGGTAATCGGGCCGATTTGATCCAGCGACGAGGCATAAGCCACCAAACCGTAGCGGGAAACCCGGCCATAGGTTGGCTTCAGGCCGACATTGCCGCAATAGGCGGCAGGCTGGCGAATGGAACCGCCCGTATCCGAGCCCAGAGCCCACACCGCTTCGCCGGCGGCCACCGCCGCGGCCGAGCCGCCGCTGGAGCCACCGGGAACCCGGTCGGTATCCCAGGGGTTGCGGGAAACAAAAAAGCCCGAGTTTTCCGTGGAGCCACCCATGGCAAACTCATCGCAGTTGGCCTTGCCGGTGACAACAGCCCCCTGGGCGGCCAGCTTGTCTACGACCGTGGCATCATAAGGAGGAACGAAATTGGCCAGAATTTTGGAAGCACAGGTCGTTCTGGTCCCGCGGGTGCAGATATTGTCTTTAATGGCACCGGGGATGCCGGCCAGCGGCGCGATCGCCTCGCCCCGCCCGATTTTGGCGTCGACGGCAGCAGCCTGAGCCAGCGCCTGCTCTCTGGTCTCGGTTATGTAAGAACGTATGGTAGGCTCAACCTCATCGGTTCTGGCCAAGCTGCTCTGCGCCAGCTCCACGGCCGATATTTCTTTTTTTACCAGCATAGAATGCAGGGCATGTGCTGTCTGTTTAAACAATTTCACTGTTCTGACCTCCAATCCTTACCCTTCCATGATCTTCGGCACCTTAAAGTAGCCGTCCTCGGCCTCCGGTGCATTGGCCAAGGCCAGTGCCTGCGGCAATGAAGGCTTGACCGCATCCGGACGCATGACATTTTGCAGCGGCAGCACATGGGCTGTCGGCTCAACGCCATCGGTATCAAGCTTATTTAAGATATCTGCATATTCTAAGATAGCGTTAAGCTGTACGGCATAGGCGTCCAGTTCCTCAGGTGCCATCTCCAGCCGGGATAAGAGGGCTACATTTTCAACAGCTTGGCGGTCAATTTTCATAAAATCCCCTTCCTCAAGGCAAAACGTGCCAATATTTTCAATAACAGATATTATATCATGCCTGCGGCTTTTGTACCAGCATCCGGAACTGTTCTTCGTCCAGAACCGTAATTCCCAGTGCCTGCGCTTTGTCAAGCTTGCTGCCGGCCTCGGTACCGGCAACAACGTAACTGGTCTTTTTGCTGACAGCCGCCGACACCTTGCCGCCGCAGGCGGTAATAAGCTCTTCGGCTTCTTTACGGGCCATCGACAGCGTACCGGTCAGGACAAAAGTTTTACCGGCCAGTTCCTGGCTTACCGCCTGCGTCTCTTCCGTCAGTTTAATGCCGGCGGCTTTAAGTTTTTCAATATAAGCCAAATTGACAGGATCAGCAAAATAACTGGCCGCACTTTCAGCAATTTTGGGACCAATCTCGTCGATTGTCAGCAGTTCTTCCGCACTGGCTGCCGCCAGCCTGTCAATGTCGCCGTACCGCCGGGCCAGGATTGCCGAGGCCTTAGCCCCGACATGCCTGATGCCAAGGGCAAAGAGGGCGCGGGCTAAACCGGCCTTTTTACTGGCCTCAATGGCGGTCACCAGATTTTGGGCCGATTTTTCCCCCATCCGGTCCAGAGCGGCCAAAGCTGCAGGCTGCAGGCGGTACAGATCGGCGGCATCCCGTACCAGCCCCGCGGCCAGCAGGCTGGCAATGACCGCCGGCCCCAAACCGTCGATATTCATGGCATCCCGGGAAACAAAGTGAATCAGCCCCTCCCGCAGCAGGGCCGGACAGCGGGAATTGACACATTTATGGGCCACCTCGCCGGCTTCACGCTCAACCGGCTGGTCGCATTCCGGACAGACAGACGGCATAACAAAGGGTAATTCACTGCCTGTCCGGCGGTTAGTCACAACTGCTATCACCTCGGGAATAATCTCGCCGGCTTTATGGACAACCACCGTATCACCGATGCGGATGTCTTTTTCTGCAATATAATCGGCATTGTGGAGCGTAGCCCGGCTGACAGTGCTGCCGGCCAGCCGCACCGGCCGCAAAACCGCGGTTGGCGTCAGGGCCCCGGTACGGCCGACCCGGACAAAGATATCTTCCACAACCGTGGTGGCCTGCTCGGCCGGGAATTTATAGGCAATGGCCCAGCGCGGGTCCTTGGCCGTGGACCCCAGGACGCGCTGGCTGGCGAGGCTGTTGACCTTAATCACCAGGCCGTCAATGTCGTAGGGCAGGTCAATCCGCTTTTCGGACCAGCTTTCGCAATAGGCGGCAACATCGTCAATATTAGTAAACAGCCGGTAATGAGGATTGATTTTAAAGCCCAGGGACTGCAGCTTTGCCAGCATGGCCGCATGGGTTGCCACTCCCAGCCCCTCTTCGGTCCCCAAACCGTGCATAAAGATATCCAGCGCCCGCTCAGCCGTGATTTTCGGGTCAAGCTGGCGGATGGAGCCGGCGGCTGCATTCCGGGGGTTAGCCATCAGGGCTTCACCGGCAGTTTCCCGGAGCTGATTGAGACGGTCAAACTCACGTCTGGGTAAAAATACCTCGCCCCGCACCTCCAACAGCGGCGGCATCCTGCCGGCAGCATGCAAAACCAGCGGCACCGACCGGATGGTGCGGATATTTGTTGTTACATCCTCGCCATAGGTGCCATCGCCCCTGGTAGCCCCCCGGGCTAACCTGCCATTCTCATACACCAGATTCATGGCCAAACCATCTATCTTAAGTTCAACAACATATTCCACCTCATCACTGTCAAGCCCGCTTCTGACCCGGGCATCGAAGCTTTTAAGCTCGTCCGCGGAAAAAGCATTGCCCAGACTAAACATCGGGGTCAGGTGGGCAACCCGTTCAAAGCCGCCGGCCGGCGCCCCGCCCACCCGCTGACTTGGTGAATCAGGCGTTATGAGGGAAGGGTAAGCGGTCTCAATGTCAATAAGCTGCCTGAGCAGACGGTCGTATTCGGCATCACTGAGTTCAGGGCTGTCAAGTACATAATAACGGTGACTGTGATAGTGAATCGTCTTTTTTAATTCCTCAATGGCTTGCGCTGCAGCCGCCAGGCTGGCCGGTATCTCTGTCTTCACATTGTTAACCCCCGCAAAGAGTATATTACAGCCTGCTGATTGGTGCCATTTGGGCCAGCAGTTTTTTTATGCCTTCATTAGGAAACGCAATACTAAGCTGCAGGCTGCTGCCGCTGCCGGTGACGGCAACAACCGTGCCTGTGCCCCACTTGGCATGATAGACCTTTTCCCCCGGCTTCCAGTCGGTATTGACAGGTTGAGCCCCAGACTGAACCTGGTCCTTGAGCAAAATCAGCTCCGGTTTGGGCATCGCCCGGGACGGCATCACGGTTGCGGCGGCCGGGCGGCCGGGCACAGGGGCTAAATAGCCGGGGCGCCGGGGCGCATACCGTTCAATCAGCGCCGGTGGAATCTCATCCAAAAAGCGGGAGGGCGCGTAGCATACCGAATTACCATAGATCATACGCTGTCTGGCATTGGAAACAAACAATTTGCGCTCCGCCCGGGTAATGCCGACATAACACAGCCGGCGTTCCTCCTCGACCTCCTGTTCATTCATCAGGGTGCGGACATGAGGGAAAATCCCCTCTTCCAAACCAGCCAGGAATACGGTGGGAAACTCCAGGCCCTTGGCCGAATGCAGGGTCATCAGCGTAACCTTGTCATCACCGGTTTCCGCTTTATCAGTATCTGTCAACAGGGCCACATGGCTCAGGAAATTTTCCAGGGTGTTATCCTCTTCATTTTCGGCAAATTTTTTGGCATCACTTTTGAGTTCTTTCAGGTTTTCAATCCGGGTCTCCGCCTGAGGGTCACTGTCGATTTCCAGCTCCGCCAGATACCCTGAATCGCGCATCACTTTTTCCAGCAGGTCGGCTACCGCCAGGGTATGCTGGCAGGCCATCAGGTTGAAAATCAGGGCAGCTAATGATTCCAGCTGATTTTTGGCCCGGGCGGTAAGGCCCGGAACCAGGTCAGGATTGGATACGGCATCAAACAGCGGCACCTCGTTGTGGGCCGCATAATCGGCCAGACGCCCAATGGTAGTGTCGCCAATGCCCCGGCGCGGCACATTGATGATGCGCAGCAGGCTGATGGCATCGGCCGGATTAAACACCAGCTTAACATAGGCCATGATATCTTTAATTTCCTTGCGGTCATAGAAGCGCAGCCCGCCCACCATCGTATAGGGGATCGCACCGTTGCGCAGGCCTTCCTCTATCGCCCGGGACTGGGCGTTAGTCCGGTACAGGATGGCAATATCCTTATAAGGTGTGCGGTATACCGTATTCAGCTTAATGATGGTATCGGCAATATGCCGGGCCTCGTCCCGCTCATCCATGGCCAGGTAATGAGTGATTGCATCACCGGCCTGATTATCGGTCCACAATGACTTGGCCTTGCGGTTGCAGTTGTTTTCGATAACCGCATTGGCAGCATCCAGAATCGTTTGCGTCGACCGGTAGTTTTGTTCCAGTTTGATGACCTTGGCATCAGGATAATCTTTTTCAAAATCCAGGATGTTTTGAATATCCGCTCCCCGCCAGGCATAAATGCTCTGATCAACATCGCCGACAACACACAGGTTGCGGTATTTGGCCGCCAGGGTCCGGGCCAGCAGATACTGGGCCCGGTTCGTGTCCTGATATTCGTCAATCAATATATAATGGAACTTATCCTGATATTTTTCCCGAACCATGGCATTATATTCCAGCAATTCAACCGACAGCATCAAAAGATCGTCAAAATCCAGGGCATTATGTACTTTTAGTTTGCTCTGATACAGCTTGTATACCTCAGCCACCTTGAGGTTATAGAAATTATCGGCCTGAGAGGTAAATTCCCGTACATCCTGCAGGGCATTTTTAGCATTCGAGATCGTAGCCTGGACACCGCCGGGGGTAAATTGCTTATCATCCAGATTCAGGTCCCGAATGCAGTTCTTGATAAGTGTCTGGGATTCGCTGGCATCATAAATAACAAAATTGCGGTTGTACCCGCCCAGGTTTTCAATCTCTATCCGCAGGAATTTGGCACAAAAGGCGTGAAATGTACTCAGCCAGATATCCCGGGCCGCCGGACCGACAAGGCTTGTTACCCGTTCCTTCATTTCCGCAGCGGCTTTGTTGGTGAAGGTGATAGCAAGAATATTGTAAGGCGCCACCCCCTGCGCCAGCAGGTTGGCAATCCGGCTCGTCAATACCTTGGTTTTGCCTGAACCGGCCCCGGCCATAATCAGGAGCGGTCCGTTGGTGTGGGCGACAGCGTCCTGCTGGGCCGGGTTCAGGCGGTCATAAATTTTATTCATAGCTTCCTCCCTCAATCAGAGTAGGGTAAACATATTTATTTTCTCCATCGCTTCCCTTTTTCCTGTCGCCGGGAAAGAAAAAAGAGCCTGTTGCCCAGACTCTCACGAATACTGCATTTACTCTCAATTTCAATAGGCCTGAATCAGCTTAACACCCTTTTGCAGCATGGCAATCCCTTTAGCCCCCAATACCTCAACGGCCCTGTCAACCTCGTGCTCGGCAACCTGAGCGGCCAGGCCTTCACAGGATGCGCTCAGTTCCCGCGGCACCGGGATTAATTCGGCCAGGATACCGTTCTCTCTTAAGATTTTTTTAGCCCGGAAGGCGTGATAGACGGACGGAAATGTAATGACACAACTGAGCATATATCTACCCTTTCTAAAACCGGCAACATCATTGACCGCTATTTGGCTATGTTAATAGTATATTCACCGCCGGCCCCGGCTCATTCAACATGAAGCTTCTGCGACCTGGCATATTTTATTATTTTTTCTTTAACTCCAGGCTCAGCCGCCAGGATGCGGACACTGCTGTCAGCCAGCGCGGCTTGGGTCCTGAGCAGCGGCAGGGGGCAGCTTAGACCCCGTACGTCAAGAGTATTCGCCACGGTTTATCAAACTCCTTTACCTGCCGGTACAAGTTTTTCCCTGAACAGGCAGCCAATGCCGGCAACTACGGCAATACCGGCTATGACGGCAATCTGCCCGTTGATGCCGACACCGGCCGCTGAACCGGCCGCATTAAGATTATGGGCTATACCGGCCCCGGCCAGCATGCCGAGCACGCAAAACATTGCATCCGTACTGCCCTCGCCGGACAGTATCAGCTGACGAAGCGGACAACCGCCGGCCAGCGTGGCTGCCAGACCGGTCAGGAACAGACCAAGAAAATTCCAGATATGCATGGTATGAGCCAGCGGCTGGTTCGCAAAGCCTAGCTTAAAGAACCCGAAATACAGGTTGCCGGCGAGGGCGGCGGCGAACATAACCCCGTAGATTTTAAGCAGCGATGTATCCCCGGCCAGCATAAAATCGCGAAAACCGCCACTCAGGCACATCCGGGTACGCCAGGCCAGGACACCACCGGCCAAACCGGCGACCAGGCTCAGTATGACTGGAGCATGCATAGAACCTGGCCCTTGGACACTGAAGTGCAAAAAACCCGCTTCCATACTTACGCCAATCAGCAGTATAAGGGCCGCTGCTGCCGCCAGATAACCGGTCACCCGGCTCCCGCCGGTATAGGTATAGGCTCGTCCCAGATTAAAACCGCGCTTCAGGAATAGGATCCCGGCCCCAATACCGGCAATAAAGCCGGCCAGGGCGGTGATGCCGTTGAGATCGCCGCCGGCCACCCGCAGGATGGCCCGCAGGGGACAGCCTAAAAACACCAGCGCCCCCAGCATCATCGCCATTCCCAGCACAAAGCGCACGAGCGGGCTGGAGCCGCCCCTGGCTCTGAACTCGCCGCCAGCGCGGGACAGACCAAAAGCGCCAAGGACGAACCCCAGAATCTCAGGCCGGGCATACTGCAGGGTGGCTGTGTTATGAAGCCCCACTGCACCGGCAATATCCCGCAACTGACAGGCGGCACAAAAACCATAATTGCCGGGATTACCAAACTTGACCAGCAACACCGCCCCGAGACCAAAAACTACGCCTGTGACAATAATCAACCAGTTCAATTCCCTCACCCCATATACAGAAAATTTTTAATACCACCATAAATATTATATATAAACAAATATATTCCTCCCCGGCCAGGCTTTAACAGGATAATTTATCCCTGCTTACGAATTATTAACACCATACTAAATTGTTGAGGTGAGCGCATGTCATATATCCAATCTTTAACTGTGTTTTCCTATGTTGCTGAAGAGGGAAGCTTTTCTGCTGCGGCCAAAAGGCTGGAACTCACTCAGCCCACAGTCTCCTTTCACATTGATAACCTGGAAAAAAGTTTTGGCTGCCCCTTGTTCTTCAGGACATCCAAAGGTGTTTCCTTAACCATATATGGCGAAAGACTGTATCAGACCACCCGGATAATAAATGACCTGACGACCGCTGCCCGCAAAGAAATTCAAGCCATGGCCCAGGGTTCGGCCGGCCGGATACTGCTTGGTGCCAGCACAATCCCCGCCGATTATATCCTCCCGCCGCTAATGGCTCAGTTCCTGAAAAGCAACCCCGGCCTGAGCATATCGCTCATAACCGGCGACAGTCATACCATCCTGGAAAAGTTTAGGCGGGGTGAATTCCCTATTGCTGTAGTCGGCACCAAGCCGGACGACAGCCTGATCAGCCAGCCGCTCTGGACGGACGAACTGTTGCTTGTCGCCCACCCAGACTATCAATCAGTGGCCGGCGCTAGCCCGATAAAAGACTGGGTCCTGACATTGCCGTTTATTTTACGAAAAAAATCATCAGGCACCATCAGCTCAGCCCTGGATGCCCTGGCCCGCTTTGGCATTAACCGGGACGAGCTTACTGTTGTTATGGAAGCCGGCAGCAATCAGGCGGTAAAAGCGGCTATCCTGAATAAAATCGGCGTAGGCTTTATCTCTTCGTGGGCGGTTGAGGCTGAGCTTATGTCCGGCCGGCTAATTTCCCTGCCGCTGCCGATACCGGTAATCGAGCGCCAGTTTTATGCGGTTTGCCGCCAGTCGCTGCTGCCGGCCTGTCTGGACCGATTTTGGCAGTATCTCATTGCGCAGAAATAACGGCCTGGTTCAGCGCCGTCGCTGCCGCAGCCAGCTGGTCTGAATGCCGATAAAAATTCAACCCCGCCAGTCAGCTGCTTCTATAAGCCTCTGCTTGCTAAAATATTATTATCCCTCTTTACTAGAACGTATGTTCTCGGGTATAATAAGAGCATGCAAGGAGCTGATGAATGTGGATGTGTTCGACAAACTGAAGATCTTAACCGATGCGGCAAAATATGATGTGGCGTGCACCTCAAGCGGCGTAAATAAAAAAGCCGCCGCCGGCGGTATCGGCAGTGCCGCCGCCTGTGGCATCTGCCACAGCTTTTCCGCCGATGGGCGCTGCATTTCCCTGTTCAAAGTGCTGCTGACCAATATCTGCATTTATGATTGTAAATACTGCGTTAACCGCCGCTCAAACGACACCCCGCGAACCATGTTTTCACCCCGGGAATTAGCTGAACTGACTATCAACTTTTACCGCCGCAATTATATTGAGGGCTTGTTTTTAAGCTCCGGCGTGCTGAAAAATCCGGACTACACCTGCGAACAGATCATAGAGACCTTGCGTATCCTGCGTGAGGAATACCGCTTTGCCGGTTATATTCATGCCAAGGCGATTCCCGGCGCCGACAGTGCCCTGATTACCCGTCTGGGCCTGCTGGCCGACCGGATGAGTGTGAATATCGAATTACCCTCGCAAAACAGTTTGCAGCTGCTGGCACCGGATAAGTCAAAGCATGCCATTTTTACCCCTATGGGTCATATTCAGAACCGGATCCGGGAGAACTCGCGGGATATAGTAAAGTACCGCCATGCACCCAAATTTGTTCCTGCCGGCCAAAGCACCCAGATGATTATCGGGGCTACGGCCGACACCGATTATCAGATTCTAAACCTGACGGAAAATCTGTACAAAAGATATCAATTGAAACGGGTTTTCTTCTCCGCCTATATGCCGGTAGCTGTGGACAGCCTCCTTCCCGCCCTGGATACAGCCCCGCCGCTGTGGCGCGAACACCGGCTTTATCAGGCCGACTGGCTGCTCAGGTTTTACGGGTTTGCTGCTGACGAACTGCTTGATCAGCAGCAGCAAAGTTTCAATCCCTATCTTGATCCTAAATGCAACTGGGCCCTTCACCATATGGATTCCTTCCCGGTGGAGGTTAACCGGGCTTCCTACCGTGACTTACTGCGGGTACCGGGCATCGGCGTAACCAGCGCCCAGCGGATAGTAACCGCCCGCCGTACAACCTCCCTCCATTTCGACAACCTGAAAAAGCTGGGGGTTGTCCTCAAACGGGCGCAGTATTTTATCACCTGCGCCGGCAAAACCGCCGACGGCATAAAAAACACCCCTAATGCCATGCTCCGCTCTTTGCTGTCGGCTAAAACACTGGAACTGTATCATTCCCAATTTGCCAGCCGGCCGGAACAGCTCTCGCTCTTTCACCAGCCGGCGCTGCGCCCCCTACCACAGGAGGCTAGCAACAATGCCGGCCGGGTCTGATCTGATTTACTGCTATGACGGCAGCTTTGACGGTTTATTGTGCTGTGTCTTTGAAAGTTACGAAAAAAAAGAAATTCCCGTTGATATCCTGGTAGCGGCTACAGCTCAGCCGCTGCTCTTTTCGACCAAAGAGATTCCAACTGACAGCCAAAAAGCCGGCCGGGTACTGGCCTCTATTCCCCAAAAACTGGGCCCGGCAGCGCTGGTCTTTATCCAACAGGCCTTTTTAACCTGCCTGGGGCAAAAAGAGCTGTATATCCTGCTCTTCCTGCGGCTTGGCTACCGCAACGGCCCGTCGGTGATGAATATGCTGACCGATAACGTGGTCGGCACACTTTGCAGGGCGGTAAAACATTTAGAGCGGGAAAGTCATTTGTTTAAAGGCTTCCTGCGTTTTTCCATTTTTAGCAACGTCCTGGTCGGTGAGATCGAACCCAAAAATTATGTACTGCCGCTGCTGACGCAGCATTTTTGTGAACGTTATCCGGAAGAACGCTTTTTAATCTATGATAAAACCCATGGCATGGGACTGGTATATCAGCCCTACCAGTCGGCCGTCATTCCCATCAGTTCGCTTGATCTGCCGGCAGCAGATGCCGAGGAACAACGGTTTCGTGAACTCTGGCAACTATTTTATGATACCATCGCGATTGAGGGGCGGTATAATCCAACCTGCCGCATGAGCCATATGCCCAAACGGTACTGGACGTACATGACGGAGTTTGGCAGCCGGCCTAAAGAGGCCCGGCCTAAGCTGCCTGACGCCGGCCGGACATTATTGCCCATTCCTGTACAGGAAAAATTGCCCTGATATTGTCTTTTTGCAAGTGTTTAAGCCCGGTTCCTGGCTTAACCGCCCGCCAAACCAAGTGAATGGAGTTGCCGCCATTGGCTGAGCAAGCCTGCCTGATCCTTGCGCTTACGCCGGCGGTGGGGCTTAAACCGGCTGCGTTTCTGGGGCTTTTAATCCCGGCCGGCGAGAGGCTGGAATACAGCGCGGGGCAACTAACTTTATTTGACTTTTATTAAGTGTTTATATATAATAATACCACCAAAAGCTAGTAATTATCTTCATTTATCTAGAGAATTTCTACATAAAATTAATACAATGAAATTATGTTATAACTTAGGAGGAATTACATGTTTAGTATTAAAGAATCTAATCTTCCGGGAATTGGCAAGAAATATCAAATGTTAACGCGCGGAGGGGATCTATTGGTTTTTGTGATTCATGATGACGGTCGCAGGGAGATTTATCAGTATGATCCCAAAGATCCGGATGAAATGATCTCGACCTTTACACTTGAGGATGACGAAGCGCGGCAAGTTGCTGCCATTGTTGGCGGTATGACATATAAGCCCAAAGCATTGGAAACAATTGAGATGGCTTTGAATGATTTGATTATTGAATGGTATAAATTAGAAAGCAGCTCGCCTTGCATCGGTAAATGTATTGGTGAGTTAGATATCCGTCAAAAAACAGGCGCAACGATTATTGCGATTGTGGAAAAGGACCAAACGCAGACGGTTAGTCCGGGACCGGAGCATATTCTTAAAGCCGATGCCATGCTGGTGGTGGCCGGAGATCGAAAACAAATTAAGGCTTTGAAAAATCTCCTGATTCACAAGGAATCATAAGTATGGAAATACTAGTATTCGAAATAGGCGTGGCGATTGCTCTCCTAGCCTGTGCCGGGTTGATTTCCAACAAGCTTCGCTCTTCGATTGTTCCCTTTTACATCATTGTTGGTATGTTAGTCGGTTCTCACGCCCCCCATGTCGGGATTGTGGATTTCCGTTTTATTGAAAGCGCTGAAACCATCCATTTCATGGGCAGAATGGGCATTTTGTTTCTACTGTTCTATTTGGGGCTGGAGTTTTCGGTAGGGCGATTGATTAGCGCCGGGCGCTCCATCGCCATTGGCGGTACGATCTACTTAGCGATCAATTTCACATTAGGGTTAGTGTACGCTATGGCCGCCGGATTTTCAATAAAAGAAGTTATGGTTATAGCCGGGATCACAACGATCTCTTCCAGTGCCATCGTAGCCAAAGTGCTTGTTGACCTAAAACGTACCGCCAATCCCGAAACGGAAATGATTTTGGGGATTATTATGGTGGAAGACATTTTTCTGGCAGTATATATATCAATTCTGTCCGGGTTATTGCTGAGTGGTGCTACCTCGCTCATGGGAATTATCGGCGCTGCCGCAGTTGCCCTGATATATATCCTGGGAATGCTGGTCGTCGGCCGTAAAATTACACCGTTTTTAAATCGGGTTTTATCCGTTCAGTCTAATGAGTTGTTTATCCTGATGGTTTTTTCGCTACTGTTTTTAATTGCCGGCTTTTCCGAAACCCTTCATGTTGCCGAGGCTATTGGCGCTCTTTTGGCTGGTTTGATTCTTGCGGAAACCGAGCATATACATAGAATTGAACGGATAATTTTGCCTTTTCGGGATTTTTTCGGCGCCATGTTCTTTTTCAGCTTTGGCTTGTCGATTGATCCGTTTAATCTTTTAGGAGCTTTTTGGCTGACCCTTGGCGCGGTTGTTATCACTATTATCGGTAATTTAGTTGCCGGCTTACTGGCTGGAAGAACTGCGGGTTTATCAGCGAAAGCTTCTACCAATATAGGGCTCACCATTGTTTCCCGCGGCGAGTTTTCCATCATTACTGCTAATCTGGGAAAAGCAGGCGGATTGCTGCCGATTTTACAGCCCTTTGCAGCTTTGTATGTATTGCTGCTGGCGATATTAGGGCCTTTAATGACTAAAGAATCAAAAACAATCTACAAATGGCTTAACAGTATCTTTAAGTTTGCCACTAAAAATTTGGCTAAACAAGAGTGATAAAAGCCAAATTCAATATAGAACGACTTAATTCAGTCTGCACGCTCTTATCAACTAGCAGCGAAGAAAATGGCACGATCAACTTTTGACAGTGTCTCTTGATAATGATAAATCCCTCCCATACCCGGGAGGGATTTATCATTATCCGGAATCACTAGTGGATCTGTTGCTAGCGCTATTCTAATTTGGCTGTCTGGATGCCCTTTACACCGTTTACCTGCAATGAAAAAGAAATCCCGCACGCATCAGTAGTGGGACCGACTTTTTCAGCAATGCCGGTCATGATGGCATTAGCAGCACTGTTCGGGGCCACGATCATCAGCATTTCTTTTTCAGGGACGATTGTCACCCCAAAAAATTTTTCCATTTCCGCCATGCCGCAACTGCGCGCGTGCAGTACCGTGCCGCCTTTGGCACCATACGCCCGGGCCACATCCATAACGTCTTCGCTGTATCCGCGGTTAAGCACCACTATAATTAGATTATGCGCAGAATCTTGCCCCATCGTCACCCCTCCGTTTGCATTACTAACAAATTCAACAGGCTTACGGTAGCATCCCTGATGTACCTGCGTTATAAACAATATTCCATTCCCCGGTTTTTTCATTTCCAGTTTCTCATCTATTTTGTCCATTATTTCCCAGGCGGTATTTGTAGGCAGGATGCTAAAAAAGACCACCTTTTCCGATTCGCCCAAGCCAAGATAATTTAAAATCTTGGAGTTAGCCGTGCCCTTTCCATGAGTAACCAGGCTGCAGAAGGTTTCGTACTGTTTCAGGATATTTGTTACTTTTTCGCGCCGGTTCGAGTCGCATATTACCCATAGAAGGCTGATCGCCAAATGACTGTGTTTTTCCAATTGCATAACGATAATCCTCTCCTTTTAGGCTGCTACATTGCCTCAGTTGTTCCGGCGCTATGCTTCCTGGCCAGCAGCCTCCAGCTCCTTGGCCTTTTTCAGTTTGTTGCTATAGATGAGGCCTATTGTTTGTATAATAATGGGCGGGATCATGGTGATTAAGCCCGCAATGCCGAAAGCATCCACAACCACATTGCGGTCTGGAATCACTGAACATACGCCAATGGCAAAGGGAATGACAAACGCCGCGCTCATCGCGCCTGTGACCACTTCACCGGAGTCAAAGCCAATGCCCACAAAGATGTTAGGTACAAAAAAGGTGAGCGCAAGGGAAATGGTATACCCCGGCAGCAAAAACCACCAGATGGAAAGGCCGCTTAAAATACGCACTATCGACAGGCTCATGGCGATACCGACGCCCAGCGCCATGGCAGAGAGCAGCAGCCTCCGGGATATCGCCCCGTCGGTGATCTTTCTCACCTGATTTACCAGCACATAAACCGTCGGTTCTGCCAGCACCACGCAGGCGCCGATGACCAAGGAGATGGGTATCAGAATCCAATTATAGGAAAGCTGGCCTATAGCCTCGCCCAAGGCAACCGCTGCGGGCATAAACCCCTTGTTCACCCCGGACAGGAATATGGTAAGCCCCACCAATAAATAAATGAGCCCTACGAATATCTTGATCAGTTCAATGCGGGAAAGCTTCAGTTTCGTGATCTGAAAGATTAAAAACATCCCCAAAATTGGCACCAGGATGATGGCTACTTCAAGCAGAGTATGCCACATGGCCCAGCCAAACATACTGAACAAACCGGACATGTTTGTGATTTCGACAGCCTACGCGGGAAGATACTGTGTGTCCGACGAATCATAGAACATGCCCAATATCAGCACCGAAATAATGGGACCTACGGAACAAATTGAACTAATACCGAAATTATCTTCCTCAGCGTGCCGGCTGTTGGAAACAGCCGCGAACCCGCCGCCAATGGCAAGGAGGAAGGGTACCGTGACCGGCCCGGTGGTGACTGCTGCCGAGTCGATGGCCACGGCGAGATAATCACTCGAAAAAATCGCGATGATGAAGGCAAGGGGGTATGCTACCGCCAACACGCGCCCCAGGCGCCAGTCAAAAAGCACCCGTAATACGGCCAGCACCAAAAATGCGCCTACGCCCACGCTGATACCGGCAATCAGATTAACTTTGGGAATCGAAGCTACCTGATTGGCAAGCACGGAAAGGTCCGGTTCAGCCGCGGTCGCCATAAAGCCGAAAACGAACAAGGAGATAATGATCAACGGCAGTTTGCGCGACGAAATCAATGCGGCCCCTACATGCTCGCCAATGGGCATCATGGCAAGTTCCACGCCGATGGAAAAAAGCGCAAGCCCCACAAACAGCATTGCCATGCCGACCAGCATCATCCCGAGCGTCCAGGGTGCCAGCGATGCGACCATAAAATGCAGTGCCAAAATGATCGCGCCTATCGGAACAACAGCCATGACCGATTCTTTTAATTTCTCGTTTAACACTTTCCTCATCAATCAACCTCTTTTCATTCTTCAGTATTTTCTTCAATATTTTCTTCAGTTATTCTCTATTTTACTTTACACTGAAAAATTTGGCAAATGCAATTTTTTAAAAAAACCACAGCCTTGTTGCAAAATTATATTATCTGATTAATTGATCGGCATAGACCAGCCGGATGCCGGCTGCTTCTATCTCCGGGATCATTTCCCTTACCGCAATGACTGTGTTAGGCCGGGCATGGCCAATAACGGTTACACTGCCATTTCTCCGGGCCATAGCAATGGCTGTCCGCAGTTGCTTTTTTATTAATTCAATGTCTGAACTATTATCTAAAAACAGCTCATTTTCTCCGGTTCGCAGCCCCAGCTGCCTTGACACCTCGGCCGCCACCGTTTTATTGCTGGTCCGGCTGTCAATAAAAAACAGATTATGGGCTTTAATAACCCCTAATACAGTTTTCATTACCTGCCTGTCGGCAGTTGCCTTTGAGCCCTGATGGTTGTTGACCCCTTTGAGGCCAGGTATAGAGGCAATTGCCTGTTCCACCGTCTGTTTAATCTCAGCCGCAGGCATATTGACAGTAATAACGGTAGGCTCTGTTTCTTCCGTTGCCGACAGCGGCTCCAGCGGCAGGTGCAGCATCACTAGATGACCGGCGCTGAGAGCTGCCGATGCCGCCTCCGTACTATACTGGCGATAAGGTAAAACGGCAAAGGTGATTGGCCGCCCCATATTGGCATATTCAGCAATCGGCTCCCGGATATAGCCAAAATCATCAATGATAATCGCCATTTCACCGCCACCGGACTTGACCTCCGGCTTAGGCTTAATTTGCGGTACCGGGCTTTGCTCCTGCGCAACATAGATCCGGTCTGTCACTATGGTCAGGGGTTCATTGTTTAACATATCCTTAATACCAACATCAATCCGCACAGTCGGCGCCCCATTATAGGTATCCGGTTCGGTGCCGATTACCTGGCCGCCGGCATTAGCAGCCGCCGGGGTTAAGGCCTGCTCCACCACTGCCGGCGACATTGTGGCCGGCACCATAACCAGCATACTCCGGCTATGCCAGCGAATAAGCCCCTCGACCCCGGTGCGGGGGACCTCCTGCCGGGCTTCTGTCAACCTTTCCGGCTTTACCTTGACACTGTTCAGGCCAGCATCAACAGCAGCATGAATCTTATTGGCCGTATCGGTAAAATCAAGGACCACACCGGCCCCGGTCTTTTCCAGATCGTAGCCGGCCGGCGGGCTGCCTGCCTGATAAAAGATAACAGCGATAACAAGGGCAGCCAGTGCCAGTATCCATTTTAAATGATTGCTTTTTTTGGCCATAGTACTTCTCCTTATGTGTTACCTGCATTAAATTCCATAAATAATTATATAGTTTTGGGGCCACTTATGTCTACCAGCAAGCTCTTAATTGTTACTAGGATCTGTCAATAACAGAAACTTAACATAAAGTTAACACTTCCTTAAAATACCAGAGCAGGATAATGCCCGGCCAAAGACTAACATTTTATACAAAGCAAAAGTCAGTACAGAAAAATACGCAAAAATGACAAAGGAGTGCAGCGTGAGGTTATTTAAACGCATTGCCATTAAGGGCAAATTTCCAGGAAAACTGAACATTAAACTACCGGTCAGCTTCAGGTTCGGCGGTCAGTTAAAACTGCCGGCGGCTGTAACAGGGATTCAGCTGACAGCCCTGTCGGCCTTGTTAGGCCGTCTGCATCTCAGAGCAAAACTCCTCATTGTTGTAGCTATATTTTCGCTGTTGTCTGTGGTTATTGGCCTGGTCGGATTACAGGGCATAAAAACGGCCAACACCGCCCTCAAGGATATGTATGCAAGCCGGATCATCGCCCTCCAGGAGCTCAAAATCATGTCCGATGCCCTTACCGTCAATGTTGTCGATACCTGCCACAAGGTTAGCGACAGACATATGGCCTGGGCCCTGGGCAGAGACAGACTCAATGAGGGATCCCAAACCATCAAAGACCAGTGGAGTTCCTACAAAAGCCATGCCGCAACCCCGGAAGAAGAGCATCTGGTCGCTCAGATTGACGGGTTCCTGGGTATGGCGGACGGAGCCCTGGCTAAAGCAGCGGAAATTATGATAAAAGAAGATCAGCCGGCGTTAAATGCATTTATGATTGAAGAACTGTACGCAAGTATTGAGCCGGTATCGGGAAAGCTGACTGAACTCATCCACCTGCAGCTTGAGCTGGCCAAACGAGAATATCAAGCTGCCGATAGCCGGTACAACTGGCTGATAATGCTGTTTTCGGGCATGATTGCCGCCGGCTTGGGCATCGCGGTTACGCTGGCCCTCTTCATCCTGCGCCAGGCGCTGCGGGAGATTGACAAGATGGTGACCAACGTCGAGCAGGTGGCGGCCGGCAATCTGGCATTATCAGCAATCCCCGTCACGGCCACCGATGAAATCGGCCGCCTGGCCACAGCAATAAATTCGATGGTCCTGAGCCTGCGTTCGCTTGTTGAAACAGTTTCTGTATCAGCCGAACAGGTTGTGGCCGGCGCCGAGGAAACGGCCGCAGCGGTTGAGCAGGTATCGGCTACCGCCGCCGAAGTGGCTGGCAACAGTTCGCTGCTGGCCGCCGACGCAGCGGTCGGCACAGCCTCGGTTGTTGAAGTCTCTAAATCCCTCTTAGAACTGTCCTCCCTGGTTGATATTGCCAAACGTGAAGCCACCTCGGCTGCCGCCAATTCCCGGGCAACCCTCAATACAGCCCTGGAAGGCCGGGACACAGTGGCCAACACAGTAGCCTGTATGGGCAACATTAAGGACAAAACCCTGGAAACGGAAGAGCTGATGACAACTCTCAATCAATATATTGCCAAAATCGGGGCCATCACTGCTACCATAACCGGTATTGCCTCGCAAACCAATCTGCTGTCGCTAAACGCTGCTATTGAGGCTGCCCGGGCCGGCGAAGCCGGCCGTGGTTTTGCCGTAGTGGCGCAGGAAGTCAAAAAACTGGCAGACCAGTCCACCCAAGGCGCGGCCGAGGTATCGGCACTTGTGCAAAGAGTGAAGGAAAGTACCGCCGCCGCCGCCCAGGCCATGCAAAGCAGCCGGACCGAAATGGAGCATGGCGTAGCCAGCGCCAGCCAGGCCCAAGGCGCCCTTGAGAATATCTTCACGGCTGTCAGCAATACCGTCACCGACATCGAGGCCGTAATGGCAATCACGGATGAAGAAGTCACCCAGTCTGACCGCATTATTGACCTGATCGACTCGCTGGCCACCGTAATTGAGAATACCGCGCAGCAGGCGGAAGAAGTCTCAAGTGCGACCAGGCAAACAGCAACGGTAATGGACTCTCTTGCCGCCAACTCCACTGGTACCAACAAAATGGCTGCCGGTTTAAAGGCCGCCATTGCCTTTTTTAGAACCGGCCAGTATACAAATGAACAGGAGGCCTAATGATGAAAAATCAGGAATTTATCATTGATAACTGTCAGGTAACCGCAATTCTTACCGGCAACCTGCAAGGAGAACTCGCTGCCGGCATCAGGGAAACGATGCTCACCTATATAGCTGACGGCTATTGCAACTTTAACGTCAACCTGACTAAAGTAAATACGATTAATTCCACCGGCCTGGGCATGCTTGTCAACATCCAGAAGCGCGCCCTGCAGCAGGGCGGCAATATCAGCCTCGAAGGCCTGCAGGGCACAGTGAAAGCCGCTTTTGACCGCACAAGGCTGAGTAAAGCTTTTACTATCCTGGAATGTAAACCCTTCGCTGACAAGCCATAACACTTACTATCAATAAAAACCGCTAACACTTCAAGCCGTTAGCGGTTTTGCCATTACGAGCGGAAATTAATGCATTGCAGTTCGATTCCGAAATCCTTTTCTTTCAGCTTGTGGATAACAGCCTGCAAATCATCTTTTTTAGCACCGGTCACCCGCAGCTGGTCATCCATAATCTGAGCCTGAACTTTCAGCTTTTGTTCCTTAATATAAGCAATTACCTCTTTCCCCTTTTCTTTACTGATCCCTTTTTGGATAGTAACCGTTTGCTTAACGGTACCGCTAAAGGCGGACTCAATCTTACCCGCATCCAGACATTTTAAAGGCACGTTGCGTTTAACCATTTTGGTCCGCAGAATGTCCAGCATTGCCCCCAGCTTATACTCGTCTTCGGCTGATAATTTTAAGGACTGTTTATCCATAACGATTTCTGCTTTGCTGCCTTTAAAGTCGTAGCGCTGCGCGATCTCCTTGGTAGTCTGGTTGACAGCATTGTCCATCTCCTGCATATCCACCTCTGACACAATATCGAAGGAACAGTCTTTTGCCATCCTAATAACCCCTTTCATCTCCATAATATTCGTCTAATTATAATACCATATTTCTCTAATTTAGCAAAAAAACCTGCCCGGCTAATTGCTTTTGGTTAAAGCCGCCTCGCGTCATACCGGTGATAAAAGGCAGGGCTGCGCTTGCCCTGCCTTTACTGCCGCCGGCTTGCCCGTATATTTGCTGTCCGCTTAAGGATATAACCGGGATTAAAGCCGGGGAAATGCAAGGTTGGACAAAAAACGCTGTTGAAAACCGGGCTGAGCTGCCAGTTCGAGATAATTGACTTTACCGGCAATAGCAAAACACCGCTGCATTTTTTCTGCCGACAGCAAGGCCTGGGCGGCCCCGGTACCGGCGGCATTGCCGGCCGAACAGACTAGCTCTTTTTTACACACCGGCAGCATCCCGATCGCCAGGGCACTGTCAATATCAATATAATTGCCGAAAGCACCGGCTAAATAGATTGCCATTTCCCCGTCCGGGTTCAGCTTTTCCATTAAAAACTCAATACCCGTATAGATTGACGATTTCACCAGCTGGATCTGCCGGATATCAGCCTGCGTAATCGAGATATCCGCCCCGCTGGCACTATCTGCCCCCTCAACAAGAACAAACTCCCATTGTCCGTCCTGATTCCGCAAGCGTGCCTGCAGGCCTGGCGGCAGTTTGGCCGCCGCGGCGCTGGTAAATCGCCCGCTGCCGTTTATGATGCCGGCTTTCACCAGCTCGGCAACGGCTTTGACAATCCCTGATCCACAGAGTCCCACCGGCTTGCCATTGCCGATTACCTGTACCTGAATCCCCTGCGCTGTCAGCACAACATCGGTTATGGCCCCATCAGCGGCCCGCATGCCGTCACGGATATGAGCCCCTTCAAAAGCAGGACCGGCCGCAGTGGAGCAGGCATACAGCTGCTGGCCGTCACCGATCACCATCTCCCCGTTAGTTCCCAAATCAACCAGCAACAGCGGTGTTTCCGCAATATCCTGGTCTACAGCCAGAATAGCAGCAGTCGTATCAGAACCAACAAAGCTCGCGATATTGGGTAATACCACAATTTTCCCCTGCGGGTTTATCTCCAGCTCCATATCCTGCGGGTTTAGCGGAGCCATGTATTTAAATAAGGCGGCATAGGGCTTGCGTACCAGGGTTGACGGAGAAATCTCCAATACCAGATGCGACATTGTGGCATTGCCGGCGATAGTTACAGCATAGATATTGTCGGGAATAATCGCCGCCGTACAGCACAGCTCGGCAATAATCTGCTTCAGACAACGCCGGATCAGCTGCGACAGCCCCTCCAGTCCGCCAAGCAGCTCGTGGGTCGCCTGAATCCGGGAAATAACATCGGCGCCCATGGACGCCTGCGGATTATTTCTTGAGCAAACAGCTACTACCTGTCTGGCATTAAGATCAATCAGCATACCTACGACCGTGGTTGTGCCAATATCAAACGCCACCCCGTACAGTACCTTTGACGTATCATGCGCTTCAACCGCTATGGCTTGCTGTTCCAGCAGCGTAATCGTAATAAGCTCAGGCTTTGTTTCTACAACTTCACTTAACCGCCGCAGCATGGCCGCATTATCGATAAAGCCGGTACCGGCCAAACAACCCGTAACAGCGGTCTGGGCCGGCAAGGCCTGTTGAATCATCTCCTGCAAGGAATAATGATTATCTACGGTGGGATAGGCCGGAGCCAAAACCACTTTCCTAACAAGCGGCATACTGTCATCAACTCTGATTTCGGTGGTTTGTCCTTTTTGGCTGGCTTGTTCCTTTTTTAATACAATCGTTATATCACCCTGAGGATAAACCTGACAGGCCAGGTAGGTGTTTTCACTGCCTGGCTGTACTGCCAGTCCGTTTTTATCCGTAACCTGCCCCTGAGGTACCTGGATCTTACATTTACCACAGGTACCCCGGCCGCCACAGTTGGCTTCCAGAAATACGCCGCCATCAATTAGCGCCCGCAACACGGTCTTATCCCGTGAGCACGGCAGGTAAAGGTCATTGCCTTCAATGTGTAAAGTATAGGTTGCGGATGGTTCAATCATAGGTAAACCCTCTTTCGTATTATCATTACCCATACAATATCCAATCAGGGATAAGTCGCTAGAAACCAAAAAGAAGAACTCCTATTTTATTAGCGGATAGTTCTTCTTCCGGTGGAATGTATGTAGCGCGCCTGGCGGTTAGGCCGGCGTCGAAACAGCATTATTCTTCATATAAATTGCTTTGACGCAGCACGGCCAGGGCCGCATCAACGGCTTTGGCAATTGCCGCTTCCTCATAGCCAAAGACCAGTACATTGACATCAAGATCGAACCGGGTAAAACCACGCTCTGCATCAACCGGCCACTGCGCAGAGAATTTTACATCAACCCGGTCCAGGCGGGTAAGCGATACAAATATAAATTCCTCAGCCGACAATTTGGCCAGCACTTTAATATGGCCGACAATAATACCATTATGTGATAACGGGCTGCCGACATCCAGCACCAGCCGCCTGACCAGTTTCTCTACCGCCGGCTTAGTTAATTCCTTATCAAAAGGAATGGTGTAGGTCTTGCTAAACACGGTGGCATCGGTTAATTTATTCAAAATCAATTACCTCCTTAATTACATCCAAAGGCAATTGGTTGGCCGCACTGGCGACTCTGATCGGTGCATTGACAACAAGCTCCCGGATATCGGCGATAATCTCCGCCTGATCGGAACCGGCAATATCAGCTTTATTAATGATAACAAAATCAGTTTTTTCCACCTGGCTGGTAACAAGCGGCCCCAGCACCTCTTTTAGTTCCGGCCAGCGCCCCATATCGACAATCGTTATTGTTTTAAAGCCGGTGTAGAACTGACAGTATTCGTTAATTAGCTTCGCTATATTGCCGGGGATTGCCAGTCCGGTCATTTCAATTATAAGCCAGTCCGGCTTGATCGTGTCATGGATCTCCCGCACCGCACTGATCAGATCACTGGTTATCTGGCAGCATACACACCCGCCGAACAACGGCCGCACTTGTAAACCGCTGTCAGCTAACAACTTATCGTCAATCCCGGCTTCGCCGATTTCGTTTTCAATAAGGGCCACCGTTTCCTGCTTGTTTTCAGTAATATATTTAGCGATTTGCAATATAGTCGTTGTTTTACCAGAGCCCAGAAAACCGCCGAAAAGTAAAATACGCATATTTTCCTCCGCTTCCTGATACAAATTTAACGTGCTGGACACCGCATTGGCAAAGTTAGTCAGCCCGGCGCAAGCAGTGTTTTTTATTTGTCTCCAGCAGGAAATCCGGCTTGCTAAAGCAAGCCGGATTGAACTCACCCACGAGATCGATCATACGTGTATTCACTGGCCTTGGAACCGCTTGCAACAGGTCGCGCTTCAATAGGAATTTTCCGCTCAGACAGACAACAAATCTCTTTAGCAATGCTTAATATCCTGGTAATGATTTGTGCAATCTCATCCCGGCCATATTGTGCAGCTAGTGGAGTCCGTGCATCCTGGCTATCAGGCAAGGTATCGGACTCCTTCCCGTTAACAGGGTTTTGTATCCCATTGTTTTTACGATGCATGCAGAGCCGACACCTGCCTTCAAGTCATCTTTAATAAGCGTTTCCCCAGGCTATAGAGGAGGCTATAGAGGAGACTAGGCTACAGCGCCTGATGCTTTTTTGGACATTTCGACTGCATCATAGGCATTTTTGCAATATCCGTCGGCTGAGCACCAGGTGGCAACATTTTCATCAACAGGACCGCCGCCGACAAGAACAGTGGTTTTAATACCGGTAGCTTTAACTGCGGCAACTGTTTCTTTCATTACGTCAAAAGCAGTCGTCAGCAGGCAGAACATCCCCACCACATCCGGTTTATGGGTTTTTACGGCCTCAACAAAAGTTTCAATCGGTGCATCAACCCCAACGTCAACTACCTTGAAACCGTTGCAGCTCAAAATTGTGGAAACAATATTTTTGCCGATATCATGAATATCATCTTTTACAGTACCAAGGATGACAGTGCCGATAGTTTTGCTTTCGCCGGAGTCAGCCAGGGCTGATCCGAGCAGAGCAGCCGCATTGGCGAATACCTCCGCCGACATAATTAATTCCGACAGATAGTAGTCCCCGGCTTCATACAGCTTGCCTACGCCTTCCATACCGGCCTGCAGTTGTGCCAATATTTCTATTGCTGGCACACCGGCAGCCGCTTGTTCGTTTACTCCGGCAATTACTAAATCTTCCTCTAGTTCAGTTACCGCTTTTACAAGATCAATCTTTGACATTCAAAACTCCCCCTAATTTTTTTTTATGAATAGGCTTACTTCTGTTTCTATTCGTAGAGCCCTTTTCTATGAGCCTTCAGGTATTTGGCGCAATATCTGTCATTACCCAGCAATGCCTGTCCGGCGTATACTACACCCATCATGGCTTTGTCGGTCGGATTCAGAATATAGCCATCCATGCCCACAGTCATGGTTTGAACGACAAACAGCCGGTTGAGCACAGCTCGGTTGGGAAAACCGTAAGAAATATTGCTTAAGCCGCAGGTCAGGTGGACAGCAGGATATTTTTGCTTAATAGCATAAATGGCATCCAATACCGACTTGCCGTATTTGTCATTGGTACTCAGCGGCTTGATCAGCGGATCAATGTAGATATCATCCTGCTCAATACCCTCTTTTGCCATATCATCGATCAGCTTGCTGGCAATACGCAGGCGATCTTCGGCAGTTTCCGGCATGCCGGCGTCCTCAATACACAGGGCCACAATCTTGGCATTGAACTCTCTAACCAGCGGGACAACCGCTTGGTAACGCCCTGTTTCGGCCGTTGTCGAGTTGATCATGCGCTTGCCATTGGTAGTTTTAGCCAAGGTAAGTCCGGCTCTTAATGCATTTACATCAGGACTGTCAATACACAGAGGCATATCAGTAACCTCTTGGATCGTATTTACCAGCCATTCCATACACTCAATTTCCTGTCCAACCATAGTGCCGCAGTTTACATCAAGATAATTAGCACCAGCTGCTTCCTGTTGCTTGGCAACTTCCTGAATATAAGCGGCGTTTCTTGTTTCTACTGCTTCGCGAATTGCCTTGCGGCTGGTGTTAATGAGTTCTCCGATTATTAACATTAATCTTTCTCCTCCCGGTCGATCTATGTTGTATATACATCTATATATAGAGTAACTCCATCTGTTTTTTTTGTCAATACTATTTATTCTCACATTTCAAAAAAATCTCATATTATTGATTCGGGCTTCAGCAAATACTGAACAGGGAGCCGGTGACACTGCCAACACCGGCAATTTGATGGCCGCTTAAACGCTCGCGGAAAGTATACAGCGGCGAAAAATAAAATAAAGACAGCCTGTTCCATTGCTTCTTGGCTATGAGTCTAGTATTATCATTATTAGGATATTTTACAACAAGTAGGTGAGGCTTGATTGTTAATTACAGCAACTTTCTCTGTCGGCGATATGCACTGTCCGGCCTGTGAAAAAAAGATTGAACAAGCGCTAAAGCGCTTACAAGGAATTACTGTTGTAAAAGCCAGCTATTCACAAAACACCGTTACCATCGAATTTGACCCGGCCATCTGCAGCGAAACCCAGATTCATAATACGATCCATGAATGTGGTTATACCGTTAACGGCCAGACCAATGCTAAAAATAAACTGAAAAACTATGTGGGCATAGCTTGTGTGTTTGGGGCCATTTTTATACTCAGTCAGTTCACAGGCAACTTTGATATGAGTTCACAATTAACAGGCCAGGTTACCTATTTGGTGATTTTTGTTATTGGCCTCATGACTTCGCTGCATTGTGTCGGCATGTGCGGCGGCCTCATGATGTCCCAGGCAGTTTCTGCCGCGCCTCACAGCAGGCACTCCCCTTGCTTACGCTCATTTCGCTATAATGCCGGCAGAATAATCAGCTATACGCTGATTGGCG
Organism: Sporomusa termitida; assembly: GCF_007641255.1. Lineage (NCBI taxonomy): Bacteria > Bacillati > Bacillota > Negativicutes > Selenomonadales > Sporomusaceae > Sporomusa > Sporomusa termitida. Next base: position 2,908,065 of record NZ_CP036259.1, read on the forward strand.
GCATTGTGGGAGCTCTGGGCTCAGTACTAGCCGTTTCGATCGGCTTTATGGCCGGAGCCGCAATAATTGCCGGCTTGTTTATGATTGTTATGGGACTCAATCTGACAGGTGTTACGCTCTTTAGACGGTTTCTAACCCTGCCCCGGCTGTTTAATTTACCGGTAAAGCCGGCTAACTCTCCTTTTATTGTAGGTTTGGTTAACGGTTTAATGCCCTGTGGTCCCTTGCAAACGATGCAGCTTTATGCGCTAAGCACCGGCAGTATCCTGCAGGGAGCAACGGCAATGCTGGTCTTCTCACTGGGCACATTGCCGCTGATGCTGTCTTTTGGCACCATAACAACTATGCTTAGTAAAGACTCTACCAAAGCAATCCTCAGGTTCAGTGGTGTTCTGGTCATAGTTTTAGGGTTGATCATGACCAACCGGGGTCTTGCCATTGCCGGCATCAATCCTTCATTCCTAAATAACTATGCCGTAAAAAACACCGGCAATAAGGCCATGCCGGTCAAAGCCGAGCTAAGGAACGGGCAGCAAACTATTAAAATAGCGGCAACGAACCAGGGTTATGTGCCCAATGTTGTATATGTGCAGAAAAACCTGCCCTTAAAAATGATCGTTACCGGCGATCAAATCAATTCCTGCAACAATGAGCTGATCATTCCATCCCTGCACATAAAAAAGAAGCTGACTGCCGGTGACAACATCATTGAAATGACACCACAAGGCGAAGACCTAAACTTCAGCTGCTGGATGGGGATGCTGCGCGGGCTGATTAAAGTAGTTGATGATCTCAACAGTATCGATATTTCCCAGCAAAATGTCGTAGTTCCTCCAGGCAAGAGCTGTTGCTCTACGAATGGCAAATCCCAGTGCTGTGGCAACCGGGAGAGACGCCCCAGCATATACGGTGACGATATCCGCCAGATTCCCACTGACCGGCTGCTGAAAAAGGCAGTGGCCGGCGACAACCGGCAAACAGTACATATCGCGGGAATTGGTTATGAGCTGGAGCCCTTAATTATCGTTATCAGTAAAGAGATACCGGCGCAAGTGCTGATCAATTTTGCACAATTCGATACCCCCCAAGGTAAATGGGAGATTGTAGCCTTTGACCGGAAAAAAGTTATTCAAACCTTTAGCGGCACCAAAGGTGTCTATGAATTAGAGCTTCCGCCCCAGCCGCCGGGAACCCTGGGTATTTACCACCAGGGAAATATTGTCGGTGTAGTTGAAGTAGTGGAAAATGCAGCTGATGCTGATCCGGCAAAAATCCTGGCAAAATTATTGCAGTAGCAGCCTCCCTTTACAGCCCGCGAGACACTTTCGTAAGTTCCCGCCGTTCACCGGCGCCTGCTATAAAAACAATCCCGGCACTTCACCTCTGAATTGTCGGGATGTTTTTATAGCAGGCGCTTTACTATTTCTTTACCAACGACCCCAGAATCGTTTTACTGCTGGCAATTACCATATCGCCAAAACTTTTGTTCTTGGCGCAGATTACGTCCAGGGCCGCCAGTAATTTGTCAAGTTGTTCATAAGTTACCGTAAGCGGCGGTTCTAAACGAATTACATTGGGATTATTCAAGGTATATGCTGTTATGATCTGATGGTTGTTCAGGAGTTCTCCGGCTACCATTGCGCCCAGATATTCGCCGGCTAGTTTTCCCACGGCGCCGCCGGTCAGTTTGTTGAGAAGCCCCTTCTCCGGCTGGGCAAACTCCATGCCAATGATCAGCCCTTGCCCGCGAACCTCTTTCAGAAACGGATATTTCGCCTGCAGCTGCCGCAATTTGCCTAGGAGATATTCGCCCTTTTCCGCAGCCTGACGGGCCAGATCGTCCCGGAAGAGAACTGACAAAGTGGCAATACCAGCCGCTGCCGCCCGGGTATTCCCGCCAAAAGTCGAGGTGTGCAGCGTAGCTTTTTCCGTGCTGCCGTAAGCTTTCTTCCAGATTTTTTCGGTAGTCGTATAGGCCGCAAGCGGCATGATCCCGCCGCCAAAAGATTTGGACAGGCACAAAATATCCGGCGCAATTCCCGCCAGTTCGCAGGCAAACAATTTGCCGGTACGCCCGAATCCGGTCTGGATTTCATCGACAATCAGCAAGGTATGATATTTCGTACAAATATCCCTGACTTCTTTCAGGTACCCTGCCGGCGGGACAATGATCCCCCCCTCTCCCTGAATCGGTTCTACGATAAAGGCCGCTGCCGCATTGGCCGACAAAATATTTTCAAGGGCCTGGGCATCCCCAAAAGGAATAAAAACTACATCAGGCAGTAACGGGGCAAATGGCTTCCTGTATTTCTCCCGCCCCGTAACGGACAGGGCGCCAAAGGATTTGCCATGAAAAGAGCCTTCACAGGAAATGATTTTGGTTCTGCCGGTGGCGGCCCGGGCCAGCTTTAAAGCCCCTTCCACGGCTTCGGCACCACTGTTGCCAAAAAATGAGTATTGCAGCTCGCCGGGAGTAAATAAGGCTAAATTCCGGGCTAACGCCCCGGCAATCGGATTGGGGGCAGCCTGAATCAGATTCGGCAGTTCTTTTACGGCCTCTACTGCGGCCTCGATTTCCGGGTGGTTATGTCCCAGGTTCAGAGCGCCATAGCCGCCTAAGAAATCCAGGTATTCATTATTTTCCCGATCCCAGATTGTTGTCCCGGCGGCTCTGACAAAACTTTTGTCAAAGTTTAAAAGCCCCATAAGATTTACTAAATCCGGATTTATAAAGTGCCGGTGGTTATCCCGGTTTTGTTCCCGGGATAGCGCCATTGCCTCTTTAAGCTCTATAAAATCCGGCATTACTTCTTTTATGTTTCTGGCCATTTTGTATCCCTCCGCAACTTAGATAGCGTTGTAAACAATTTATTATGTAATAACTTCCCTGTATTGAGGGCAATTACCTGCAATCAGACCGGCAAAATTAGTGCCTTATAGATCATTATGGCATAATTTGCCCTTCGGTAAACGTCTGTACATATCTGACAATAAATAAACTGGCACCTGCAGCTCAGGATGCCAGTTTATCTTATCGACGAGTTAATACTCCCGCCTCTATAGGCGGCGCCAGTTCAGGTGGAGTTGACTCTCCACCTGCCCCCCGAAGTTTCAGCTTTGCTGAAACGAGTTCACTCCCTTATGCCGATAGATTTATAGTTTTCTCATCGTTGGTACTGGGTGATCGGACAATAAGCCGATTTCTTGCGCAATTGCAGCCATCTTCTTAATAATCGCTATGATTTCGCGCTGCTCCATGCCGGAATCGCGCATAGACCTGCAAGCCTTTTGTAAACTTTCCGCAATCAGCTGTAAATCAGTATCTATGTCTTTCGTAACCGCAGGGTGTGTGGCATTTTCCCTGCCGCCCTTGGCCAGAAGGCATTTCTGCTGGTTATCCTTCGCATCGTTTTGCACTTCATCCACCTCGATTTTATATAACAACATATGAAACTCATGAGCTAAGAATATTTGTTTGAGAGTTCGAATAACAAAATATTCATTGGGAAGGCAGAAGATTTTCAGGTACGAACCCAGAAAATTTGCTCTCTTTATCATTGGTGCTACCAATAGCTTAGCGTATTTTACATTAAATTCACATAAAATTAATAACTTGTCATATTACAAAAACATTACAAAACCACTATTTTACTACAATGATGTTAAAACCCAAACCACAGGATCCTCTAGGGCCTATGCACACTGCTCTGCTGTTTTATTTAATTTTGCCAAGTTCCTCATTAAGCGCGAATCTTTTATCATTTAAGGCGAAAGTAATGAGCAGACCCAGCAGCAGGATTACTGCTGCCGAGACAAAGAGGAAAGCCGGCAGATATGCACCGATGGCTTTCCTCGTTTGGGGATCTCCGAGGATTAAAACAAACCAACAATTTTCCCGTTATTGTCAATATCCATTTTGACGGCCGAAGGTTCCTTAGGCAAACCGGGCATAGTCATAATCTCGCCGGTAATAGCCACTAAAAAGCCGGCGCCAGCCGCTACCCTTATTTCGCGGACGGTAAGCGTAAATCCGGTCGGACGGCCAATCTTAGTCAGATCATCACTCAGCGAATATTGGGTTTTAGCCATACAAACAGGCGTTTTATCAAAACCCATGGCCGTCAGTTCCTGGATGGTTTTTTCGGCTGCAGTTGTATAGGTTACCCCATCAGCCCCATAGATTTTTGTGGCTATCGCCGCAATTTTATCTTTAATCGGTGCCTTTTCATCATAGGCGAAAGTAAAGTTATTCGCTTTTTCACAAGCAGCCAATACCTTGTCGGCAAGAACCTGGCCGCCAAGGCTGCCTTTCGCCCAAACCTCAGACAGTGCCACTTCAGCCCCCATTGCCTTACATTGTTCCTCCACAAAATTCAGTTCTTTATCCGTATCTGTGGGAAAAGCATTAATAGCGACAACAGCCGGCAGCCCAAACTGCTGGATGTTTTCAATATGCTTGGTAAGATTGGCAAGCCCTTTTTCCAGTGCCGCCATATTCTCGCCGGCCAGCTGGTTCTTGGGAACGCCGCCATGCATCTTGAGAGCGCGCACGGTGGCTACTATAACAACCGCACTCGGCTGAAAACCGGCAAAACGGCACTTGATATCAATAAATTTTTCTGCCCCCAGATCAGCACCGAAACCGGCCTCGGTCACGCAGTAATCAGCCAGCTTCAGGGCATATTTAGTTGCCGATATACTATTGCAGCCATGGGCAATATTGGCAAACGGCCCGCCATGAACGAAAGCCGGCGTGTTTTCCAGGGTCTGCACAAGATTTGGTTTAATCGCATCTTTAAATAACAGGGTCAGGGCGCCGGTTACTTTCAAGTCATTGGGCGTGACAGGCTTGCCGTCATAGGTGTAAGCGACAATAATCCGGCCAATGCGCGCCTTCATGTCATCAAGGTCATTGGCAAGACAGAGAATTGCCATCATTTCCGAAGCAACGGTAATATCAAAGCCGTTTTCCCGGGGCACGCCGTTGGCCTTACCGCCAAGGCCGCAGACAATAGCCCGCAGAGCCCGTTCGTTAAGGTCAAGTACCCGCCGCCAGGTAATGCGGCGGGAATCAATGCCCAGCGCATTGCCATGGTGAAGGTGGTTGTCAAGAATAGCCGCTAACAAGTTGTGGGCCGTGGTAATTGCATGAAAATCACCGGTAAAGTGAAGATTAATATCTTCCATCGGCACAACCTGGGCATAGCCGCCGCCGGCAGCGCCGCCTTTTACGCCAAAACAAGGTCCCAGCGACGGCTCACGCAAGGCAATTACTACTGTCTTGCCCTGCCGGCGCAAAGAATCGCCCAACCCAACAGTCGTCGTTGTTTTTCCTTCACCGGCCGGCGTAGGATTAATTGCAGAAACTAAAATCAGTTTGCCATTAGGCCGGTCATGAATCCGTTCCCAGGTATTAAGAGAAACTTTGGCTTTGTAGTTGCCGTAGAGTTCCAATTCTTGGGCCGGAATCGCTAATTCTGCAGCTACTTCTACAATCGGCTTCATCAAGGCTTCCTGGGCAATTTCCACATCACTTTTCACAAATATACCCCCTAAAATGCGCTATTCCTTATTACCGATTAATGCTGCGGCTCTGCCGCCTGAGCCAGTTCTGTATTTGAGCCGTGAATTCCGCAGACCGGGCAAACCCAGGTTTGCACTCTTAACAGTACTTCCTTGTCTTCAAAACAGTACTTAACCGTACTGTATTTTGAAGTCTTTTCATCATGTTCACACCACAAAGACAGATTCATAATTGGTCCTCCTTTTTTTATAGTACCAATGCCAGGCAAAGCTCAGGCGATCCTGATTAATTCTATATTAATTCATTAATCATTAAATTCGCATAAAACAAACAACTTCTGCATTACAAAAACATAAAAAATCCCACCAGTTATTTTACTGATGGGATTTTTCCCCTTCCATATTCGGAACCATATAACCAACGCCCGGGTAGGTTACAATAAAACCCCCGTCAATGTCCACACTCTTAATCTTCTGGCGAATCCTGGCGATGGCTACCCGCAAATATTCCACATCATCGCGGTACTCGCTGCCCCACACATCCGTAAGCAGCTGCTCATGCGTCAATACCTTACCCGCATTAGCCATTAATAACGAAAATAGATTATATTCTGTTTCCGTCAGCCTTAGCTCCCGGTCTCCGGCCCAGGCCCGCCGCTGGGCCAGATTAACAGTAACCTCGCCGTTTTTAATTTCACTGGTCATATAATTGTTCTCCACCCTGCCGGCAGAACGCCGCAGAACAGCCTTCACCCTGGCAAACAGCTCCTCCAGCGAAAACGGTTTGGTAAGATAATCATCAGCGCCCATGTTAAGGCCCTGTACTTTATCGGTCGCATGACCACGGGCAGTCAGAATAATCACCGGCACATTGGTAAACGTGCGCAGCCGGTTCAGCACCGCCAGGCCATCCAGTCCGGGCATCATGAGATCCAGCAGAATAAGCTCCGGGTCCAGCAGATCAAACTTCGCCAGCGCGTCGGCGCCATTCTGGAATATATGGGGCTCATAGCCCAGTGACTTAAGGTTGGCTGAGATAAAGCGCAATATTTTGGGCTCATCATCAATAATAAATATTCTACACTTTTTCATAGTTACCACCACTGCCTCTGTATTTGGGTATGGAAACAGTAAAGACACTGCCGGTTCCTTCACTGCTTGCAACACTTATCCGGCCCTGATGGGCATCAACAATCCCCTTGCAGATCGCCAGTCCTAGACCTGTACCGCCGCTGGGACGTTCGCGGCTGGTGTCAACACAATAAAAACGGTCAAATACTTTTGTCAGGTGCTTGTCACTGATCCCGATTCCATTGTCGGCTACACTGATATGAACATAATGTTCGTCACAATTGGCTGTAATTTTAATATGCGGACTGCGTACATTATAACGAATGGCATTAGTAAACAGATTTGACAGAACCTGCCCCAGTCGAACCCGGTCACCATAAAGCAACGGCAGGCTTTCGGCCACCGTTGATTCAATCTTCACACCGCTGGTAAAGTGTTTGGGCAGCTTTCTGACAGCATGCTCAACAACATCGCTCGGCCGTACCGGCTCCCGGTCCAGGCTGATCGCTTTCGCGTCAATGCGGGAAATGTCCAGCCAGTCATTAACCAGCTCCTGAATGCGGCCAATATCCTCATGGATTCCGGTGAGCATTTCCTGTTTGAAAGCCTCATCCCAGTCAGTGTCTACCCGCAGCAAGGTTTCCACACTGCCCTTTATACTTGTTATCGGGGTCTTGAATTCATGGGAAACCATTGAGAGCAAATCACTTTTGAGCTTATCAACCTCGTGTTCCTTGGTAATATCCCGCCAGACAAGCCCCTTGCCAATGATATGATGTTCATCATCCGTAACCGGAAAAGCGGACAGCATGATGTGCCGCTGAGTATCGCCATAATTAATCTTAAACCGGAAGATGCCGTTGCCCTGCCTCACTTGCTCAAAAATCTGCCGGTCCGAATCCGCCAGCCGACCGGCAATAGCCTCAAAGATATGCGATTCTGACAACCCCCGCATCTTGTCACGGGGTATATTCAGCAGTTTGGCCATCCGGCCATTCGCATACACGACTTCGCGCTTTTTATCAATCAGGGTAATTGCATCATACATACTCTCCAGTACGGCTTTTAAAACTGCATGATTTTGTTGCAGCGTCAGAGATAACATTTCCTTTTGAATAATGATTCCCGCCGAGTGTGACAGGGTTTGCAGAAACTGGCAGTCTGCCTCGCTGAGGGGTGAATTAGACACCACCAGATGGCCAAAAGTGGTATTGCCTGACCGGATAGGCTGTACATAATACCGGTGCACATTGTCCTGTCTGATTCTGCCACCGGTTTCGTTATCCTCGCCTCTCATCATATCTTCATAAGCTCCCAGCAAAGAAAACACCGGCTTGGTGAGATATAATTTTACATTTACCCCTGATAACTCGCAAAACTGCCGCACGCACCCCCCAATAATATCGGCGCCCCCCGGTGAGGGGGCAGTCGGGGTGATTAACTGATTTAGTATTGCCAGTTCACGGTTGGTTCGCAGTAAACTCATTGTCCGTTCTTCTACCCGTTGTTCCAATTCGGTATTTAATTTAATCAGTTCCTGGCGGCTTTCCTTGATTTTTTGGGCCATAATAAAAAAATTTCCGGCCATAAGATGAAACTCCTGCGGCGCAAAGCGCGGAAAGCTGACCGGATTGATCTCATCTTCGCTGCTGATGACGGCCTGAATATATTCCAAGAGAATTTTTATCGTACTAGTTATCCGTTTCGCCGGGAAATAACCTAATAAAAGGGTAAATACCAAGGTACCAACAACGCTCAAAATGACAGACTGCAGCGGAATCTCCTGGGACTGCAAAAGCAGCAGGCTGCTAAGAAAGACTATGGGAATTATGGGGATAATCGCAAAAGCAATCCATAAATGCGCCTTTATTGATAGGTTTTTCATCGTAACTGCTTCCGGCATACCTGCCCCTCCTTTGAACACTGCACTATATTGACTCATTTCGCCCTAAGGTTACAATATCCTGTAACTGTCAACAAAAGAAAAAAATCACAAAGCCTTCATGCCGGTCCCGGCTATTAGCATAACTGCGGCCAAACGTCCGGGCAACATAAGCAAAGCCCCTGCATCACAGTAAACTGCGATTACAGGGGCTGAGTTTCTTATTTACCGGTGGCGGCAGCAATCATGGCTTTGACATTCTCAACCTTGGCATTCGGCGGTATCGAGCAGCCGGAAGAGAGGATAAAGCCAGGTCCCATATCCCTGATTAACTGGGAGGAATAATCATATACCTCATCAGGTGTACCCAGTGTCAGTTTCGCGGCCGGAACATCCCCCTTAATGCACATGACGTCACCGATGACTTCCTTAACTTTATAAATATCGGTGGCATTGTCGGTCTCAAAAATGCATTTTCCTTTCGGCAGAGTCCGGAAGTATTCCAGATCGCGCGCCCAGTTGGAATCAATATGAATATCGGCGGCAGCCCCCTCTTCCAGGATGACCTCCACTGTTTCTTTCAAATACTTCCAGGTAAACCGCTGCCATAATTTAGGTGAGAAAAATTCACTGGCCCCGCGGGCCGGAGACATAAAGACAATCGAGGCATTCGTTGCCCTTATTTGCTGCCGCAGCGTTTCGAGGCATTCTTTTTGAATCACATCAAGGACCGCTTCCACCTTATCCGGAATCTTATACAAATCCCGCATAAATTTCGGCATGGAGCGGCCGCCGCCCAGGAGTTCCGGTACGGCAACACCGATAATGGGCGAATAAATCATATAACCGGCATCTTCAAAATTTTTAACAAACTGCGGTGTTTGCGCCAGATCCTCCATAATTTGCGGGAGCGGATAATGCAGTCTGTTTACCAGATAATCCTGCATAAAAGGCCCCCAGCCCTTATTGAGTATCGTATCATAATCCTCTACTGTCATGACTTCTTTCTCGTCCAGCTGCCACAGGGAATTGTCCGGCAGCTCCTGGCCGGGCAGCTTCACATGGGTCATAAACAGCAGCGGAAACAGCGGTCCGGCCGCATAAGGGGCATTCATACCGTCAATATCGCCAAGAGCTTTTGCTGAATTCAACATAGTTTGGTTTTGAACGACAATGCTTGAACAAAACTCAGACATCTTGACCCCCATATGGTTCGCGCAAAAGGCGTCGGCCATTATTATGACCGGCGTTCTGTCCGGTTTTTCCAATGCAATGGCTTTGTGGACCCTGGTTTTACGTTCCAAAAGTAATTCTTGTGGTGTTTTCATGTCAACACTCCTTTGTAATATGATGATCAATTTTTATTTATCCATCATCTGCGCCTTTAGTCTGATTCGCAAAAGCGCAGGCAGCAGCTAAAAAAGCCGGGCTAACTAAGTTTATTCCGGATTCCCGTGTATTCAAGCCCCGAAGCTTTTTGAATCATAGTATATAGTATTGTTTATGCTTGTCAGCTGTATACGCAACCGACTTGTTCGTATTTTTATTTGTAATTATCCCCTTTTAATAATATCTTACAGGCAATATGCTTCTACAATGCAAATGTACTGACTTGCACATTGCTTTAATTCTATGTTAGACTCTTCTGTAAGCGACGTCAAATTCTCATAATTCCGACTACTATTCCTAATCAGCATAATAAACAGGCTTAGCTATCTATCGTTTTGCCGGCAGTTATATTATGATAGATATATATATATCTATATATCATAAATTGGGCAGGCAGGAGGAATTTATCATGGATATTCGGAATTTGCAGTCCTTTATAACGGTTGCGCAATGCCTCAGCTTTACAGAGGCTGCTAAACGGATCTACATTGGCCAGTCAGCCCTAAGCAAACAAATTGCCGACCTTGAATCAGAGTTGGGGGTTGAACTGTTTATTCGCCACCATAGATCGCTGGAATTGACACCGGCAGGCAAAACGCTGCTAAAAGAAGGCAATGCCCTAATGACCAAAATTACCGATATTGTGGAAAAAACCCGTCAGGCCCAGCGGGGAATCCGTGGCAGTTTGAAAATTGGCTGTTTTGGGTTCGAGAATGCATTTCTCCCCTATTCCCTCAAAAAGTTTCGTGCCCTTTACCCGCAAATCAGTGTTGATATCCGTGTCTTAACCCTAAGAATGATCGAAAACGCTATAGAGTCGGGAGAATTAGACCTTGGCTTTACCTTAATCATGGGCAGGGAAATAAAGGCTAACCGGTTCTCCCAGCGGTTAATTCACCGAACCCCCCTGTGCTTTTTGTTGCCCGGTGACCACCCCTATGCCGGCGCCGCTTCATTAGATATCTCGGCTTTGGCGGCAGATTCCTTTATTGTCCTGTCTGATTCCGAAACGCCTGATGGCTTTAACTGGTTTATGAATCTATGTGCCGCCAGGGGGTTTACCCCCTGCATTGCCAGTAAAACCACACGTATGGAAAGTATATACTGGTATGTAGAGGCAGGAGTGGGTATTTCTTTTATGCCTAAAGATCCCTCGCTGGCCAGGCACGTGCCTGCCAATATCTCTTTAGTCAGTATGCAGGGGAAAGAGGCCTATTGCAACATTATGGCAACCTGGAGAAAAGAACATACCAACCCGGCCGTGCCACTTTTCCTAAAAGTTCTCAATCAATTCAGCCAGGATACCCAGCCTGATACCCAAGAATATCTCCTGACAACAGCGGTAGGGTCAAGGAAATAAGCGGCGTAACAAGACCAGTCCTGGCGGTCGGCGCGGCCTCTGCCCGCCACCGTCTGGCAGATACTCCCGCATATCCCGCTCAATGCCAGCGGCCCACCGCGCATCCGCCGGGGCGAAGCGCAACAGGCGCAGCCTCTGCGTTGTTGTGCCCATTGCTGCTTGCCGTAATTCAGCTCCCCTTTACTTATATAATACAATTATTGTAATATATTATATAGAAAGGACGGTGCATTACTATAGCCAGACAAGCAGAAACGTCTGACGAAAAAGTTACCGTTAGTGCCAGGGTCAACGGCGCCGCGGTCAGTATTTTAAAACGTTATGATATCCCAATTTCAGATGTCATCGAAGCCGGCCTCATCTATTTTTTATGTTTGGATGATATTGACAAAGTTGCTCATTACTTAAAAAACAGTTCTGATGTTGTTGATAGGAGTGATTTTAAAATTCCTCATACTTCCTGGACTGAATGTATACGTTATGTACTTGATTTAAGCAGTACTGCCGATGTCAAGGAAGAGGTTAAATCTTTCAAGTCGGCCGCTAAATGGCTGCCGGACAAAGGAGCGGCCAGGATTAACCAACTGAGCCTGCGTAAACTGACGTCCTCAGAAATAATAAAAAAAGCCGATGATCAAATACGGACAGGCAATATTCAGGAAGCACTCCTTTATTATGATTATGCAGTTATGGTCCTAAAAAAGGCAGGAAACTCCCGGCAGATCGGGAAACTGCTGCTAATTATTGGTGACGCTTATTGTAAAATGGGCAACTTTTCTCTCGCTTTAAGTGCCTATGAGGGAGCGGAACTATATTTTTCCAAAGACAATAATGAAAATGATAAGGCAGAACTGGCTTATTCCCGCGGCGTTTGTTTCCAGCTCTGGGGCAAACACAAAGAAGGCTACGACTATTTGCTCATGGCATATGAACTTTTTAGCAATGTGCGCAACTTAGACAAAGCTCACAAAACATTGTCCCGCATGTCACTCAGCCTTAGCTTTTTAGAGCCGGAGGATGCGATTAAAGCCTGCAATGAGGCTCTGGAATTCTTCGAACAGCAAAAGGCTGTTTTTACTGATAAGCTGTTAAAAAAATCGTAAAAAAAGGAGGCTGTCAGTATAACAACCTCCCGATGCGTTCAAGACAAACGAAGGTGGGTACGTCTGCCCCGGCATTCCTCCACTAATGAAGAACCAGCTTACGCCAAAATTATGTAATGCTCAGAAAGAAAGTTTTTACCTTCTATGAGCCAAATCAACTTTACTCACAGCCTGATTATGTATTACAAAAATCATCTTTATTTATTACAAATATATCCTTTTATTATTTTTTTGTCAAGATTTTTTTCCTGTTACTAGAAATTTACATTTCCTATTGACAATCGTTTGCTCAGTTATATAGAATTATCCATATCGATGTATATATATATAGATAGATCATGGCAATTTGTAATAAATAATATGTATATATTTATCGTCAGCTTCCATTGCAAAGCTTAGGAATTAAAAGCGCAAAAGGGCTCAAAGAGTAAGGAGACAATAATATATGGCTTCTAAAATGCGGTTGGATATTGTTACTCCTGACCGAATAGTCTATTCCAAAAACGTTAATAGGGTCATTGCCTCAACGCCTGCAGGCGATTTGGACATTCTGCCAGGCCACTCTTGGCGGATTACCAGTCTCGAAATCAGCGCAATTAAGATTATCAGGGACAAAAATGAACAGCAGCTATCCCTAAGTGGCGGCTTCATAGAAGTACATAAGAATAAACTCATGGTCTTAGCCAGTTTTGTGGAAACACAGACGGAAATTGACGGCAAGCGCGCTAAAGCGGCCAGAGTACAAAAAGAACTAAAGTTAAACGGCGGTATTGTGCTTACCCGCCGGGCCCGAATTCGCACCTATCACAGCACTGCGCCTTAAGACTTCTTACTCCGCAGGATTTACACAGCCACCTTTTCCTGGTATTGAACCGGGACGGTGGCTGCAATTTTTCCATTAATCCCGCCGCCAAGCCTTCAGCGCAAGAAAACTAACCTTCAGATGGGCTAAAAGGTTTGCTGCCCTTAGCCAGGGACTTAACGGCTCTGTACTCCGATAAAACTGCTGTATTTATACCTATTTAAATTTAAGATAATTTCCGAAGAAAGCGTTTAATACATAACTGCCCATTATACACGGAATGCAAGTTCCTGTACCCGTGTTGCCAGACCGGTAAGTGATTCTATAGCTTTACTTATCTCATAGCTGGCAGCTTTCTGCTGGGAGCTGATTTTATCAACCTCGTCTATTTCTTTTTCGATCTGCGTTATTTCCCCGCGCATGCTTTCTAAAATTTCCTTGATCTCCTTAACAGATACCTGGCTATTAGTAGACAACTTCCGAATCTCCTGCGCCACCACCGAAAATCCCCGTCCCTGCTCTCCCGCTCTCGCCGCTTCAATGCTCGCGTTTAATCCCAGCAAATTTGTATTTGCTGCTATATCTCTAATGAACATAAGGATAGCGTCTGACTTGCCAATATTATGTACCATAGATTGCCCGGTGACCCCGAGCAGTTCTAATCGCTTATTAAGCAAGGCCGCATTAGCTGCCAGTTCCTGACTTGATGCCGCCACCTGCTCAGATGCTGCCGCGATGGTTTGGGCAACCGCATGCAGAATTTCCTGGGTTTCTAAACTACACGCCAACCCTATTGCGCCGACGATTTCACGGGTTTCATTAATGACAGGCACACTAATGCTCCGGAACGGAAAGCCCCATACGTCTTTAGACACTACAATATCCTGCGTAATTTTACTGGTTATGGCTTCCCACATGCCATCGCCTTTGCTCACAGCTTTACCGACAGGTGACTCGTGCTGCATCTTTTTGCCTGGCCGATAGTAGAGAAAGGTGTCTCTATCAGCAATAACGACCATTGAGTCAAACGGCAGCACCGTTTGTATAATAGGCATACATAAAATAAGTGATTCTAATGTTTTATCCATAATCAATACTTCCCTCTTTTGCGCTAGTATATAGGGAGCTGTTTAATCCCGGCAGCAGCCACAGCTGAGCATTGTCCTGAGTAAACAAAGCGTTGGTGGCTTTAACTCAAATATAAATTGGTGAATTCTGCATATCAATGCCGGAGTTTATTTCAGCCCCTATGCCTCTATTTATAAGCAATAAACGTGCCAAATCAAGTTTGGTCTCCGCCGGCAGCACAAAAATACTAAAAAACGAAGAGCAGCCCCGCATATAGCAGGCTGCTCTTCGTTTTTGCTGCTTTTATTTAACAATCGCCTTACAGGCCTGATGACAAACAACCGACAACTTCTTGTTTACCATAACAATTATATTGCCGCAGCTCGTGAGAGCTGCCCATTTCTGTATTACCTGTTAAGGCTGCATGGGAACCGGAAAAGCATTTAACAAAAAATGGAATTGCCGGGTTTAAATGCTTTCGATTCCAAGCAAGCATTACATCAAAGCATCGTTGCGGATAACTGAGTTCAATAATGCAGATTTCAGGGCCGGCGACTTCACGAACAGGGCCCGGAACTACCATCACCCCCACACCGGCTTCAACCATAAATAACAACGAAGCTAAGTCCTGACTGTAGTTAGCTACATTGGGAGTAAAGCCACTTTCACCACATATTCGATAAGTTAAATCATGCAGCAGACAATCTGCTTGCTGATTGAACATGACGAACGGTTCATTAGTAAGCTCTGATATATCAATTTTCTCTTTTTTTGCCAATACGTGCTGGCGATTAACGGCCACGCAAAACACATCACTTAACAGTCTGTGACCAACAAGATCAGGAAAACTATGTAATTGACAGGATAGCGTAAAGCCAACATCTAATGCTCCCCGCATCAGCGCTTCATTAATCTTCATCCAATTGTACTGCTGCAGTGTAATATGAATATTAGAGTATTTTTGATGAAATTCTCTAATTGCCTGAGGCAGGATCGCTTTCTCAACGCCGCCTAAAAAACCTATTTTCAAAAATCCGGAAATTCCCTTAACTGCTTGCTCAATCTTACTTGCTATTTCATTAGACACAGCCAGTAAAGCATAAGCCTCTTTTAACAATACTTTCCCCGCCCAGGTTAGCTCCAACGGGCGTTTATTCCGGATTATCAATTGTACATTTAATTTTTTTTCCAATTCTGAAATCTGCTGGCTTATTGCCGATTGCGTAACACCGGCCTGCACAGCAGCATCGGTAAAATTCAAACATTCCGCCACCGAAATAAAGTACTTCAATTTTTGAATATCCATCTTTTTGCCCCTCACCCGCCTCTCATATGCAACGTGTTTTAATACGAAAAGAGAAAGGATATACTTTCTGATAATGTAAAAAAATATACCAAGGCCTTCTATTTTTAGAAAAGGACTTGGCAATAATTCTAAGTCAACACAACACAGGCAACCCAAAATAGACGCGTAAGTTGCGCTGACCTTTTTTTCTTGCACTCCTTTCCAAATAGGGAAGCATAGCAGTTTCCCACTATACCGGTCGGCCGGCTACCATGCCAAAGGGGTTAGGTAAATCGGCTAAGGAGTAGTATCTAATTCAGTTTATCGAAGCATTATTTCTGCAATGATAGCACAAGGCAAAACGGACATGACCAATATATGCCAGAACAAACAGATGCCTGTGATTACAACTATCTTAATACATCTACCAAGCACTGTCAATCACCATCGCTAACATAAGCAAACATAGAAGGATTTAGTTGCTAAGGTTAATTAGGTTTCATCAGTTACATTTACGTTGTACTGTTGCCGCTAAGCCAAAGGACCCGCAAGTCGCGGAGGTGTCTGCCGAAAGTTATACTATTATAACCATACAGAGTAAAAAAGGAAGACATCCCTGGTGCTGCTGTGCCAACAGCAGCACCAGGGATGTCCGTCAATAGCCTTTCCAGCCGGAGAGAGAAGGAGCTTACATTATTTTTTTGAGTTTTGTCTCATTTGCCCAACTGTGCAAATAAGACCGAGAATCAGCATTAGGCCACAAAGATAAGAAGCAACACCAAGGTCGACACTCATTCGCCTTCCTCCTTTACCATTTTTTCCCTGGATTGGCGAATCGCCATGCACCATAAAAGATAAAAGCTATTGCCAGCGTTAGTACTAGCTCTTGAATAAATAACTGTAAAACCCACATATTTCTTCCCTCCAATTTAGTTATTTCATGTTAGGATGCTCTGCTGAAGCATAAGCAACAGCGGCAGTATTGGTTCTTCGCAGCATCCCCGGTTCACCAGGGAGAGCAGCAAATAAAATAAATCCTAACACAACTGAACACAAAGTTACCGGGTACATATTCAAGGCCCATGGTCCGGATGCCCAGGCCGGGGTAGCAAAGGTCCACCAAAAGTTCACAATATAGGTAACAATAACCGTTATCCAGGCAGCCGGCTTACTGGTCTTCCAGATCAAGCCAAATAGAAATATCAGGAACAACGGGATGCCAAAGGAAAATGCCCACAAGAAAACGGGAAATAAAATGGGGGCAATCATTGCGGGAACAGCGGCCAGCAGGCCACACACCAGAATCATCGGCCGCATCAGCTTAAGCCTGGTGCTATCAGACATTGCCGGGTTACAAGCGCCTTTGAGAATGTCGTTAACAAATACGGTTGCGTTCCCCATGATAATAGCACTGCCTGTTGACAATACGGATGTGAGTAAGCTAACCATGAGCAAGGCATAAACCCACTGCGGCATCGTTTTTAAGGCAACTTCCATGACAATCAGTTTAGGGCCGATAGCGGCAAACGCCGGAATTGCCATACCACACAGCGCTATAACCACCCACGGAAAACAGGTAAGAACATTGGTCAAGCTGCAAATCCAGAAGCCTTTCCGGCAGTCTTCATCTGTTCTTGCCGATAAGAGCGGTATATACATCCCCTGAGCAACACCACCTGCACAGATATGCAATACAGCTACCGGTATTATGACCTGGAATAAAGTTTCCGGTGAGAAGTTAAATAAATCAAATTTCCATAATTGATCGACTTGCGCATAGGTGGCGAGTATACCTTCCCAGCCGCCAACATTAGCAGCAAGCCACGTTCCCAGAAAAAACAAGGCAAGATAGGAGCCGACCGTCATTACTATGACGTTGATCGTACTTATCCATACCAATTCTAATACCCCGCCAAAGATAATGTACCCAATCATTAACAGAAAAGCTAATATAATGCACCAGGGCTGATACGGAAGTACTCCGGCACATAAGCCGTAAATAGCGCCGGCTGTAGCCAGCGTTTCAGCCATAGCAATCGCGGTCCAGGTGCCAATCTGTATGCTACAATGTAAAAAACGCATTTTGTGCCCATAGAGAAGCCCCATAGCCTCGGGAATTGTTTCTACTTTTAAATTGCGCACCCACGGCCCGGTCCAGAACATCATGATCGGGATAAAGGCCCCGCCAACGATTATCGGCCACCAAAGCACCGCCGCTCCCATTACCGAGGACGACTCCCATAATGACATTGTGTGTCCGGAGCCATGCGGGATAAGCGCTAACGCTAAAGTAACCAACCCCCAGGTTAGCGACTGCCCCCCCATTGAAAAATCAACCATGTTCTTGATGCGGCTATGGAGAAAATAATTCGCCAAACCAATTAAAATGACAAAATACAAAATAGCAATGATTAACGGTCCCCACATATTAATAAGCTCCTCCTTTTTTGATAAATATTATCAACGTCCTAATCATTATCTTTTATTTATTCCCCCCAATGCCCTTGCCGGCAAATAATGCTGCTCTCCCTGCCTGGCGCCTCCCCTCCGGCCTTAAATTTACCGTTATTAAAATATGCGAATATTCATTTTTTTCTATTGCAATTCATGTGCCAAGCCAGAAATCCGGTTTTAGCAGTAAATCTCTTACATTATGCAATTTATCGATGATTTTTTTCATCATAGCGTGCATAAGTTTATTTAATTTTTTCATAAACATTACTAATATCAGGCTAAATATTTTGATGCTGTTATTCATCATACGATGCTGTCTTCCATCTATTGTTGATTCTGATTTTTACACGGTGTAATCATTATAAAAAAAAAGCGGCAACCTGGTTGAAATCACCAGTTTGCCTGACCATATTTTACCTCCGATTTTTATCCCGCCATCCGCGAGCTGCGTCCACCTGCTAAAATTATACCACTCACCGCCATAATACTTCCGCCTGTACAAAGACTCCTTAAAGGCCGGGCAAAACCGCTGCTGTCCGTTCATCAATATTGCCTACCAATACGGCTGAAACTTTCTGTCCCACACATAGCGGACCACTGTTGGCAGGTATGTCAATTAAAGCATTGCAAGTAATCATAGATTTTAATATGCCATTACTCTGTTCCCCTGTCAGTTTTATATAGTTTTTTTCGTCTTGCCGGTAAATCCTGCCTCGCAAAAATCTTCGCTGCGGGCTTTGCTTAGGGAAATTATCAGCAAATACTGCCGAAATTCGCAAAGGCAACTGACACGCAAGCCCCATCATTTTTTTTAATAACGGGACAACGATTAAGTTAAAAGTTATCAGGGCGGCGGCAGGATTTCCCGAAAGGGCAATAATCAGCTTATTGTTTTTTTCAGCCGCAATAACGGGTGAGCCCGGCTTCATATCGACTTTCCAAAAAATAATATTTGCTGCCATTTGCTTCAGCGCATCTAAAACCACATCATAATCACCGACAGAAGCTCCGCCTGTGGTAATGACTATATCGGATACCATTAAGGCTTGAGAAATCCGTTCAGCGGTAACCGCTTGTTTATCAGCGACAATCCCAAAGGCAATCGGTTCCGTACCCAACTTTAGACAAAGCGCCCGTAAACTATGCAAATTACTATTATAAATTTTTCCCGGCTGCAATTCTTGCGCCGGGTCTAACAGTTCATCACCGGTACTAAGAATAGCCACCCGTACTTTATTAAATACCGGCACTTTGGATAATCCAATCCCAGCAAATAAACCAATCAGCGACGGGCTTAGCAAGTTGTTTTTATAAGCAACGGTTTCGCCTTTTTTTATATCCTCTCCCGCCTGAATAATATTGCTGCCGGCGTTTAAGATATCACTTATGGTTATATAGTCGCCGTTTCTTTCGACAGCCTCGTATTTAATAATCACATCAGCGCCAGCCGGTACAGGCGCACCAGTCATTACTTTGCTGGCGGTGCCTGAGGTTACTTTCTTCGCAGGGAGATATCCCGCCCGGATCTCCTCAATCACACTAAGTTTGACAGAACCCAGTTGGGCAACTTTTTCAGTATCTTTGGCCTGCAGGGCATATCCATCTAAGGGCGATTTGGCAAATGGCGGCAAATCCTGGCCTGCCTGTATGTCTTGGCTTAAGACCCGGCCTGTGGCGTCGAATAAAGACACATAGCCTTCTTTTACAGGCTTAGCCAGTGCCAAAAGCAGGGTTTGAGCTTCTTCCAGAGAAATATTGGTCTTCATCTTTTTCCTCCTCTAAATAGTAATACTAGTACTTCATCTTTCTTAAAACCGATGGAATAGTTTGCGTAGATTTTTACGCAATGCAAGGCGGAGGAAGGAGGCATACCGGACGTATGCCGACTGACGACAACGAAGGGTTGCGGAAAATAGACCGTCAGTATTCACTGGATTAGGGCTGACAAGGTACTATGCGCCGGTGCCAAATGAGCAGGCCGGATACTGGCAGACATCACATTCCAGACATAAACCGCCCTTACCCAGTTTAATGATGTGCGCTCTTGTAATCACCTGCTTTGTCAGTACCAGCGGCAGAATGAGATCGAAAATGGTAGTATGATGATACATGACACAGCCGGGAAGTCCCAATACCGGTACTGTCCCCAAATAAGCCACCAGCAGCATCGTACCTGGTAAAACAGGGGCGCCGTAAGTTACTATTTCAGCCCCGGCTTTTTTTACTCCGCACGGTGTTACATCGTCAGGATCAACCGACATCCCACCGGTAGTCAGTATAAGCTCAACGCCACCGGCTATTAATGTTTCAACAGCATTGGCTATTAATTCTGCTTTGTCCGGAACAGTAATATGCTGTATTACCTTGCAATCATATCTTTCTACTTTTTCTCTGACAACCGGCGTAAATCTATCTTCTATGCGGCCATGATAAATCTCACTGCCGGTAGTAATAATACCGACCCTAAAGGGATGAAATGGTTGTATGGATATTACCGCCTGCCCCTTGGCGATAGTAGCCACAATATCTAGTTTTCGTTCCTCAATGACCAACGGAACAACCCGGACACCGGCTATCTTATTTCCTTTTTTCACCGGCCTGTGATTATTGCGGGTAGCAACTGCTATTTCCTCTACCGAATTAATTTGCAGTAAAACCTGCTCGTCAATCATACATATTCCATCATACTCAGCTGTCATGCTGACCTTACCTTCACTAGGCTCGGAAAAAATAATTCCTTCGCCGCTTATTGTTTGGGCAATGCGTAATCCTGCCTCATTTTCATGGACAAACCCCTCTTTGCATTCCCAGACAAAGATATGCTCCTTGCCTAGCTGTAAAAGTTCGGGAATGTCTTGGGCCGTAACTATATGCCCCTTTTTGAATGCCCGCCCCTTAAATTCTCCGGGAACAATTTTGGTGATATCGTGGCACAATATACACCCAACAGAATCTTCCACTCGCATTTTCTGCACAACTCCATCTCCCTCTGGGTTCATGATCTCAATTTAAAATTTAATTCTCTCTTAAATAAAAATACTTTCTTGAAATAATAAAGAAATACCATTGCGAATTGCTGTACCCGGGCAACACTTGCTTCGCTTGGTAAACATAGCTCGGCAACCTGCCAGTAATAAGATTTTATTTATAACACAGTAGTTATTCTTATATTATAAATTGCAAATAAACAGGGGGCATATTTACGACTACTTTTTTAAACTGTTTAAGTCTGTGATTATTTTCTTTATAAGCAACTTACAATTAACAATAAGCTGGCTAATATCCTCTGTGGATATCTTATCAATATGGATGCCCGCCACAACCGTTACCCTGCAATGTATTGCCGCCGCTATTTTCCTCGCCGCATTCCGGGCTAACATATCCTCTTGGTGGCCGGTTACACACAGGACAGAAGCACTGGCAGAAACCTGCGAGGAGTCAGCAAGGCTGGGGCGCGGTATCCCCAAAGCCACAGCCCCGATATGATAGCCAGTGCCGCCGGCAAGGACTACCACAACATCTGTTCCGCAAATACAGACAGCTGCTTCAATTTTGTGAACCCCTGTCCCCCAGCTTAGCTTGCGCATTTCGATTTGATTGTTACTTTCGGTCACGCACTTTCACTCCTTTCCAGGGAGCGAACTCTGTAAAAACAATATCAAACAGCATCATAATCTTCCCCATAAGGTGATTAACCATATCCTGAATCGAGCCTGGGTTATTGTAGAAAGTCAGCATCGGCGGGAGAATTATGCACCCCTGCTGAGCAGCCTTAGACATATTCTCCAGGTGAATTGAACTTAATGGCAGTTCCCTGGGTACCAGCACTACCCGGCGCCGTTCTTTAAGGCAAACATCTGCCGCCCGCAACAAAAGATTGTCTGTATAACCGGTAACAATGCCGGCTAATGACTTCATGCTGCAAGGAATAACAACCATTCCATCTGTTTTAAAGGATCCGCTGGCAATTGGTGCCGCAAGATTATTAATATCATGCTGATAGTCCGCCAAAACGGCGATATCGTGAAAGCGCATATCGGTCTCATATTCAAAGGTTTTTTTCGCACCGTCAGTGACAACCAAATGAGTTTCACAATCTGGCTGCTCAGCGAGTGCCTTCAGTAAATTCACGCCCAAAATTACACCGCTGGCTCCGGTGATGCCAATAATTATTCTCACGTATCTGTGCCTCCTGTAGTATAACTAAAGAGATTATTTACCATGATGATAGAGCCTTTTTCAATCCGCGACATGATACGGCGCCGTAAACGCTGTTCTACGTTACCCTTGGTTGTACTATTTATGGCACCTGATAAATCCTTGACACTCTGGAACTGAAGAATAAACCAGCTGCCACTTATTTATTAGGCGCTCGCCGCCCGCTTAGTCATCCGGACCGGCTGCTTCTCCCCCAGCGCCAGATACATATTCAGGTTTGAACACTATATAATGCAAAGGGGTCCGAGAATCAAAGAAGACTCTTGGACAAATGACCAGTCTTGTTTTCGGACCCCTTGCACAATCCACTCTACTAACAAAGCTTATTGAATTATGTTTAATAAAGTCTAATAAAGCTTCAGTCTTGCGCTGCTTTTTAGGGTTAACATTGCGGAAGGTGAGCTGTCTGATTAAGTGTATATTACTATTCTTTTTTGAATAACTCCGGCGCATAACGCCTCGGATCTACTTCCATAAATTTTGCCCTTTGGAAGTGGGCTTTTAGGGGAAAAGGTACCGTACAATCAAAAATCACCTTGCAGGAAATCCCACGATCCCGAATCATGGGATTATAATCAGCAGTCTGGGAAGGGTCTAAGGGATGACAACGCACGCCAGGTATAAAAATTGTGTCAATATCACCTTGATAACGGGTATTTAGAGCCCACAGAACATCATTGCTATCAAACGGATCAACATCTTCATCAACTAAAATTACATGTTTAAGCTCCGAGAAGGCGGAGAATGCCAATAATGCAGCTTGCCTTTGCCGGCCTTCATCACTGGGCATGCTCTTTTTGAATTGCAGAACCGCCATATATTTGCCACCGCCGGCCGCATGAGCATAAACATTCAACAGACGGCCTGGCATGGCCTTTTCTACCATCTGCAATATACTTGCCTCGGTCGGTATGCCAGCCATAGTTACATGTTCTTCACTTGGCCCAATGCAGGTTTGCATAATTGGATTACAGCGGTGAGTAACTGCTTTTACTTTGATCACTGGCAGTTCCGGGGCAGCCGGCCCTGAATAACCGGGAAATTCCGGCATAGCTTTGCCGGTATTACTGTGGAAATCTTCTCGCATGCGCACTCCGGGCAGCAACTCACCTTCAATAACATATTCCGCATTGGCAATGGCCCGTTCGTTGATCGTTAAGCATTGCACCATCTCTACGGCTTGTTTTCTTATCGCTCCGGCCACACTTAATTCATCAAAACCAAGCGGAGTCGTCGGCGGCTCAAAACATGACCCCACGGCAATAGCCGGGTCTACGCCGATACTTATTGAAATCGGCAGCGGCTTGCCGGCATCTTCGGCTGTTTTAAAAAAAGAACCGATATGACGGGCGCCGGGGGTTATCCACATCGACATTTCGTCCTTGCTTTGCAGGCATAGGCGGTGTATGGTGACATCTGATTCACCAGTCTCGGGATCTGAGGCATAACACATACCCAGGGTAATATAGGGACCTGCATCCTCTGCGGTATTGGTTGGTGCAGGAATCAATGCTCTAATATCAAAACCCGGTTCAGTCGCATAATGTACAACTGCCTGACATAGGGCTCGCTCGCGGGGAATGGTTATGGGCGCGATCGGTTCTTTAACGGCCTCATTTAAAAGAAAACCAAGCCGTTCCGGTTTTGTACCAAGCATTAAGGCTACTCTTTCCCGACTGGCCAAAAGCCCTGTGACCACTTTCGCACCTGCGTGCCCTTTTATGTTGTTAAACGACATTGCCGGTCCAATTCGCGTGGGCCGCTGCACCGTCCCCCCCGCGCCAACATGGCGATAAACACCTGCTAGTTCTGCCTGGGGATCTACTGGTTCGTCGGTCTCAATTAATTGTCCCTGGACCGTCCTCAGGAGGTCCAGGGCGGAACGCAAATCAGTTATTTGCGCATTTGTTTTTGCAGACATCATACACCCTCCTATAAAAAATCTCGGCAACCGGTATTCTCGTCCTGCACGCCAGGTTATTAAATGCCCCGCAGGCAAGCACGCTTCCCTCCTCTTGCCTGCAAGAAGTTCACCAAAATCCGGCTAACATAAGTCAGGCTTTGTATATCAACAATACAGTCGATACTATTTTGCTAATCTGTTATCAATTGCCGAATTTGTATCTTTTTGAAAAAAATCAGTGGTAAAACTAACAACAATGGCGCTAAAAATGGGAAACAGGGCAAAAAACATCAGATTATAGCCCACAGGCAGGTTCATGGCTACCAGCATGCCGCCAATGATCGGGCCGGCCGTACCGCCAACACGACCAAGGCCATAACCCCAGGTAGTACCCGTGGCCCGGAAAGAAGTGGGATACGATTGGGCGATATAGGAACCGGCCACGCCGGACAGACCATGTTGTGCCGATCCGGTCAGGAACAAGCATACTGCCAGCAGGTAGGGATTTGGCAAAAAACCGATAAGCGAGACCAGTATGGCTAACGTGACCAAGCCTATTTGCAAAGACTTCTTACCGCCAATAGTATCCTGCATCCAGCCAAATAGAGGGATGCCGAGTAAGAACCCAAGGTTCCAGGTCATGGTAAAGAACAAGCTGGTATTTATGCTCCACCCCAGCATGGTCATGAGTTTAGGCAGCCACATCAAAACACCATAGATGAATATATAGTTGCTCATCATCATCAGCCAGAACAGAATAGTATTTTTGCCGTAGCCGGCTGAGAATAAACTGGCCAGACTAGCTTTACCGGTATCCTTTATATCCAGCTGATAGTCATCTGCCGGCGTAGCCTTGAACGTCGGTTCAATTTTTTCTAAAACCCGGCCAATTTCAGCATCCTTTCCTTTCCTCTTAAGAAAGGCTAATGATTCAGGCAAAGTATACTGCGCCACAAGCAGCAGCACCATAACAGCGGTAAGCAGGAACATCGGCCGCCAGCCATAGGCGGAAATAACCGCCATACCCACCAGAGCAGCGATCACTGTACCCGAGGCCATACCGGAAGTAACCCAGACTGTTACACGACTGCGAATTGGTTTCGGCGAAAACTCGGAGGCGTAGGCCACCGCCAGCGGAAAAACACCAGCCAGGGCGAACCCGCCCAGAAAACGGTAGACGGCAAACTCTGTCAAAGTCGAAACAAAGCCACACAATACGGTGAATACGATATACATAGCCGTACCGATCATAATCGCCAGCTTCTTGCCAATCTTATCGGCTAAAGGGCCAAAAAACAAGGAACCGAAAATCATGCCAAACATGCCCCAGCTGCCGAGCACACCGATTTGAGCAGGGCCAATATTCCAATCCTTCATTAAAGATGGAACAATCAGGCCAAAAATGTTAATATCGATACCATCACAGATTGTGGTAATCATGCAAATAGCAATAATTTTTTTGAAAAACCCATTAAATTTAGCCTTATCAATCATTTCACTTATCAATATTGGACGCATTTCTACTCCCCCCTGAACTTAAATCTGCTTAGCACCGCATCCCTGGTTGTACCGAATTTAGGATTTAGATCCCAATTACTGAGTGGAAACAACCCGGATAAATACTGCGAATTTTCTGAACTTAATTCTTGCAATGCTCTATGCAAGTTTAATGACCAAGACGACAGACTTAAACAACCGCCACGACGTCACCAGTTTTTATCGACCCACCTTGCAGCACAGCCGCAAAAATCCCCTCTTTGGGCATGACACAATCGCCGGCCTGATAATAGATGGCACAACGGTTATGACATTCTTTACCGATCTGGCTTATTTCCAGCACCGCTTCCCCTATTCGCAGGTGAGTTCCTATCGGTAAAGCCGGCAAATTTAAATTAACGGTGGTAATGTTTTCTGCAAAATCGCCGGGATTTACCCTGAGGCCTGCCTGCCGCATTTTTTCTATACTTTCTAATGCCAGCAAACTTACCTGACGGTGGGCAAAACCGGCATGCGCGTCGCCCTCTAAACCTAAACCCGGTAGTAAGCGGGCCGAACTAACATTTTTTTTACGCTCCCCCTTGTAAAGACTGGTGGATACGGCGACTACCCTGCTTGCCAAATGTCTGTCCCCCTTTCGACTTTATTTTTTTGGACTCAGCCGCCAATTTGCGACATTCTCCGTTTAAAATCCGGATAGCCACTGGCGCGGCAAAGTGAATGGCCCTGCGGTTTGGCCTTGACGGCCTCATGAAATAACATAGCCAATTCCCGATCACTGGCACCACTGCGTAAAGGCGTTTTAACATCCACCTCCCGGTTGGCTAACAGGCAGGGTCTAAGCATACCGTCTGCAGTCAACCGTAAGCGATTGCATTCGCCGCAAAAATGGTCGGACAGGGGTGTAATAAAGCCGAATGTTCCTCTCGTCCTGGGGAATTGGTAATATTTCGCCGGTCCGTTGCCCTTAATATTGCCTGCCGGCCCCAATGTCTGGCTGCCGGCAACCGTACTTAATAATCTTTTCACAGCAGCGGTATCTGCCCCGCTGCCAATTCCGTTGCCGCCAATGGGCATGTATTCGATAAACCGAACCGCTATGGGATGGCGATAGACTAGTTTATTGAAATAGGCTAAGTCGGTTTCTTGCAAGGCATCGGTCATCACTACATTAAGCTTTACCGGATGTAACTCTGCCGCCAAAGCACTCTCAATCCCCCGCAGTGTGTCTTCCAGCCGCCCACAGGTCGTGATTCGGGAAAAGCTGGCCGGATTGACAGTATCGAGACTGATATTGACGCGGTGCAGCCCGGCGGCTTTTAAAGCCTGAGCCAGCGGCGGCAACAAACTGCCGTTGGTGGTCAGAGATATATCATCAATAATTCCTATTTCCTTAATGCCGCGAATAAAATCTGCAAGGCCGGCCCTTACCAGCGGTTCCCCGCCGGTAAGCCGTATTTTGGTGATTCCTTCGCGGCCAAAGACAGTAATTAACCGCAATATCTCTTCATAAGTGAGAATTTCCTTATGGTCCAGCCACTTGGCCCCTTGGGGAGGCATGCAGTATACGCAGCGAAAATTACAACGATCGGTAACTGAAATCCGCAGGTAGTTCACAACACGCTTATAATGGCCCGGCATACCTTTCCTCCTATCCAGAGAAATTAAGAGAAATTAGCAAACTGTAATTTTATTTCAGATCTTTTCCGGCATTAACCCAATTGGCGTCTGACGCATGGTCTACCAGCAGCATATATCTACCTGCTCTGATAGACCATTTATCATAGCCAAAATCTCTATGCAGCACATCGTGCCCTGTCGCGCTGCATCAGGGATTCAGATAAAAGGTTCCTACATTCACACTTGCATGCAAAGCAAATTCCCTGGTTTGGGCAGCATAGCCGGGATACTCTACAGTAACGGCATAAGCACCGCTATTAGGTTCCAGTTTGTCGATTTTAAAATCACCATAGTTATTGGCAGCTGCCACCCAGACTTGCTGGGATGCTATATTCGTCAGGGTGACTTTTGCACCGTCGGCGCATTCCTTTTTGTCATGCAGTTCTATGCTGCCGGCAACATGGCACTGAGTGAACCGGTACAAATTTTTGTACCATACGCGCGGTTTGGTACCATATTCCGGATGGAAATACTCCAGGCCCTCAGCTGCTGTCTTTTCAGCCATTTCGCTGTCAGTGGCGTATAGAAAAGTCAATGACCCGGTCGGACAGGCAAAAGAACACCGCGGCTGGCTCCATTCACCGCTGTCCAGCAAGTGAGCACACATAGTGCACTTTTGCGGTAATTCGCTCTCTTCATTCCAATAAATGGCCTTATACGGGCAAGCATCAACAATCTGTTTTTGCCCCTTGGCTTTCACCGGGTCAATGATGACAATGCCATCCTCCCGTTTGGAGACCGCGCCGTCTTTGGCAGCCTTTTTACAGGCAGGCTCATCACAATGCATGCAGGCGTAGGATAAAGAACAAACATCCTGCAGCGGATATTGCCCGCGTTCTACATAAAGAACATCACGCCATTTTTGGCCAAAGCGCGGTTGAGCCGCAGCAATTGGTAAATGATCATTGTCCCAATGCTCATCTTTGCAGCTAAGAAAGCAGTTGTTGCAGTCATGGCATCTGGCAACATCCACAATCATATTAACTTTTTTCATTATTTCATCTCCTCCCATTTTTCTACTTCCACCAGGTAGGAGTTGGCAGCCATACCACAGGAATTTTTGGTCATAAACCGTTTGGAGTTCAAGTGGTTGATACAACCTGCCCGGTCCGGAGAATTGCCTGGTTCGCCGATCGGCTGATAATCCGCGCAAGACTCATAAGTATGGCAAGTTCCCGGCGGAACCCGTTCCGTCAGCTGGGCGGCACAAATAACAGCGCCTCTGTCGTTATACACTTTGATTAAGTCATGCTGTTTGATCCCTCTGGCCGCAGCATCCTTAGGATTCAGCCGCCAAATCCAGTAGCGATAGCCATCTTCTTTTAAGACACGGTGGTCCCTCAGTTCATTGAGGTGACTTTCCTTGCAATCGCCCATAGTGTGGAAGCTAAACCTTGGATGGGGGGCAACAGCCTGGAGCGGATATTTAGCGGCATGGGCGGAATGATGTCCTTCCCAGGATTCAATATACCGGGTTACGGGATGCCTTTCCATATCATCAGGATCAAACCGGGTCAGGCTGGTGCTGACAAACTCGAGTTTACCACTGCCAGTCTGGAGACCTTTGCGTTTGACTTGTTCGTGAGGCATCGGGCCCCAATCAGGCGTATCAATTTCTCTGTCTTCAGCAAACCAGCGCATGGCCGGAGTAGACTTCGCTGTTTTCGGTTTATTAGGCACAATATAATAACCCTTTTCAAAGAATTCTTCCCAGGTAATGCCTTTAGGCAGGTCAGTCGCGTAAAAATGCTGTTTAACCCAGTCCAGGTCAGTCTTGCCGCCGTCAGTGTACATTTCCCATAAACCCAGCCGTTTAGATAATTCAGAAAAAATTTCGTAGTCTGACTTAGATTCGCCAAGCGGTTCGATGCATTTCTTTTGCAGAGTGATTACCCGGTGGTTACACTGACTATAGGTGTGGGGAATGTAGCCGGAGCAATTGGCAAATTCGCTGATGTCCCAGCGTTCAAAGTTAGTGCAGGCCGGCAGGATAATATCAGCGAATCTTGCTTCGCCTTCAAACCAGATAGACTGATTGACAGCAAACGGCAAATTCTTGGTCCGGTACATTTTTGCATAACGGGCTGTTTCAGTCATGGTCCCAATAAAAGAACCGCCATAGCGATAGTACATCTGAATTTTTGAATACCCGGGCGCCGGATATTCGTATTTCTGGAATTGAGCCTCTACATTAGCGCCGCAGAAGCCCTTACCCCGCCATTCCAGCTTGCCTTCGAGTATAGCCTCAGGAATTCGTAACCGGGGAATGTGTTGTCCTTGCGGGGAGTTAACCGGATTGGTGACAGGGCGCGAATTGGCAAACATCCTGTACGCAAACTCATAACCGGCTGCTGAATTGCCGGTATCGCAGGCAATGCCGCCTTCCGCGTAACCAGGGAAAAAGAAGCCTTCATCGCAGGGAGCGCCTTGGGTTGTGGACCAGATGTTGATACCGGGTTTGCCCATGCCTTGCATGGCAATCAGGCAAATCATCATCCGCGCCCATTCGTTGCCGGTAGTTGCGCGACAGGCGCCACCCCAGCCGCCTAAGCCGCCGGCGCCTAACATGGTCTTCTGCGCGGCCCAGTCACGGGCTAATGCTTTGATTTCCCGGGCGGGAATCCCGGTCTCATTTTCTCCCCATTTGGGGTCTTTCGGAATACCGTCTTCAATACCAAGAATATATTCCGACCACCGCTCAAACCCGTGCGTGCGTGTTGCCACATATTCTTTATCATACAGGCCTTCAGTAATCCAAACATAGGCGATACTGGCCGCCAAAGCGGCATCTGTACCGATACGCGGCGAAAACCATTTATCTGCATACAAACGGGCACTGTGGTTGTAGTAAGGATCAATAAAGATCATTTTTACGCCCAGCTCCTTCAACCAGAAGCGCCGGGGCGTACTTTCAAAAGCGGAGTAAATACCGTTATTCGTTTCCGGGTCAGCTGACCAGAAAACAATCATTTCCGTATTTTGGAGTCCGTCTTCCAGCAGGTCGTATTGCTCAGGGTTACCAAGGCGCCAGCTAAAGCCCCAATTGTGCATGCCACCCCAATGCCAGCCTTCCCAGCTATCAGGGTTATGATCTGCATACGTAAAACCAGCCAGATTCATAAATCTGAATAAAGTACTAAAACGGTAACCGACATTGCCCCACAGATGATGAGAGCTGGCAGTGCTTAAAATGGCTCCAGGACCATAATCCCGTTTGATGCGGATTATTTCTTTTGATACTATATCTAAAGCCTCGTCCCAGCTAATCCGTTCGTAACCGGAACTACCACGGTTTTCCTCATTTCTTTCACCGTCAGGATCAAAATCTACCCGCTTCATTGGATAAAGTAACCGTTTCGGTGAATAGATTTGAGACTTCCAGGCGGCAGTAACCGGAGTGATAGTAGTTTTACGGGGTGGGGTAAACGTTTTGCCTCTGGCCTCAATCTCCCAGGATGGGGCATCCTCCTCTGTCAGTTCCATGGGATACATCCGCAGAATCTTGCCGGCTTCCACATCGACATCGACAAATACCGGGCCACCGGTAGTACCATTGGTAAATCTCTTAATTTTTCCCATATTTATCCTCCTTTTACATAATTAAAAATAGCCATGTACAATTAGGACCCGCAACTTTTGCCGCCTAGCCATACAAGTCCACTATCAGGCTGTACCCGCCTATCCTGCTACATCCTAATTCACCTCCTTTGTATAAACCAGCCTCCCAGTCCGTCATCTTTGCAAAAAACAATGATCGCTGGCGCGGTTCCTCCATCCAGGTACTGGCTGCCAATCACAGATAATTAGAAAATATTCTGAGCTTATTACTTTTTCTAATGCAATTAATATGCCAACCTAACTGACCCGGAAAATCCGGTCATTACACAGAAATTTTTGTTTATTCTGATGATATCTTGCATCAAGAGAGCAACATAGCAGCAAAACATCAAGTATCTTTCCGTTTTATAAATGATGATGAATTGCATATCGATGATGCCATAATTCATCGTTTTACTAATATAATAATTAGATTAACTAATATAAGTACCCAAGCAGAGAAACAGGTGTAAAATTTATTTAATTTAACACCAATTTTAAAAATAAAATTAGGATTATATATAATCATTATGTATTTTAATGCAACATAAAATAACTGTGTGTACTTGGAGGCAAAAGTAAATGGCCGGGCACCGTCAAAAAGCCCTGGCGGCAATTGGCAAGGCAGATTAGCTGCCTATATTTCGAAAATGCAAAAATTTGCCGTTTAGCATGGAAACAGGTATAATTGGGAAAAAACCATCAATAGGCTGGAGGAAAAATGGATATTCAAAAGCTGAAATATTTTGTTTCTGTTGCCGAATCGTTAAGTTTTACAGAAGCTGCTGCCCAACATGGCATATCCCAGTCGGCAATAAGTCAACAGATCTCCGAATTAGAGAAACAGCTGGACACACAATTGATTGTCCGTAATAAACGCCCGCTGCAGTTAAGCTGGGCTGGCAAGATACTGCTGGAGGAGTCTCACGCCCTGATTGCAGCAGCTAACGAGGCATTAAAAAAAATACAGCTGGCCGCAAGGGGAATGACCGGTTATCTTAAAGTTGGTTTTCTGGGAGGAATCGAAAAGGTTTTTTTGCCACAGGCAGTCAGAGACTTTAGAAAAAACTTTCCTAGCATTCACGTAAGCTTGCATCAATATAACTGGGCGGAAATTAATGAAGCGCTGATGAGAGAAGAATTAGATATTGGCTTCACCCTTTCCCACAATCTCGAAAAATTTCCTGATCTGATTGGCAAAAGCCTGCGCAGCGATGTGCTTTGCGCAGCCATCCACATCAATCACCCCCTGGCCTCCCAGGAAATGATTAATGTCGCCGATTTAGCCAATGAGTCCTTTGTCCTATTTACGCGCAAGGCCGACTATCTCTTAAATGATTTAACCTATCAAATATGCTCGGAAAACGGGTTTACACCAAATGTAGTAAATCAAAGCCGGGATCTGTCAGCTTTACTGTTTATGGTCGAGGCCAGCTTAGGGATAATGATTGTTCCCGGTCCTGTCCGCGAAGTTGCCAGTCCAGACCTTCGCCTAATCGAGCTTAATACCCGGCATAAGCATTTTGACGTTATGGTCGTCTGGAACCGCAACAACTTAAATACTTCAATCCCGGTGTTTGTTAAGCATTTGACCAGTTATCCCCTGCCGAAATAATGGCTACTGCTATAATAAACTAAAGAAAGGTGACGCCTATAGGCTTACAGGCAGCACCTTTTTTAGTTTCACAAGGATTAATCCCGCTTTTTGCGTTGAGAATCTTTGGTCCATCTGCGCGCAGACAATATTTCAAAACCGTAGCGCTCATAAAGTGTTCCCATCGCGCCTTTGGGCGCAACAAAAATAACACCAATAGCAATTATCCCCAGAATAATCATGCTGATGCCAGGATAATCGTAGAGATATTGTTTCAATATCACATATAATACAGCGCCCAGCACCGGCCCTTCTATTGTACCGGTTCCACCGATGATAACCATAAAAACCATAGCTACCGTCCAATCAATCCCAAAAGCAGCAAACGGCTGAACATAAGCAATAGACAAATATAAGGCAGCGCCTGTTATACCGGTAACAAAAGCGGCTAGCAAAAAACACTTTAGTTTTGTCTGATATAGCTCTATGCCTACCGTCTCCGCCGCCGACTCATTATCACGCATGGCCATCAGCGCCAGCCCCAGTGTGGAGCGGAGCAAGGCATATACTAAAACAACAGCCCCGGCACCAACGACCAAAGCGATATAATACAAATCAACAGTCGTCAGCTCATAACTGGCAGTTATATTAAAACCCTGACCAGACCTAACATACGTCCAATTGCTAAAATATACGGCCAAGGCTTCGGCCGCTATCCACGTACCAATGGAAAAATAAACACCGCGCATTTTAAATATTGGTTGAGAAATAATTACCGCCAAGATTACGGAAACCACCCCGCCGGTAATTATGCCCAAAATTATTGGCAGCTGGTAAATCTCCGTAATTACGGCTAAGGAATACCCGCCTAAGCCAACAAACATTTGTTGTCCGAGTGAAACCAGCCCGGCATAACCGGCAAGCAGATTCCACATCTGGCCTAACGCCATATACAGCAAAATCTGGACTAATATTGACGTTATATATTCGTTAACCAAAAAAGGCAAACTGCAAAGTATCACTAGTAATATAACAGGAATAAGCAGCCTGGCCTTTAATTTCCAGAATTGCGACTGTATTGTTATCACCTTAATCAATTATTTACCTCCCCCCAAATCTACAGCCTATTTTCTTGTTTTTGCCGCTAGCAGCCCCTCTGGTTTAATCGTCAATATAATCAGTAAAACCAGATAGCCTGACAATAATTGGTAGCCGGAGCCAAAAAAGAAAGCGCCGAGTAACTGAGCAAGCCCCAATATAATACCTCCTACCAGGGTTCCCAGCAAGCTCCCCATACCGCCAATGACAACAACGCCAAAAGCGATAATTAAATATTGCGTACCGGTAGAAGGATAAAAGACAAAGGTCGTCCCTACTAATAGCCCGGCAATTGCCGCGGAAATCATTGCCAAACCCATGGTATAACTAAATACTCTTTTCGTATCTACACCCATCAGCTCAGCCGCGCGGCTGTCATCGGCAGTAGCCCTTATTGCCCGGCCCAAATAGGTATGGTTTAGAACATAATGCAGTGTAACAATGACACAAATTGCTGCTATGAAATTAACTGAATAAACCGCCGGCACTGAGATTAACTCCGTTGCGGCAATATTTGCTGTTGCAAACGAAACGTTAATGGAACGGGCATCAGCCCCAAAGAATAGGAGCAAGGCATTCGATAAACAAATGGAAACCCCGAAGGTTGTGAGCAGTGCCGGCTCAGGCCCTTTGTCCAGCACTTTGTTAATTAAGAAATTTTGGATTAAAAAGCCCATTACGGTCATCACCAATATTGTTATAACCAGGGCCAGCCACAGACTGCCCACAAGCTGGCTGGCCAGGATCATACAGATAAATGTTCCTACAATAATAAAATCACCGTGAGCCAGATTAGTTAGTCCCATTATGCCAAAGATCAAGGACATCCCGATGCCGATAATCGCATATAATCCACCTAATAATATTCCATTAAGCACGGATTGTATGATTTCCATAGCATTTTCTCCTTACAAACATTATTGTTTATCAGCCTTATGTAAGCCAAAGTAGGCCTCCTTGACTGCCTCCTCACCAAGCGCGGACGATTTCCCGGCCATAACAATCTGCCCTTTTAGCATTACATAGCTAAAGTCCGAATATGTTAGGCTCCGCCGGACATCTTGGTCAACCAGAATAATGGTAAGGCCTTGTTCATTAATTTTTTTGATTGTTAAATAGATATCTTTTATGATTATCGGGGCTAAACCTAAAGAAATTTCATCACAGCAAAGCAGTTTAGGTTCAGACATCAGGGCCCTCGCTATTGCCAGCATTTGCCGCTGTCCGCCACTTAGATAGGACGCCTCCTGCCCGGCTTTATCTCTAAGCACCGGAAAAAGTGTATACACCCTTTCTAAATTTTTGTTTTTCTGTTTCCTGGCCCGGGGTAAATAGGCTCCCATGAGCAGGTTTTCCTTTACTGTCAGCTTCTTGAAAACGCTGCTGCCTTCCGGCGACATTGCCAGCCCCTTGGCCACAATTCTATTTGTCGGCAGGCCGTGAATATTATCGCCGAGGAACATTATTTCCCCGCTGGCAGGTTTATTTATGCCTAATATTGTGTTTAACAACGTTGATTTGCCGGCACCGTTAGCGCCAATAATGGAAACAATTGAACCTGCTCTGATTTGTAGCGATACCTGGTGTAACGCTTGAAAATCACCATAATGAACATTAATTTTTTTTACTGCTAATAGCATATCTTTACTGTTCATGCTTCCACCGCCCCTAAATACACGTTATGTACTGCCGGGGATTGCATGACTACCGCCGGCAAATCGCAAGCAATGTTTCTTCCTTCCGCCAGACATAATATCCTGTCAGTACCTTCATACATGGTTCTTAATACATGCTCTATCCAGACAATACTAATACCTTGCGCCTTAACCGTTTTTACAATAGCAAGAATATCCGTAACCTCTAAATCGGTAAGCCCGCCGGCGACTTCGTCAAGTAATAAAAGCTTGGTATTGCCAGCCAGCGCCCGGGCAATTTCCAGTCTTTTTCGATCTAACAGTCCCAATTTCCCGGCAAACCAGTCCTCCTTGCTACCGAGTCCGCTTATCTCAATGATTTCGCGGGCTTTGCCCTTGGCTTTCGCCTCACTCATGCGGCTGCCATATACGGCTCCCACCACAATGTTTTCAAATACAGTCATTTTTTCGAATGGCCGGGGGATCTGGAATGTACGGCCAAAGCCCATTCGGCAACGCTGTGTTATCGTTTTATGAATAATGTTTTCTCCATAAAAAGAAATCGCTCCCTGGGTAGGTTGTAAAATGCCTGTTAAAATATTTAGCAGCACTGTTTTTCCGGCCCCATTCGGCCCTATTACCCCTAAGACCTCATTCTCCTGTACAGCAAAAGTAAGTGCTTTAAGTACAGCATGATTGCCAAAAGATATGCCTAGATTCTCAACCTGCAACACTGAACCCACTGACGTCACCTCCACCCTGCTGTGCGCGGACTGTGCCAAGGTACTAGTAACTGCAAACCATAAAGACTTTGCAGCTACTTAGCCTGACACAATTTCCGCTATAGTTGAGAAATCTGATACTGCTATGGCTGCGAGCCTGGTATATATTGCATGGGCGCCGGCGATAATGGCACAATTGTCATTTTCTTGTTGTTCACAATATTCATTTCCCAGGGCCAGGTTTTACCTTTAACCCATTGCCCGCCAACTACGAAGGTCTCGGCTAAATTCCGGTCATTATATTGAACATGGCCAACAACCGTGTCAATGTTTGTAGCTTTGATGGCTTCTCTGATTTTATTTCTTTCCAGCGATTGAGCCCGTTTCAATACGTCAACAACTATTTCCATGCTGGCGTGTTTATAGCCCAGGGTAGCCATCGGCTGCTTACCTGTCAGCTCGGTCCAGGTTGCAGCCAGCTCTTGCGAACTTTGTCCTGTCAGGGAGGATTTATTGCCCGACATCGGGCTCCACCAAACCTCAGTTGTCAGGTTTTCTCCTAAGTTGTCACCCAACGCAGCAACATCGGCTGGAAATAGAATCGCTTTGGCGGCAGACATAATCTTGGGAACCAACCCTTGCTGCTGCATTTGTTTCCAGGCTGTCGCAAAATCAGGCGGAATCTGCATGGCCAGCACAATGTCAACGTCAGCCTGCTTGAACTGGTTAATCATTGCCGTGTAGTCTTTGGTATTGGGCGGGAACCTGCCTGGATCTACCAGCGTATAGCCTCTGGCCTGCACTTTTTTCTTAAGCGTATCCGTAATTGCAATCCCGTCAGGATCGTTAGGGGCAATCAGGCCAATTTTTTTATTAGTAGCCAGTTGATCCCACATATCCAGATAAACATCAACCAGAGTATTCACTTTCCAGAAAGCATGGTAGGTCCAGGCATATGGCCCGCCGGAAAGCCAGGCATCTGATAAGGCATCCACGGTTATACACGGAATTTTGTGCCGTTCTGCCGCAGCAGCCACTGGGTTAACCGTATCTGGCGTGTGAGCAGCCATCAGTATATCTACTTTATCCTGAAGAATCAGTTTATTAGCCGCTTCGGCTGCTTTGGTCGGACTGCTCTCAGAATCGGCAACAATTATTTTAATAGGCAGTTTCTTGCCATACTCGGCAATATAAATCCCGCCTTCTTTATTAATTGCTTCAATTGCCTTTTCCTCGATCTGCGGCGTTCCCGCCCCGAAGGATGCCAATGGCCCGGTCACCGGGTTCACCCGCCCGATTAAAATGTAGTCCTTGCGGGCCTCGACTGAGCCGGTGCTTTTTCCACATCCGGCCAATGCAATCATCGCGGCTAATGCTACAATAAAAATCATCGTTGTCAATCTATCCATTTTTGGCTTACCCATTTTTTCTCCCTCTTTTCTTTTATTACTTTATATCCCGCTAATCAAGTACGCGCTTTACCATAATAAGATTTTGTTTTTAAGCAATTAGTTATACTTATATTGCAAACCAAAAATAAGTTTGCTTGAATTCTTTAAAAATTCAGAACAATAATTAAAGAACTCTGCATATGCCAGACGCTATAGGTACAAAACACATTGACACGCTTAACATTCAAACCTGTTGCGTAAGAGTTTTAAGGCCGGGCATTATTAGCCGGAAAACCAATAATACCCGGCCGTGTTATAAATTACATGAAACCAGGGACGTAAGCACTAGAAAAACTTGATTTGTGCCAAGCCCTTCAGGACGCCGGCAGAAGCCGCCTGTACCCTTTAGAGTATTGGCGTTCTTACATATGATCAGAAATCGATATACTTTCTGCTCATGTAGCAAAACCGCTTACGCCTTTACTCGTATACGGACTGTGCATACTTCCTTGCCATCTTCCATACTATAGGTTTCACCTAAATCAGGATCCGCCTTAGCCGTTGCGTCATATTCATCTTTAGTATAAGTAATATTCCCGCCATTTTTATGGCAAAGGACCTTTAAATGTGTCATCAGCAGCCTTGCACCGGATGAGATTTCCTCACATTTCCGCATGGATTCCTTTACTGCCAGAATCAATTCTTCCCGCCCCATTGCTTCCAAGGCAGCTAAGCCTCGCTTTTCTTCTTGTTTTATTGCTTCATTCACTTTACAGCCTCCCTTACATTTTATATCCATCCCGTCAAAGAGACAGTGAGGTTATAATTATACTTCCAATTTCAAAATTCCTGCAATATTTTAATTTTTTCTTCTATTATTATAACTTTTTCTTATATTATATTTATATCTTTCCGGCTCACGCGGTATTGTAACCTGACTGATACTGCAAGGAATACAGTATCAGTCAGGTTTTTACAATGAGGCTAGTCTGAGCAACACCGACAGCTTATTAGTTTGTCTGCTATAACGTATTTGTAGATTCGCTCCGGTACTGGATTAAAAGCCACCATAATTGTATACTCTGTCGGGTACCGGATTTAGATCATCTTCATCTATTTCCGCAACACAGCGGACCATAGCGCCATCGCCCAGCCACCAGCGAATCGGGAAGGCCATGAATTTAAACCGTTTGCCTACCACTTTTTCCAGATCGCCACCGATGTTTTCGACACCGACAATGCCGTTACCCATCATATATTTGTGGCAAGGCTCCCAGGTTCCCGCCAGACCATGATTTTCCAGCTTACCATATGCTTCCATATATTTGTCTTTGCCAAAGGTTTTAATAAATACATCCTTTTCGAACTCTGCATAAGCCTCAATGCCAAATTGCTCAATAAATTCTTCGGTAATCGGTTTGCCTGAATCACCAATAAGATTCATTGCCGGCGGACCATTCTTACCCATTGTTGTATGCAGCGGGTGGTCAAGGGCTTGCATATCCATAGCCACACATTTGGGTTGATATTTATCAAACCATTGTCCCGCTTCTCTGCCGCAGCCGCAGGAATAATGATAATATTCCTTAGTGTCGTCAAATTTCAGATGCATGCCTGTTCTTAAAACAAGTACCATGCCCTTTACTTCCGCATGGGTTACTCCGGCCCGGGCCAAAGCATCGTCAAGATGTTTGGCTGTAATCAGGCCCCAGCGGTCGACACGTATATCGAGGCAAACTGCCTCGCCATAATAAGCATCCAGTGGCAGCTCATGCGTGTAACGGGCGCGTTTACCGTCAAACTCGTATTCCATAACATGGCGGGGGGCATCGGCATGGGTTCCGCAATGCATAACAACATCTATTTTTTGTGTTAATACGCCGCTTTTGGCCAGGCTATGCATAGTGTCAATTTTAGGTTTGGCAAAATACGGCCATACGGGTATGTCAGCATGGAATGGATGCGTTAAATCTACTAATACCTTTTTTCCCATTGTTTTGATTCCTCCAATTGTATTTGCTTTTGTTTATTATAGGCCATGCTAGGGCATAGCAACTATCTCCGGATGCAGCGGTAATATCAGCCGGCTGTGCAGCCGCCATCAACGTAAAGAATTTGTCCTGTTACAAAGTCGGAAGCCGGTGCAGCTAAGTACACGGTTGCGCCGACCATATCCTCGGTCACAGCGGCACGGCCCAGGGGAATACGG
Source organism: Sporomusa termitida (assembly GCF_007641255.1). Lineage (NCBI taxonomy): Bacteria > Bacillati > Bacillota > Negativicutes > Selenomonadales > Sporomusaceae > Sporomusa > Sporomusa termitida. Next base: position 2,947,545 of record NZ_CP036259.1, read on the forward strand.
GACAGGAAAACCTGCTTGAGTTTTTCATCTTCAAGCACCTGCTGCGTCAGCGGTGTCCAGAAAATGGTCGGGGCAATGGCATTAACCGTAATATTGTACTTAGCCCATTCGGTTGCCAGCTGTTTGGTCAGGCCGTCAACAGCCGCCTTACTGGGACCATACGCCGCATAGCCGCCAGGATGTCCGGCAAAGCCGCGCACGGAGGATATGGTAATGATTTTACCAAAACCCTGTTCTTTCATGACCCGGCCAACATGCTTGCAGGTGAGGAAAGTGCCTTTAACGTTAATATCCATGACCTGCTGAAAGTCTTCAGCCGGAAACTCTTCGGCCGGATACCGTTTGGCAATGCCGGCCACCGTCACCAGGATATCAATCTTGCCGAAGGTGTCCACAGTCTGCTGAACCAGGTTGATTACATCTGCTTCTTTGCTGACATCGCAGGCCACAGCCAATGCCTTCCGGCCGAGTTTTTCAACCCCCTTTACCGCTGCTTCCAAAGTAGCAATTGTGCGGCCGGTAACAACAATATCAGCACCATAGACTGCTAACCCGGCGGCAATTGATTCTCCCAGGGCACCGGCCCCACCGGTTATTACTGCCACTTTGCCTTCAAGGCAAAACAGCTTTTTGATTTTGTCCAAAGTTACTTGCTCCATTTACACATCACCTCTACAATTATGCTTCCGGGTAGTTCATAACCACCAGCATGCTTGCCGGTTTATTAGTTTCATTAATAATTTCTCTGCCTTCATTGGCCCCAATGTAAATAGAATCCCAGGCCTGCAAAACGACTTTTTCCGTCTTGGTAGTAACAGTTACTTCGCCTTCAAGGACAAAATAGATTTTCTCGACTGGAGATGCATCATATTCAGCGCCACCGGCTGGCAGGAAATGCGACAGACCCATCCAGAACATCTGCGCCCCGGTTTCCTCCTTCCCGTGCAATTTCAGAGCAACCATATTGAAGTGCTTGGGTGCCTGGTACGGCTTTACATCCTTTAATTCGACCTTCTTCATATTTTCTGCCTCCTCCTTTCTATGTTTTTCTATTTTTAATCCCATTAACAAACCTCAGGCTTACTTAAACCGCCATTTCTTTGATATCAGGAGAGATAATGTAGTCAGCAGCAGTAGCTTCCCTTACGGTCTGCAGCGTAACCCCCGGCGCTATTTCGGTTAATAACAATCCCGGGTTCGTCACTTGAAACACACACAAATCAGTAATGATTAAATCCACTTCCTGCGAGGCGGTAAGCGGCAGAGTGCACTTCCTTACAATTTTAGGCACACCGCCTTTACCGACATGTTCCATGGCGACAATAACCCGTTTAGCGCCTACAACAAGATCCATGGCCCCACCCATACCTGGCACGATCTTGCCGGGGACCATCCAATTAGCCAGGTTGCCTTCCTGGTCCACTTCCAAGGCCCCCAGCACAGTGGCGTCAAGATGCCCGCCGCGAACGATGACAAAGGACATCGCGCTGTCAAAGGTAGCGCCGCCTGGCAGAATACCGGCCGGCTGTCCGCCTGCATTGCTCAGATCAGGATCAGTGGTTTCGCCGGCAGGCCCCAGTCCGATAAAGCCGTTTTCCGAATGCAGGATCACCTGTTTATCATTGGCAATATAATTGGCAACAAGTGTAGGTATACCAATACCCAAATTCACCACATCGCCATCCTCAAGCTCTTGCGCCACCCTTTTAGCAATTAAAATCCTGTTTTCCATGAACGCTCCTCCAATCTCCCACTAAGCTTGCACGATGCTGGTAATAAAGATTCCCGGCACCATAACCTCATCAGGAGCTATCTCTCCCACAGGCACGATTTTTTCCACTTCCGCAATAACAACAGCGGCTGCCGTAGCGATTTGGGGATTAAAATTACGTGTTGACATTCTAAATACCAGATTGCCCGCAGTGTCGGCTTTATGGGCTTTTACCAGGGCAACATCTGCCCGCAGGGGTTTTTCCAGTAAAAATTCGCGGCCGTCGATGGTTATGGTCGGCTTGCCTGCGGCCACAACCGTGCCCACACCGGTTGGTGTGAGCACGCCGCCCAGACCGGCACCGCCTGACCGTATGCGTTCAATCAAGGTTCCCTGCGGCGATAATTCCACTTCCAGTTCATTAGCATTCATTTGGCGGCCGGTTTCGGGGTTTGTGCCAACATGAGAAACAATGGCCTTTTTCACTTGGCGGTTAACAACCAGTTTGCCAATCCCCTTATCCGGAAAGCCAGTGTCATTGGCGATGATAGTAAGGTCTTTATAGCCTCTGCTAACCACAGCATCAATTAAACCTTCCGGCGTTCCAACCGCTAAAAATCCCCCAATCATGATAACAGACGAATCTTGTATTTTGTCTATTGCCTGTTTCATACTGATTACCTTAGACATTGTTTCCCCCTCAGTTCTTAGAGTTTATGTCCTAACGCCTACGCTTATCTTCATTGCAAGAACTATGCCAACCAAAACATATTGATTGATTATTTGCATATTTTAAAAAACAAGTACCGGCTTAGCAGGTTTTACGGATATCTCCTTCCCGCCGCTTGCCTGTAAACAATAACCCCCTAGTGGTCTGACTACATTGAAAGCGTAAAATAATTCACGGGAATTTTTTCGCAAGGCGAGGCGGAGGACGCTAACTGATTCAGTAAGATCTGCTTTAATAAGGCCGGCAGGTGATGGGTCTCTTATTACTTGCGCGGGCCGCGCATATCGGACATATGTAAGCCGACGACAACGAAGGGTTGCGGGAAATAAACCGTCAGTATTCACTGGATTGGGGCTGACAAGATACTCGCGTTGCCAGCGACAATAAGGCGACCTCCTTCCGGGTCCATTTGCTTTTTGATGAAATTAGTCATCATATTTACCGGATAAATTTTATCGATATAACGATAGCCGCTATTCCTAAGAGATGAAAAAACGCATCATTGTTGATGCGTCTTTTCATCTCTCAGGACGATTCCCAGCCGCTTGGCTTTCTTAACGATGGTTGATTGGTCTACCTTTAAAATTTTGGCAGCTTTTCTTGTACTCCCGCATAACGCCAGGGCCTTTTCGATTGTCTTTTTTTCAATATTGCTGACGATTTCTTTAAGCCCCATCTCTTCCACAACCAGCTCAGACATATACGACGGATGGATATTCAGCAAATTGCCGATTTGCTCGTTACTAATCGTGCCATCGTGGTCAGATACGATAACCAGTCTCTCAATGATATTTTGTAATTCACGAATATTTCCCGGCCATGAATACTGCCGCATCATTTCAAAACCAAGCGGCTCGATGGCTGTGTTCTTGGTGTATTTCGCGTTGTAGATTCCCAGAAAATGGCGGGCTAAGGTCTCGATATCCTGGTTCCGTGCACGCAGCGGCGGGATATGAATAGGAAATACATTCAACCGGTAATAAAGATCTTCGCGAAAACGGCCCTGCTTCACCAGGTCCTTCAATTCGCAATTGGTCGCCGAGAGAATTCTTACATCTAACTTAACCGGTTTCGATCCGCCGATACGGGTTATTTCCTTGTGTTGAATGACCCTGAGTAATTTGGATTGCAGTTCCATCGGCATATCCCCGATTTCATCAAGCATAATCGTTCCTTTGTCCGCCAATTCAAACAGACCGGTTTTACCGGTCGTGGCCGCACCGGTAAAGGCCCCCCTGGCGTAGCCAAACAACTCAGCCTCCAGCAAATTGGCCGGAATAGCGGCACAATTCACTTTGATGAAGGGATCATTTTTCCTGGCGCTATGCAGGTAGATTTCATTGGCGACTACCTCTTTTCCTGCCCCTGTTTCCCCGGTAATCAAAACAGTAACATCCAAACCGGCGACCTGTTGAATGCTTTTGATGACCTGCTGCGTTTCCAGACTATTGCCAATGAGATTCTTGTTTAAATGCAGTTTCCTGAGATGTTCAACCTCAAGCGTACTTTTGATTTTATCTTTTTCCACTGCTTTTATCTGTTTCTGCGAGGCTTCCAGATCAGACTTCATTTGCAGCAGGTCGGTTATTTCCCGGTCAATAATAACAACTTTCTTGACATTCCCCTCGGCATCCAGAACCGGGCTGCCGGTAATCAGCATTTTCGTTCCGTTCCTTAAGCTTTCGCCCATGGAGTTTACTTGTTTTTTGTGCTTAATCACTTCCGGCGTTACGGCATTGAGATAAACACCGGCCGTCAGGAGCTCGTCCACATACTTGCCGACAACTTCTTCAGGACGAATACCAGTGATTCGCGTGTAGGCCGCATTGACGTACAAGGTCTTCCCGTGGCCATCGGTAATGTAAATCCCGTCATAGAGATGGTCCCCGATCTCTCTAAAATCGAGTTCTCTGGCTTCAGTGAGCTCATTGAGCACTTTCTTCAAACCGGCAAGAAGCTCCTGATGGGACGAAATATCCCAGTTTTGTTTCTCTATCCTGGCGATTAATTCTTTTAAAATAGCTTCACTGCTATCTATTTTGTTTTTCATTTCATCGCTCCCTACGATTCACTTAATCAGACATCTATTAACCAAATCATAACCAATCTTTATCCGCTTGTAAATATTCAACTTTACATTCATTTTGTGAATCTTGGCACGAAAATTGCGATTGTTTTTGTTTGTAAGCAGTCTAGTAGTCAATAATCACCTAGGAGGAGGAAAAGATGAGAGAGGTCGTTATTACCGCTGCCCTACGGACAGCCATCGGCACCTTCAACGGCACCCTGGCCCCCTTGGCGGCGACCGAGCTGGGCAGCATTGTTATTCGCGCCGTGCTGGCAAAAGTCAATATAGCGCCAGACGCTGTTGACGAGGTTATTATGGGCAATGTACTCCAGGCCGGACTGGGCCAAAATCCAGCCCGCCAATCAGCCCTGCAAGCCGGCTTGCCGGCTGCAGTACCGGCTTACACAGTTAATAAAGTGTGCGGTTCAGGGCTAAAAGCGGTAAACCTGGCCACCCAGTCCATTATGGCTGGCGATGCTGACATTATTGTCGCCGGCGGCATGGAAAGCATGACTAATGCCCCTTATCTTCTCGAAAAAGCCCGCTGGGGCTACCGGATGGGCGACGGCAGGCTGGTTGATGTCATGATCCGCGATGGCTTATGGTGCGCTGCCAACGACTATCATATGGGGATCACTGCCGAAAATATCGCTGCCCAATACGGGATTACCAGGGAAGAACAGGACCGTCTGGCTGCCGAATCACAGGCCAAAGCCCTGAAGGCCATCGACAGCGGCGCTTTCATGCAGGAGATTGTGCCGGTGACCATTAAAGGCAAAAAAGGAGATACCGTCTTTACCACCGATGAGTTTCCCAAGCGCGGCACATCGGTTGAATCCCTGGCCGCCCTGCGGACAGCCTTCAAAAAAGACGGTACCGTCACTGCCGGTAATGCCTCCGGCATCAATGACGGGGCGGCGGCACTTATTGTCATGTCCGGCGAAAAAGCCAAAGCGCTCGGCCTCAAACCGCTGGCCAGGATTGTCGGTTACGGCGCCGGCGGGGTTGACCCTTCTGTCATGGGCCTGGGGCCTGTACCGGCCAGCTACAAAGCACTGGCTAAGGCCGGGTTGACTGTGGCCGACATCGATCTGTTTGAAGCCAACGAAGCCTTTGCCGCCCAATTCCTGGCTGTCGGCAAAGAACTGGGACTGCCCGGCGAGAAGGTCAATGTCCACGGCGGCGCGACCGCGTTAGGCCATCCTATCGGCGCCAGCGGCGCCCGCATCCTTGTTACCCTTCTCCATGCCCTGCAGCAGCGCGATGCTAAACGCGGTTTAGCCACCCTGTGCATTGGGGGCGGGCAAGGTATTGCCACCATTGTTGAACGCATTTAATTACTTTTATGAGGTGAACTAATCATGGAAAAAACCATCATCACTGTCGCGACAACCGGCGCTTGGCCAACTAAAGAACATAACCCCAATATTCCTTTGACGCCCCGGGAAATTGCCGATGATGTTTATGACTGCTGGCAGGCAGGCGCGGCTGTGGCCCACCTGCACATGCGTGACGACGAAGGCAAAGGCACTATGTGCAAAGAAAAATTTCGTGAAACCGTTGAGCTGATCCGCAGCAAGTGTGATATTGTCCTCAACCTTACCACGTCCGGCGACCTTTACGCTACCGATGAAACCAGAATGGCTCATCTAATTGAACTCAAGCCGGAAATGGCATCCTATGATGCCGGTTCCATGAACTGGATGCATAACAGCTTATTTCTGAACCCGCCCCAGTTTCTGGAAAAGCTTGGCAAGACCATGCTGGAAAACGGTGTAAAACCGGAAATCGAAATCTTCGACGCCGGCATGATCTACAACTCGCTTTATTATATGAAAAAAGGCGTTCTCGCTCAGCCGGCCCATTACCAGTTTGTTCTCGGCGCCGCCGGCGGCACTGCCGCTACTATTGAAAACCTGGTATACCTTAAATCCCTGCTGCCCCAGGGATCTACGTGGTCAGCCCTGGGCATCGGCAACGGCCATGTGCCCATCATGCTGGCAGCTATTGCCATGGGCGGCCACATCCGCGTAGGCATGGAAGATAACGTGTATTACGCTAAAAAGCAATTGGCAAAATCCAACAGTGAATTTGTCGCCCGGGCCGTAAGAGTAGTTAAAGAAGCAAACAGAACAGTCGCTACCCCGGCTGAAGCCAGGGAAATCTTAGGTCTTACAAAGAACTAGCTAGGAGACGAACTATGATTAAAAATATCGGTGTTATCGGCGCAGGCACCATGGGGCATGGCATTGCCTTATCCTTTGCCCTGTACGGATATGATGTAATTATATATGATGCCTACGAAAATCAGTTAAAAAAGGCAATGACGGAAATCGCCGCTGAACTCGACCTTCTAGCTGAGGAGCAATTCATCGGTCCCCAGTCCATTCCGGCTACCCTTGGTCGAATTACAGTTTGCAGTGATCTACAGCAGGCCGTTCAAGACAGGGATTATGTCATTGAAGCCACGCCGGAAATACTGGAACTCAAACAGAATTTATTCAAACAATTAGACGAACTCTGCCCTAAGCATACCATCCTGGCGAGCAATACGTCCAGTCTCAGACTGGATGGCATGATGACCTTGATTGCCGACGACCGCAAACAGCGTATGATTGTTAACCACTGGTACAATCCTGCTCACCTAATGCCGATTGTCGAACTCTCTTGCTTCGGCAATATGCCTGAGGAGCTTTACGCCGAGGTGGAGCGATTACATGCGTCAATCAAAAAACAAACCGTCAAAGTGTTAAAAGATGTACCGGGACTGGTAGCCAACCGCATTCAGCAAGGTGTTGCCAGAGAAGTATTTTCGCTGATTGAAATGGGCGTTGCCGAACCTGCCGATATTGATAAAGCCCTTAAATTCGGCCCCGCCTTTCGTTATGCTACCACCGGCCAGCTAGAAGTTGCCGATTTCGGGGGGCTTGATATCTGGAGCATTGTTGGTGATAATCTATTGAAAGAAATGGATAATCGTCAATGTGCCAACGAGCTCTTAAAACAAAAAGTAGCTGAAGGCAAGCTGGGAATAAAAACCGGTGAAGGCTTCTATAAATATGATGAAGCTAAGATTCCTGCCATTAAAAAGCAATTTATGAAAAAGTTAATCCATCAATTAAAAGCCTCCGAATATTACAAACAGGACTAATAGGCAAACAAAAAATGCACCCGCCAGGGTGCATTTCAGACTTGGCACAAGCCAAGTCTTTTCTTATTACTTACCGCTAAAGCCTGGTTTCCGTTTTTCGATAAAGGCCGTCATCCCTTCGGTCTGGTCTGAAGTGGCAAAACATAACCCGAAAGTTTCCGCCTCATAGGCAACACCTGATGCAAGATCCATCTCCAGCCCCTGGTTAACAGCAGCTTTACACAGCTGTACCGCCACTTCGGCCCGGGACATAATTTTTTCAGCCAAGGCCCTGGCCACACTAAGCAATTCAGCGGACGCCGCCACTTTATTGACCAACCCCAGACGATATGCTTCCTGGGCATCAATCACATCACCGGTATACAGCAGTTCTTTAGCCCGGCCTTTGCCAATTAAACGCGGCAGCCGCTGGGTGCCGCCAAAGCCGGGAGTAATCCCCAGCCCCACCTCAGGCTGGCCAAACTTAGCCTTTTCTGAAGCAATCCGGATGTCGCAGGCCAGCGCCAGCTCGCAGCCGCCGCCTAACGCAAACCCGTTAACAGCGGCAATTACCGGCTGGGGAAGGTTTTCCAGTTTGGCAAACACGCTTTGACCAAATTTGCCGAAATTACGCCCCTCCACCGCCGACAAACCACGCATCTCGGCGATGTCAGCCCCGGCGACGAACGACTTGTCGCCACTGCCGGTCACGATGACCACTTTAACACTTTCGTCCTGAGCAATAGTATCCAACAGGCTATTTAATTCTGTAAGCAGCTCAGAGTTTAAAGCATTTAATGCCTGGGGCCGGTTTAGTGTAATAAGCCCAATACCATTACCAGTCACATACAGCAGATTATTATATTGAGTCACAACCTGCACCTCCAACCTTTTTTCTTAGTTGTAGTTATAGAAGCCTTTACCTGTTTTGCGCCCTAAATAACCAGCCTGAACCATCTTTTTTAAGAGTGGGCAGGAGCGATATTTGGGATCGCCATAACCATTATACAAAACCTCCATGATCGACAAAACCGTATCATTGCCTATCAAATCGGCTGAAGGCCAACGGTCCCAGCGGCTGGTTAAAGCCCAGCTTGGCTACCTGATCAATATCTTCGGCATCGGCAACCCCCTCCATCTAAGCCTTTGATGCATACCATGGCAGCAGCCTTTTCTTCTGTAACCAGTATACCTTTTTCCACCAATTTATTCAAGTTCCGTTCAATCCTGGCTATTCCATTCTGAACAAATTCAGGCTTAATGTCCTAGCCTGCACAGGGCATGTATCAGCACACGCCCCGCACAGCGTACACGCATCAGCTATCGAGGCTTTATCATCCTCCATAACGATGGCGCCTAAGGGGCAGGCCCTTATCCACGCACTGCAGCCATACACTCTTCTTTAGTTATATAGACTGCCATGTTATTGCCTCTGTTATACAATCTTTGCTGCTAATAGTTTATAAGCGTGTTCGTCACCGGATCAATTTTTACCTCAGTTGTATCAGGCACCTGCTGCATACTTTTCATCTCTCCGTATAATAGTGAAGCTTATTTGCATCCTATTAAAATAATGTTGCAAAAATCATGCCAGCCAAACACTACCGTTAAACGTTAAAAAAATCATATAATAAAGCCAGTCTTGATGAAAAACATCATCAAGACTGGCAACACCCTACTAAACACACGAATTAGTTCCGATGAACATCGTCATCTTCTTAGATGCAATTAAGCATCATTTTTAAAAAATTAATCTGGCATAGTAAACTGCCAGAATCCGGCCTGCATATCACATATTTTTTGTAAACTTAAAACTGACAAGGCCAGTCAATACAGTGCCTGCTGCTATAAAAACTGTTCCAGCAAAATGCAGATCAATAGGCCATCCACCATTCCATTGAGCAGCAGGTAGCGTAGCAGCGCCGGCAAATTATTAAACACTGCCTGCGGTAAAAACATTACCCCGACACCTACCATGAGCGCTATCCCTGCTATATACATTTCCCGGTTAGTTAGATTAACCTTAGCAAACTCTTTTAGCCCCATCCCCAGAATCAGACAAAAAACAACAAACATCACCGCATTGCCAACAGCAGGCGGTATAGCGGCAAAAAATACGCCAACTTGTGGGAAAATCCCTAACGTAGTGATTAATAAAGCCCCGGCAATAAAAGGCTTTCTTGATGCCACGCCAGTCATTGATGTAAACCCAATCGCCGACGCATAAGGAATGAACCCGATGACCGCCCCCAAGCCGGCAAAAATGTCTGATACACCGGTAAAAACGGCCCCGCGATTAAACATCGCCGGTTTAAGCGGTTCTCCGGTTACTGCGCTCATTCCTAAAATACTGGCCACTAAATTGGAGAAAAGCAGCAACGCCGCAATAACACAGGCAAGAACAACCCCGATATCAAAGGTGGGCGTACCCCACGCAAATATTTCCGGCTTAGTCGACAATTGCGGGCTATGTTGGCTTATCTGCGGCGAAATTCCAAGAATAAGGGCCATAATCCAGCCACAGCCAACGCCAAGGAGAACGGCTATGCTTTGGATAAAACCCTTGCTTTTCAAAGTGATCCACATGATCAAACCGGTGGTGCTGACAAAGGCAAGTAAACTGGCAAAATCCACCATATGATTGGTTCTGCTTAAGCCCAGCATGCCTTTTATCATAGCCGGACTAAGCTGCAGACACATCAGCACAAGAAAAACACCATTTACCAGGGGGCTAAAAACCTTAGCTACCAGTCCCGCCATGCCGGTTACGCCGATAAAAATGCACACTATCCCGGCGATAATAAAGCCCATTTCAATATCGGTTCGCAGCACATCCAGACTTTTTCCCAGACTCGGGGCCGAAGTAGCCAACGTAATGAGTACACCATACCACAACCCTGCCGGCCCTTCCATGATTGGAAACCGATGACCCCATAACGCCTGAAGTATGGATACAATTCCGCACAGAATAAAAGTCCGCTGTACCAGACTGGCTAACCCCAGCTGGTCAAGCCCCAGGTATCCACCCACAATGACTGGCAAAATAGCAGCATTCGCCAGAAAGTATGTCAAATGCTGCAAACTATAAGAAATCATCTCCTTCAGCGGCAGGTCATCATTCAGACCATATCTCATTCCTGACGGCGGCGGCAGGTTATTGCTGTCCCGGCTCATGCATCGTCCTCCTATATCCGTCACTACTGTGTCTTACCAGCTCGCCGGCTGGCATCTATTTATATTGCAATAAACATGCCAGCAAAAATAGCCTTACCTTGAAACTATAAGGTAAGGCTATTTCTAAAAGTGATCTTCGTACAGTGGCTGATGAGCCCTCATCACCTTTTCCCCCTATGGCAGTCTATAGAACAGCTAAAAATTTCACCAAACAAGGGGTTATGTTCAATATCCTCAGTCAGCCGCGCCTTTATGAAGGCATATTGCCAATGTTGGCAACAGGTGAAACCCACGCTAACGGCAGCCATTATTCTAATATACTGCTGCGGAAAACATCTTCCAGCATAATCTGAAGTTCAGGCAAGACGATGGGAGCAATAATACCCTCCCGGCCGAAATATTCCGCCTTTCTGTACTCAGACAATTCTTCATTCATATAGAATCTGGTAATTATCTGATGCGCCGGATCAACTATCCAATACTCAAAAACCCCGCTGGCTTCATAAATTTTTCGTTTTCTGATAACATCATGGCTTGCTGTAGATCGTGACAAAATTTCTATAATAAGATCCGGACTGCCTTTACAACCGGCAGCATCAAGCTTGTCAGCATCACAAACAACCGTTATATCTGGCTGTACTACTGTTGTAGCATTATTTTCGTTCTCATTTTTTTGCGGTAAACGCACATCAAACGGCGCTGCATATACCTGGCACTTTTTATCTTTAAGATAAACGGCAAACTCAACTAACAGATTTCTTGATATTTCTTGATGTTGCCTGTTAGGAGCTGGAGTCATTGCGTAGGCTGTGCCGTCTATAAGCTCCCAATGCTCATTTTCAGGCCATGCCAGATAGTCGGCGTAAGTATATTTGATGGCACTCTTGCCCATACTGCTCATCTCCTACAATCCTTTATTCTTATTATAGCAAATTTGTTATTTCAAAAGCAAAAAGATTACAACAAACGGGATTACCGCCTGCGGACGATTCTCATGTCAAACCCTGCCGCAAAAAGCCAGGCCCTGTCGCCGGCTTTAAAAATCCGCAAGCGAGGGCCTGAGCCTAGTCCTGGAGTCTAGTATCGAAATTTAATAATTTATCCCAGGTAAACAGTACCGATATTCTGGCTGGTAGTTAACTCAACTGTCACTGTGGCCTTCTTAAACCCGCTCTTCTCAATCTCGAGCGAATACTGGCCACTGTTGCCAGGCAGGTTATCGATTTTGAAATCACCAAAATTATCAGCAACCACCGCGGAAAGCTTTTCCCGGTCCGAGAACAGGGTAATCCGAACACCTTCGGCACAGTCAATAACACCGTTGTTATTAACGGCAACACTCCCGGCAATAAAACACTTAGTAAAGCGATACAAATTCTGATAAAACACACGGGGCTGGGTGTTATACTCCGGCTGCAGCACCTCTAGATTATTAGTCTGACAGATACGGCTCATCTCAGCGTCTGCCACATATTCCACCTTGAGCGCGCCGGTAGGGCAGGCTTGCACACAGCGCGGCTTTTTCCAGCCTTGATCAAGCAGGTGGGCGCAAAAAGTACACTTTTGCGGAACATCCTGTTCTTCATTCCACCAGATAGCCTGATAAGGGCAGGCCTTAACAAGTTCCGGCCGGCCTTTGGCCTTATCCGGGTCAATGAGGACCACACCGTCAGGACGTTTGACAATACTGCCGCCGGCAGCCTTAATGCAGGGAGCGTCCTGGCAGTGCATGCAGGTAGTCGGCCGGTAGGCCACATCAATAATCGGGTATTGCCCCCGTTCGGTGCGCATAATATTTATCCAGCGATGGCCGTGTCGGGGCTGGGGCCGGGTATACCCCGGCCAGTCATTGTCAACATGCTCATCTTTGCAGGCTAAGAAACAATTATTGCAGTCCACACACTTTTCAACATCAATAATCAAATGCCACTGTTTCATGAAACACTCTCCTCCCCGCCCCATTTTCCAATCTCAACCAGGCAGGAATTAGCCGCCATGGCGTGAGACCTTTTAATCATCATCCGGCTTGGTGTCAACAGGTTGATACACCCGCCAATATCCGGCGACTTTCCTGGTTCCCCCACCGGCTTATAGACTGCCGACGATTCGTATGAATGTACGGTTCCCGGCGGAATGCGCTCGGTCAATTGGGCGGCGCAAACAACGGCACCGCGATCATTGAATACCTTGACCAAATCGTGTTCCTTAATGCCCCGGGCTGTGGCATCACTGGCATTGATCCTCACAATCCAGTAATAATGCCCGTTAATCAGCACCCGGTGATCCTTGATATCGTTGATGGTGCTGTCTTTACCGTCACTTTGCGTATGAAAGGTAAACTTGGGGTGCGGCGATATGAGCTGCAGCGGATACTTGGCATACAGCTCGGATGAATGCGGTCCCTCCCAGGCCGGATTATATTTCATAATTGGCGGCCGGTCAGAGTCATTGGGGTCAAAACGCTTCAGGCTGGAAGATTCAAATTCGAGTTTTCCGGACTGGGTCTGCAGCCCCATCCGGTATTCGCCGGTATAGTCGGCCGGAGCCGGAAACGGCTCTGGGGTATCTTTCGCCCGGCCTTCGGCATACCAGCGGAAAGACACCGGATCACGGCGGTTCTCCGGCAGCGGCGGAATCACATAATAGCCTTTTTTCAGGAATTTCTTCCATGATATCCGGTTGGGCAGGTCGGTGCCGTCAAATAAGCGCTTGCACCATTCCAGTTCGGTAGAACCTTCGGAATAGACGGAACCTAATCCCAACCGCTTGGAAAGCTCCAGGAAGATTTCAATATCAGACTTGGATTCCCCCAGTGGTTCAATACATTTATGCTGCAGCACAGCCACCCGGTGGTTAACCTGGGTAAACGAATGGTAAATATAACCGCCGCAGTTGGCAAATTCGCTGATATCCCAACGTTCGAAATTAGTGCAGGCCGGCAAAATGACATCGGCAAACTGCGCTTCGCCTTCAAACCAGATTGACTGGTTGACAACGAACTCCAGCCCCTCGGAACGATACATATTTACGTAGCGGTTGGTATCAACCATTGTGCCGATATGAGAGCCGCCATATTTATAGTACATTTTTACGGGGGAATGACCGGGGGACGGGTATTTGAACGGGAAGAACTGACCTTCGATCGTTTTGGCGTCAGCTGACCAGCCTTCGCAGTGACCGTCCATGATGGCTTCAGGTATCTTGAGGCGCGGCACCCCTTGGTTAACAGTATTCATTGTCACGATATTGGGCATCCGCTGATATAAATTGAGGAAGTTGCCTGTACCAAAAATATCACCGGAAAAACCGCCTTCGGCGTAACCGGGAAAGTAGAAACGGGTATCAACCGGTGTGCCTTGCTGCATCCCGCCCATATTGACGCCCGGTTTGCCCAGTCCCTGCATAGCCATCAGACATACCATGCCTCTGGCCCAGTCTGTGCCGGTGGCGGTGCGGCAGGCGCCGCCGAAGCCGATAATCCCGCCGGCCGCCAGATAGGTTTTCTTGCTGCCCCAGGCCCGCGCCAAAGCTCGGATATCTTTAGCCGGTATGCCGGTTTCCAGTTCCTGCCATTCCGGTGTTTTCGGCACCCCATCTTCTTTGCCCAGAACATAGTCCTGCCATTTTTCAAAACCGGTGGTCCGTTCAGCCACATAGTCCTGGTCATAGAGGTTTTCCTTCATCCACACATAGGCAATCGCCAACACCATGGCACTGTCTGTACCCGGCCTGGGTGCCAGCCACTTACCGCCCATCAGACCGGCAGTATGGTTGTAGTATGGATCAATATGGACAATCTTAATGCCCAGTTCTTTCAGCCACTGCCGGCGCACGGTCCCCTCCTGGGCACCGTATACACCGCTGGTGGATTCGGGGTCACTCGACCAGAAAACAATCATTTCACAGTTTTGCAGACAGTCTTCCACCAGATTGTAGGTTTCCGAGCCGCCGTTACGGGCGCTTTGCCCCCAGTGGTGCGTTGCCCCCCAGAACCAGCCTTCCCAGCTGTCAGGGTTATGCACCACCGGTGTCCAGCCGATAGCATTGAAGAACCGCAGTCTGGCGCTCAGCCAATAGCCTAATGCCCCCCAGGTATGGTGGGAGCCGCTGCCGTTCATAATGGCGCCGGGACCATGATCTTTTTTTACCCGCTTAATCTCGTTAACCACAATGGTCAGCGCTTCATCCCAGCTAATCCGCTCATAGCCTGATATTCCCCGGTTTTGCGGGTTTCTCTCGCCATTGGGATCAAAGTCCACCCGTTTCAGGGGATAAAGCAGCCGGTCCGGCGAATAAATCATCGATTTCCAGGCTAAGGTGTGGGGGTTAACGGTAGTTTTTTTAGGCGGGGAAAAAATTTTGCCTCTGGCTTTGACCTCCCAGGGATCAGCATCCTCTTCATCAAAATCAATGGGGGTAATGCGGATAATCTTATCGTCCTTTACATAAACAAAAACCGGTCCGCCATTGGTATTGCTGGTGTAACGCCTGACACCATTGCCTGCATCAACCCCATATTCGGGGTCGATATTCATCGTCATGTTCAAGGTTTCAGCAAACCAGAGTGTCAGTTCGTCCGGACCTTGCATGTCAATTTGAAAGTGCTTGGCGGCACTGATAAATTCCAGATGCGTCTTGGCCGGGCTCATTAGCCGCACCGCAGTCTCGGCATCTTCGAAGATCATAGCAATATCAGGGTTGTCATGGATGCCGGCCTGGGAAGAGACTTTACCGTCCCGGAAAATAAAATACCGGCCCTGCGTGTTATCCCGCAGTTTTATCTGGGCAGTCAGATTTTTTTCTTTCAGCCGCCGGGCGAATGTTTTCGTTCGTATTGCCGTCATCTTCAGGATTTTTTCCAACCCGAAAAGAATGACAGAAAATTGCGTACTTTCAAATGCCATCTTATTCTTCTCCTTTCAAAACTATGTCTATCCTGTCAACCTAATCATATCGCACTCTGCTTGTTACGGGAAATACCATGTATGTCTAAGCTTATGACAAAAAAGTATTACGGCCTGAATCCACGCATGTTTTTGTTGAAAAAAACTTCCCCTTGGCCCCTAATCCTTTTATACTATTGTTAGAGCGTATTTCGCCGGGAGGTACTATGGAAATCCAGTTGCTACGTGAATTCACCTGCCTCGCAGAACATTTAAACTTTAGTACGGCCGCCAAGCAGCTTTTTATTGCGCAGCCTGTTCTCAGCAGACACATCGCCGATCTAGAATATGCGCTCGGCGTGCAGTTGTTTGCCCGTAATAAACAAAGTGTGCAGCTAACACCGATTGGCGCCGTGGTGCTGGCCGAAGCAAAAACTATTCTTGCGCACTATGATGAAGGCATAAAAAAAATCCAGCTTGCCATTGCCGGCTTCGCAGGTCAATTAAAAATTGGCTTTTTGGGAGCACCTGTAAAAAACTTTTTTCCAGAGCTGATTTCTCGCTTTCGCAGCACCTACCCCAATGTCGATTTACATTTAAACCAGTTAAATCTGGGATCACTTACCCACGCGCTAAAACGTGGGGATATCGACATTGGCTTTACCCTTTCGTTTGATTTATCAAAGCTGACCGGGTATTGCTGGCAAACCCTTTATTCCGAATCGCTGGCCGTGGTTTTGCGCCACGACCATCCTGCTGCCAGCCAGCATAAGATCAGTCTGGCGGCACTGTCCCAGGAAAACTTCATCCTTTTGTCACCGGAGGAATCGCCTGGTCTCCATAACCAGATTATCGATCTCTGTACCGCCAATGGTTTCTTCCCTAAACTCGCCAAGCTTTCGGCTTTTCCCGAGAACGCTTTACTTATGGTCGAATCGGCAATCGGCGTGGCTATTTTACCCCGTCATATCCAGGTATACGCCAGTCCTGAACTGCGCTTTTTGGATATCGACGGTGGCGGCACCGGCTTTGATGTCGTTGTCATTTGGGGAGAAGTTCATGCCAATCCTGCCGTGCCTTTGTTTCTGAAAGAGCTTGAGAACCTGCAAATAGAAAATCGCAACGGCTAATTTGTCCCTGAAACAGATAATGAATTATCCCGTGCTCCTAGTGAACACGGGATAATTCATTAAAATTCCTTTTAATTTGCTATGACCGCCGGCAATAAGGTTCAATATTAGAAAATATAGGTAACCTGCGCTGTAAAGAAGCTTTGGTCATCATGAGTGGCCAGTGACTGGGCCGAAGCCTTCACCCGGTCCAATTTGTCATAACGCATGTTGAAAATGGTGCGTTTGGCCAGGGTAGCCTCAAAACCAACTTCAAAACCTTTAAGGTTATCTGCTATCCCTCCCAAAGCCACAGTGGTATAGTTCAAGGGTGCATTCCAGGCGAACGGACTAGCGAACGCCAGCGCGTCAAAGCCCGGTTCTGCGTACTTATACTGGACAGAATAGCCGGTTGACCCCACCACGAAAGGATTAGCCCCCTTATATTTCGCCCGGATGAAGTACGCCTCAGGGGCCGAACCACCGTTTGCTGTTTTCGCAAAGTCCGCCGTATTCCGGCCCCATTCACCGTCAAGGACAACATCCGATATCCCTTTGTACTTCAGGCCAACCGCAGCCGAATTGTACATTTCCTTGTGTTTGTCCTGAGCGAATGACACCGCCATGTCCGTATTCTGATCCAGGCTGAATTTTACATCGCCGAGATTATACGTCCGGTGGGCGAAGATGCCGCTGGGATTGGAAGTAGTTATCTCCGAACGGTCTCCTAACCGGACAGAATAGAAGTTTACTTTAACCGCTTTGCCGAAAGAGAGCTTGCCGCCGTCCATGTAGGGGGCTCCGCTAATTGTGCCGAAACCGAGGCTGGGGAAGAAACGGCCCAGGCCCACCTCGGCATGGGCGCCGATTTTCTTATTAAAGTTCGCTTCCCAGGCCTGCAATGAGGTAACATTGGTTCTGCCGCCCAGGGTCTCCACGCCCAGAATACCATGGAAGTAGGTGTCGCCGTCAAACTCGTTGGCAATATTCAGCCAGAGCAGGGTACGGGAAGCACTCTTGTCATCGGCTCTGCCCGCGGCGCCCGGAGCCGCAAGTCCTAAATCCTCCGCGATCAGCCGGGGGTTCTTGGTGTATTCATAACGATACTGGGCAAAGCCGTCAATGGTAAGCGGGCCTTGCTTCTTTTCCACTGCATCAACGCGTTTGCCGAGCGCCCTGAGCTCATCGGCAAATTCAGCCGACAGTTTGTCAATCAGCGCTTTATTCTCAGCCGTAGCCTTATCCGTTTTGGTCATGGCATTAGCGACAATCTCGGCCATTTGATACCGGGTAAGTGTCCGTTCGCCCTGGAATGAGCCATCATCATAGCCGCTGACGATACCCGCTTGCGCCAATTTGCTCACTGCATCATAGGCCCAGTGTTTTGCCGGGACATCACTAAATTGATCAGTCGCCGCCAGAGCCACGTTGGCAAAACAAAGCGTTGCCGATGCTGCTGCTACAATTAAACTTTTTTTCATTAGTCTCCCACCCTTTACTGTTTGTCTATAGATTTTTTATGCACACATTTATGGTTTATCGGCTGGCATATTAAACAGACTTAATTCTTCTTAAAAGACCGATAAGCAGTGATTGCCCCAAATATCAGCATCATCACCACAATGGAAGCCATCCAGCTAGTCTCCAGTAACGGGCCGCTATTCATAAAGAATCCTCCTTAGCTTCGATTTTGATACCAAATGACACATTGTCCGACAAAGCAGACAAAAATCATAACTCCCATATTGGCAAGGAACAAGTCCCAGAAAAGCATGCAAATTCCTCCCCTTTACTATCATCCCGCTAACTTTGCTTACGCTTGCGCCGCCTCATCCTTTTCCTGTGTCAACGCCGGTTCCGACAATTTAAATATCCCCGGTTTTCCCTCACAGAAGGCTGTCATCAGCACACCGACAACAATAGACACACTGAGAGTCGCATATACATTGGCAGTTGTCAGCATTTCCAGGCCGATAGCAGCAGGCAAGCTGGTAAACGACCATAGCATGTTAACAATCCAGGCAGCAAACATGGTGGTAATGGCGGCCGTAGTTGACCGCTTCCAGAACAGGCCGATCAGGCACATGACCATGATGGGGGCCGGCCAGGAGAAGAGCCAGTTTATCGCCGTCACTATCGGCGGCAGGATTGGCGCCACAATCGTTGCCAGTAGGCAAAAGACAATAATGGTAATCCGGGCAACCCGATTCTCTTCTGTCGGTGACATGCATTTGTTGCTCGTATACGCAAAGATGTCTTTGGTGAACAAGGTGGAGGTAACCAGGGCGATAATGGAAAAGCCGGACAACATCGAGCCAAAGAAGGCTGCCAGCACCAAAGCAATGGCAAAGTTCGGCAAATATTCCAGCAGCATCGCTATGGCCGCCATTTTGGGTCCCAGGGCATGAAATTCCGGAATGCTCTTGGCGGCCAGGCCCATGGCGATAGTGAAGACAGCCAGCATGCCGTTTACAATAACGGCCATCCACATGGAATTGGCCACAACCCGGTCATTCTTAGCAGCCATGCAGGGCTGCATGAGCTGCTGGCCCAGGCTGTGGTTGACAAGAATGGCGATTACCGTGCTCATCCCAAAGGAAATCAGAATCTGGGGCGTACCCCAAATACTCAGCATCCAGGGCTGCCCCTGATCAATGAAGTACTGGGACACACCTTCCCAGCCTAACGGCAGCCTTTTGGTCAGCAGGATCGTGGCCACAGCAAGCCCCACATATTTAATCACCGCGTTAATGATATTAAGCCACACAACCTGGTTCAACCCGGACAGGCATACATACAATACCCCCAGAATAGCTCCCAGGTACACCCCCTGTTCAACAGTAACCCCGGTCATCAAGGCAAAGGATATCCCCATACCTTGTAACTCCAGGGTCATTACCGCCCAGATAATCGGGATCATGACCGACGGGAGAATGAGGCGCATTTTTTCACCAAACAGCATGTGCATCAGCTCCGGCATCGATGATACATTCAGCCGCCTGACCCACCTGCCGGTAAAAACGCAAACAACGACCAGCAAAATGGAACAGCCAAAGCCAAACCATAAACTTGCCGCCCCCATAAACCAGGCCATCTCAAACATGCCGTAAATATGGGGTGTCCCTAAAATACTCAGGGCCAGCGTTATCGATAACAGCTGCCAGTTGAGGCTCCGGCCGGCCAGCAGAAAACCATCCTGTTTGTTCTCTTGCTTGTTCAGGTACCAGCCAACGACGATGATGCATAAGAATTCAAAGGCCAACACCGCGAGCAAAATTCCCAACTTCATTATTTGTCCTCCTTCATACATCAAGCGGAAGATTGCAAAAAAGCTGCTGGTAATGAGGGAATTGCCGGTATTTCTTCCATTCCGCCTTCCTGCTTTTTAACTTAAGCCCGAATAAAAAAGATGATTACTTTGGTTGCAAAAATGTGCGGTTCCTCCTTTCTTTTGTAAATGTTTTTTCAATTTTCTGCAATATTAAGCCATTTGCAGGTCTCAAGCATTTGCCGCATTCCTGCAGGCCTATGCATGGTATGAATCTATATTTATAATAAACGGAAATCTATTTTTATGGAAATTCACATTCCTCATTGCAGCAATAACAGAAAATAATACCCTTGGCCCGCACTGAAGCACAACGCTCCCGGCCCGGCTAACATATAGCCGGGCCGGGAGCGCATTTACCGGTAATACGACATAAAACCTACACTTTGAACTGCTGAATTGACAGTTGCAGTTCTTCCGCTATTTTTGCTAATGCCTGACTCGAAGCGGCAATTTCTGCCATTGAGGCGGATTGTTCCTCGGTAGCGGCAGAAACGGTCTCGGTTTGTGCTGCCGAGTCCTTACTGCGCCCGTCAATTTCTTTTACGGCTATGACAATTTCCTGACTGCTGGCAGCCACTTGCTGGATAGCGCCGGAAATTCCCTGGACCTGCGCTGATACCTGGCTGATCAGCGCCTGAATCTGACTAAAGGCTGTGCCCGCTGTGTTTACAACTTCAGTTCCCAGCTGCACCTCCCGGTTGCCTGTCGACATGGTCGCAACAGCCCGGTCTGTATCACTCTGAATTTTGCCAATGAGCGTGGCTATCTGCTTGGCCGCCGCCTGCGACTGCTCAGCCAGCTTGCGTACTTCTTCGGCCACAACAGCGAAGCCGCGCCCCTGTTCGCCGGCGCGGGCCGCTTCAATAGCGGCATTGAGCGCCAGCAGGTTGGTCTGACCGGCAATACTGGCAATTGCATCGACGATTTGGCCAATTTCCTGCGACTGCTCGCCCAGCGCCGAGACTACCCGGGCCGAGTCGCCAACTACGGTTTCCACACTGGCCATTTGCCTGATTGCCGTCGCAATGGCATTATCGCCGGCGGCGGCGGCATTGGCGGTCTGTTCCGCCATTGTGGCCACGCCGCTGGCATTTGCGGCGATCTGCTTAATACTGGCCGCCATACTTTCGACAACATTGTTGGCCGCATGAATGCCCTTAACCTGGGCTGCCGCCCCGGCGGCAACCTCTGTGATTGCACCTGCCACCTGGTTCACGGCCTGGGATGATTGTTCAGCACCGGCCGTTAATTCTTCTGATGAGGCTACCATCTGGGCTGAGGCCATTTTTATATGCTTAACCAGCCTGCTCAGGTTTTCCACCATCACATCGAACTCAGTGGATAACCGGCCGATCTCATCCTTCGAACCCAATGCCAATTTTCTGCCAGTCAGGTTTCCAGCCGCAACTGCCTGCGTCTGCGCAACCAGCAGCCGCAACGGAGTAATAATTACCCCCGCAGTGTACCAGGCTATACAGCCGGTCAAAATCAGGGCAATTATCAGAATGACGGCCAGGGACAGGTATGAGGCCTGCCGGCTTTGGGCGGAATTATGCAGCGTCTTCTCGGCCTCTTGCGCGGAGTAGGCTGCTAAGTCCCTAAAACTGGCATTAATCTTATCAAAACGCCCGGCCACATTCTGAATAAACTCAGTATAGGCTTCCTGCCTTGTCCCTGCTGCAGCCAATTGCATGGTTTTTGTGAGCGGCGCCGCCGCCTCTTGTATCACCTGCATCCCGCCGGCCAGCCGTTCCTGTTCGCCTGGGCTCAGCGGCTGCTGGCTAAAAGTCTCAAGGACCGCTATATTCTCCTGCAGTAATTCATCGAGTTTCCGGAAATCCTCTTGCGCCCGGGCCTGATCGGCCGTAGTCGTCAGCTCCAGCATCAGCGCCGTTACCTGCTGCCCCCGGAAGGCAATATCGCCAGCTACCACCGTCTTTCCCATCTGGCGGTGAATTTCGTCGGTGTCCTGCGCGAGCTTCGTCAGATAATAGATGGCAAAAGCTCCTGCTGCCAGCTGGCACGCCAATACAACAGCGACTAAGACAGCAAATTTTTCTTTCACTGCTAAATTTCGAAACCAGTTCAATCACTTGCCCCCTAATATTGTACTTTATTTTTAATAGCAAATAAAATTATCCCGTGCTCATTGTGATCACGGGATAATTTATTACAATGGCAACATTAATTAATTCTCAGTAGCGGCAGATAAGGTTATAGCCAAAAAGCCCATCCCATGGAATCAATTATAGCGTCCGTACTTTTCCACTGCATCGAAGTAAGCTTTCATGTTCTCGTTTTTTGCGTTCATAGGGACGCAGCAGCCTGAGGAATAGATAAAGCCACCGTCTTTGCCCACGACGGTAATCAGTTTCTTGGCGTAGGCGTCGACATCAGCAACCGAGCCTATCGTCAGCAATGCCGCCGGCACATCCCCCATAATGGCACAATGGCCGCCCAATATTTCTTTGGCCTTAAAAATATCGGTATCGCCATCAAGCTGCAAAACGAATTTTTTGGCAGGCAGCTCTAAGAAATATTCGAGGTTTTTGGTCCAGTCTGAATCACAATGGAGTATGGGGACAATATCCTTCTCAGCCAAGCCGTTGACCAGGCGTTTCATAATTGGCAGCAATAATTTTTCGAATCTTTTCAGGGATATCCATTGGGCACTGCTGCGGGAATCACCGATAAAAGTACGCCTGATACCGATTTGATCGGCCTGGGCTGCCAGGATGCTGATCATATCGTCGGTGGTAACCTCCAGTGCCTGATATACTTTATCGGGGATTCTAAACATATCTTTGAAAAAGCACTCCATAGAGCGGGTCATTGATAAAACATCAGGCGCCGACCCGCCGAGAATTCCCCAGGTGGAACTCTGCCCGCGGCGGGCTGTACGCTGGTTTTCATCGGCAAGCAATTTACCTTTCTCGATCATCGCCTGCAGCATTTCCTCGGGGTTTGTGCCAAAAGCAACCTCGTTGAATTTTGTCACATACGCCAGCAGGCCTTTTTCTATCAGCAGGTCATAATCAGCCTGCGTTGTAATCTCGACCTCGTGCATCTGGAAAGAGGCATTGTCCGGCAGCTCGGTGCCAGGCATCTTGGTCCGCATAAGGCCGACCTTCTTCATCAGCGGGGCATAACGCTCACACATAATGAAAGGGTTGCTATCCCAGACCGGAAAGGCCTCATAAACCTTATCAATCGCATTCATGCATTTTTCCCAGTCCCACATAAACTCTTTATTGGTAATACCGGCAAACTGACCCGCATACTGGTCAATCATGGGGGCACATACCACCCGGTCCACCGGCTCAAGGTTGATTGTGGCCACAAGTCTTTCTTCTGCTGTCATAACATCTTTTTTTGCTGTCATTTGTTCCACCTCGCAACAGTAGTTTTATCTTTCAGTTAATATGATACCGGAAAAATTACCGCTTGGGAAATTGATTCTCCTTATTGCACCGATTTATAAATAAAATTCTCAGCGATTATTTGCCGGTTGCAGCCGCAATCATGGCCTTGACATTTTCCACTTTCGCGTTTACCGGTACGGCGCAGCCTGATGCCAGAATAAAGCCTGGCCCCATATCCTTGATCAATTTTGTACTGTAATTATATACATCGTCCGGTGTTCCCAGGGTAAACAGGGCTGCCGGCACATCCCCCTTAATACACATCCGGCTGCCGAGAACCTCCTTTATTTTGTAAATATTGGTGGCTCCGTCTGTTTCAAACACGCATTTACCGACCGGAAAATCCTTAAAGTATTCTAAATCACGTTCCCAGTTGGAATCAATATGGAAATTAATGACCGCCCCTTCTTCGATAATTACGTCAGCTACCTGTTTTAAATATTTCCAGACGAACCGTTCCCACAGCTTCCGCGAAAAGAATTCGCTCGCGCCCCGGGCCGGCGATATGAATACATATGTGGAATTGGTCGCGCGGATCTGTTGGCGCATATTAACCAGAACCTCGGCTTGGATGACATCCAGCACAGCCTCGACCTTATCGGCCCGCTTATACAGGTCCTGAATGAATTTAGGCATGGAACGCCCGCCGCTAAGCAGCTCATTAACCAGATTGATAACAAGCGGGGAATACACCACATAACCGGCATCTTCAAAGTTTTTTACCATTTGCGGGGTATCTGCCAGTTCCGCCATAATCGAATCAAACTGCACATTAAGCCGGTTAACCACATACTCCTGCATAAAAGGGGTCCAGCCCTTATTTAAAATGGTGTCGTAATCCTCAACTGTCATGACCTCTTTTTCATCTAGCTGCCATACCACATCGTCAGCCAAATCCCGCCCCGGCAGCTTAATATTGGTCATAAATCCTAAAGGGAACAGAAGGGCGGCCGCAAACGCCGAATCAAACCCGTCTATATCGCCCAGGTCTTTTATGGATTCCACCATTACTTTGTTGGAAGCTTTTAAGCTTGAACAAAAATCAGATAGCTTAACCCCCATATGTGTGGCACAAAAACCATCAGCCAGGGTAACGACCGGCGTTCGATCCGTTTTTTCCAGTGCTACCGCTTTTCGTATTCGCTCTTTGCGTTCCTGCAGCAATTCTTGCGGTATTTTCATGTTTTGCTCCCCCTAACATGTTAGTTAATGACACTGACCTCAAAATTTCTATTATCTGCATGCAAACAGTAAGCAGCAATATATATATTATAATAAACCGTAATAGATTCAGATGGAAATTCACTTTTCTCATTGCAGCAATAAAAAAAAACAATACTTTTATGCTATAATAGAGAAAATCAAAAAATGCCCTTTTCTAAAATGGGCTGCAATGCTGCATAACCGGCTTGGGCCAGAGCTGTAAAGCTGCACCCGTGACACCGCCGGCAGCGACTAAAGAGCCGGCAGCACCAGACCGCCAATGTAAACGAAGACGGCAACCCGCCCGGCCTAAATGGCGGCCCGGTCTTCCCCCCGTGGGCGTCCCTGCAATTTCAGTATTCTTTAGTATGCTCATGGAACAGCCGCGTGATGCGTATATTCAGCCTGGGCGGCAAGAGCGAAGGTGCCGCACCTGATTGAGTAAGCAGTCCCCTGCCTGCGCCTAAAATCAACGATGAAAAAATGCATCATATTCGATGCATTTTTTCATCGACTGTGGCTTAGCTAACGCTAGCCAACAACAACATTTAGCTGGAAAATGTGATGATAAAATTCATCAAAAAGAAATAATAGGCAGGCTTATTGTTTAAATACTGCTTGGCACAGTTCTTGCTTTAAATATTATTAGATAAATACAGGAAGAGAATAATCCCAAGAACTGTTCATCACAACTCACTGTTTTGCGCCATTGCAAACGTCGGCATTGCAGCATAATTTACTCAATATTCTCACATTTTTCCATATATTCTTAATTTAGGAGGAGTTTATGGATATTCGGCAATTGGAAATATTCATCTGTGTCGCAGAGCGGTTAAATTTTACCGAAGCCGCCAGGCACTTATATCTCACCCAATCAGCAGTAAGTTTACAAATTGCAGATTTAGAAAAGCAGCTTGATGTCAAACTGTTTGCGAGAAATTCCCATTCCGTCCAGATAACAGAAGCCGGTCAGGTTTTTCTGAAAGAGGCAAAATTTATTATTGCCGCCTCAGAAGAAGCCATAAAAAAAGCCCGCCATACCGCTTCCGGTTTTGCCGGTACTATAAAAATCGGTTTTTTAGAATCGCATACGAAACACTATTTGCCTAAGTTAGTCAAAGACTTTCGCAGCTCCTATCCGAAAATCAGATTAATATTAACGCAATTTGATTGGGGCAGTCTGAACCTGGCATTAGAGCGGGGTGAGGTGGATATCGGCCTGACGATGTCGGTTGCCTTGCAAAACACGCCCAAAGTCGTCTGGCAAACACTCTACCGGGATGTCGAGTGTTTTGTAATGCCTAATGACCACCCGTTGGCCAATGAGCCGC
Source organism: Sporomusa termitida (assembly GCF_007641255.1). Classification (NCBI taxonomy): domain Bacteria; kingdom Bacillati; phylum Bacillota; class Negativicutes; order Selenomonadales; family Sporomusaceae; genus Sporomusa; species Sporomusa termitida. The sequence goes on from NZ_CP036259.1 coordinate 2,973,637, forward strand.
ACTTGGATTTAGCCGTTGTATCCCGGGAACCTTTTGTTGTTCTTAATCGGGAGGTTGCGCCCTGCCCTTATGACTTTACCTTGCGCCTATGTGTCAACAGGGGCTTTACCCCTAACTTTGTGGAACGTCCCTTTTTGACCGAGATTTTACTTACGCTGGTTGAGTCTGGCGAAGGCATCGCCATTCTCCCCTATTTCACCACCAAACCTTATGCCAGTCCCAATCTTCGGTTTCTTAAACTGGAAGGCGATGATGCGCAGGTTGAGATGGTTGCATCCTGGAAACGAACAAATCGAAATCCGGCAATCCCCCTGTTTCTTAACAAAGCCAAAAGTGCGATTCGGTTTTTCCAAAATAGTATGGGGCTGCCGCCCTGTAGCGACAGCGATAATGATATCTTTCCCCCACCCCTTGAGTCACCGCTTTGGAACCGTCAGGAGTCAGGAGGTTCTGCAGGTGTTAAATTAAGCGTTAATTGCAGATAGCCTGCAAAAAATCTTGACATAACGATTGTCTTATACTTAAATTCCGCAAGAAGCATGGACCTGCCAGAGTCCATGCTTCTGTTTTATGCGTTCGGGGCTGGTGTGCCGGGCGGCAGGCTGCAATCCGCCTGTTTGCCAAACAGATGCTCCATCGCAATGGTCTCCCCCGGGTTTATGACGATAAAATCCTGATCCCAGGGGCCGGACAAAAATTTACGCAGGTAATCCAGAGTTCCGGGAATAACCTCACATTTTAGCTGCAGGAAGTCGGCATGCACCTGGGCTTTCGCCATCAGTTCAGCCAGCGGAAATTCACCTGTATCAATTAAGCCTATTCTTTTATAGTGCTTAAAGGTAACGCGTAATATCTTATCCGCCTTTTCCCGGCCATACCGCCTGATTGTCCGCTCGTATTCTTCAAATATGGTTCTCTCCATTTGTTCCCAGCTGGTAAGCCAGCCGCTGGACAAGAAATAGGTTGGCATTGTTCTTTGCACTTCGGCCCGTTTTTGCTGCGAGCCAAGCAGCATAGTTATGCAGTCGTCGGCCCGGGGGATAATCAGCCTGAACCCTTTCGGCTTAAGACCTAAAATAGCATTGCCGCAATAGCCCATCACTACCAGGACCTGGTCTACGTTGCTGACCCGGTTCAAAACCTCCTGCAGAACCCCCCTCAGCTTATCCGGTTCATTGTGCAGAGCCGATTCCAGATAAATTACGGGAAAACCACAGTCTGTTTGTTGAATAACCTTATCAACCTCGGCCTGAATGGTACGGCAAGTAATGATCAGAGACTTCATCCCCTGCTGCCGGTTCATCTTAACGCTCCTCTGCCAGATTAAACAGTATAAGCCCGACATACGATACGGTGTTCTTGCCATTGTAATAAGGAATCCCACAGGTTTTTTCCAGGTTGATGACATCAATCCCATAGGCTTCCACCGAGGCAAACGCTTCCTCCGGAAACCGGCACGGTTTATTATCCAGATAGGCGCATCTTTCACAATACTCACAGGCACCGGCATTTAAAGGCAGAATTCCTTGCAGCTTGTAATCTTTCTTAACCCGGTCTAACAGCTCTCTGAATACCCCATCATGAATTTTTTTCGCCGCCACCATGCCGTTCCAGTCAAACGAGCTTTTCATTTGGTGGACAGTTTGAAACAAGAGCCCGTATTTATACTGGCAGGCCTGGGCTTTTAATTCGGCAAACGGCCCGACAGCAGGGGGACAGACCCAATTCGTATTATATTTCCGGCATACATTCTGCTCACAGGCTTTTCTAAAATCCTCAACAAATTTGATTTTGGCTACTTCGGCAATCGCCGCATGGTCAGCCTTGGAATCTAACGCTGCCTGCACTAAATCACTAAAAATTGGTACCATATTTTACCTCCTAGACGCAATAGCCAATGATGCAAAAAAATTTACTATACAGATGCTGTAAACAGGTAAAGAAGACTGCCGGGGGCAATCTTCTCCCTTATATATATATCTAGATATAGAGTAGCGGATAACCCCTGCGCTGTCAATATTTTTATACTATTCTTTCAATTAAATCACTTTTTCTTCGCCGGCCGCTTTAGAAGAAAAAGTCCAGTTCGGCTTTCACAGTATTTAATTTGCCGGTATGAATACCGTCCGTTGCTTTCAGGGATGAAGCCCAAAACATGATGCCGACATTTTTATCCACCATTACCATACCGCTTAGTTCAGGGCCTTCCAGCCCCCAGTCATACTTTGAAACCCAATAATTATCAGGGGCGATTGAGGATTTTGCCTCCGCCCGGATATACCGGGCCGTAAGGCCATAAGAGCCGGGTTTGGTTAACTCAGCCCGTTTGTAGTTAAGACCGGCTATGTAGGCTTTGTTCTGATTGGGCGCATTTGATTGCCCAAAAGCAGCAAATAATTGCAGATCTTTGGCAATAATCTTATCCGCACCAATTTCCCACAGCCTGATGCGATCGGCAAAGACCTTGGCGTCGGCACCGTCACTGGTTAGGTGATGATAGGCAGCTTTAACATTAGCATCCCCGGCCAGCGCTGTATTAAACTCCAGGGCCGCATAGCGGTTATCGGTTGTGGAGGAAATAATGTACGGATTCGTCGCATTGCCGGCCCAGCTCTGTCTGAAATACCCGTAAGTCAATATTGTTTTCGATTTTTCGCCCACAGCGAACTGCACACCCTCCACGCCTTTTCGTCCCGGGGCCACCATCAGGCCATAGGCAGCTCCATAATCAAATTTGCCGGCCTTAACCGTGGTAGCGCCCACAAGGCCCTCCGCATACATCTGACCATAACGCTGGCTGGCGCTCACGGAACCATCGGCCGCACCACCGTTTGACCAATAGCCGCCGCTCCGGAAATCCCTGACGGCTTCATCTTCAATTTTTACCTGCCATTTATCATTGACCTTGTAATTAATGTACAAATCAATGCCCAGTGCCGGATAATGGCCATCGCGGGGATGCGGGGTGTCGCCGGTCAGGCCGGTGCTGTTTTTAAAATCGCCGCTGTTATCCCAGACCTGCTCTGACAGGTGAAGGAAACCGTTGAAAGTTAATTTATCACTCTTCTTTTCCACGGCTTCCATCCGCACGCCCAGGCTGTTCAGTTCATTGGTAAACTCAGTTGCAAGTTTGTCAATCAGGGCTTTGTCTTCCGCACCGGCTTTTTCCGCATTCCACACGGCTCTCGCCACCATCTGCGCCATCTCATAGCGGGTAACTGTCCGTTCACCCTGGAAGCTGCCGGTACCGTCACCGTCAATCAAGCCTTCCTGTTTTAACTTGTTCACTGCCTCATAGGCCCAATGCTTGGCAGGAACATCACCAAAAGGGTTGGGAGCGGCCGCCAGCGCGCTGGCGGTAAAACCAGCTAAAGCGGCAAACGTCAGGGTAGCCAACAGTTTTTTCTTTAAGCTGTCCTTATTCATATTTTTCCCACCTTTAACTTCTTGCTTTTTTATCTCTCTATAATAACCGTCAGCCTTATTTACCGGTAGCAGCCGCCACCATGGCTTTGACATTTTCCACTTTCGCGTTTGGCGGTATTGTGCAGCCGGAAGCAAGAATAAACCCTGTTCCCATATCCTTAATTAATTTTGTACTATAGCCATAGACCTCATCGGGGGTGGCAAGCGTCAACAGCGCGGCCGGCACATCCCCTTTTATGGCCATGTGGCCACCGAGTATTTCCCGGACTTTGTAAATATTGGTAGCGCCGTCCGACTCAAAGATACATTTATGCCGGGGCAGTGTCTTAAAATATTCCAGGTCCCGCTCCCAGTTGCCGTCAATATGCAGGTCAGCCACCGCTCCTTCCTCAATAATTACCTCGGCCGCCGCCTTGAGATATTTCCAGACAAAGCGCTCCCAAATCTTAGGAGAGTAGAACTCACTGGCCCCCCGGGCGGGTGAAATAAATACCACCAGCGGCTTCAAAGCCCGGATTTGCTGACGGAAATCGATCAGCGTCTCTGCCAGAATGACATCCAAAACAGCCTCTACCTTGTCCGGCATCTTAAATATGTCTCTCATAAATTTGGGGAACGACCGGCCGCCGCCCAGAAATTCATTGACCGTAATCGACGCGCTGGGGGTATAAACCAGATAACCGGCCTCTTCAAAATTTCTGGCAAATTGAGGAACATCAGCCAACTGCGCCACCAGGGAATCAACATCAACGCCTAAGCGGTTTTTCAGGTAATCATAACTAAACTCATTCCAGCCTTTATTCAAAATGACGTCATAGTCTTCCACAGTCATCATTTCCTGTTCGTCAAGCTGCCACGGCGTGTCGTCAGGCAGCTCACGGCCGGGCAGTTTGATCCTGGTGTAAAACATTAACGGAAACATTGTCGCTGCGGCAAAGGTGCCGCCGGTGCCGTCGACATCGCCCAGATCTTTAAAGGAATTGAAAATCGCCTCATGGGAAGCTTTCATATTCGAGCAAAACTCGGACAGCTTCATGCCGACATGGCGGGCGCAGAAAGCATCGCCGGTCAGAATCACCGGGGTCCGGTCGGTTTTCTCAAATTGAATGGTTTTTTTCAGTCTCTCCGTACGCTCCTGCAGTAATTGTTGTGCTGTTTTCACGCTATTCCACCTCTCCCTTTGTATTTAAAAATTCTAACCTTTCAAGCCTGCTGTCCTGGGCTGTTGTGCATAGTTTTGCAACAGCAGCAGCATCCCTACAGTCAAAAACGCCATCGCACTGACCAACAAATAAAAGCGCCCCGGACCCTGATTAAAGGGAGCTGCAATTAATTCAAACACGAACGGCGCGGCAAACTGGCCAATACCGCTCAGGGCTGAGGCCAATGCGATACTAAAGGCAACCCGTGACGGCGGTGACAGTATCGACAAGGCCACAAAAAAGGCCGGGCAGGTTGTGGAAAAACCAATACCGCCGATTAAACACCCGGCCAACAGTACTCTAAAATCATGCACGCCGGCGACAAGTGACATGCCGATACCGGTTATCAGCCACCCCAGGGGGATGGTAAAGCTTTTCAAGGTTTGCATAGTTTTGCCGAATAGTAATCCCCCCAGCAGCCCGCCGCCGGTAAAGACGGTCAGGGCTAACCCGGCACTGGCCGCATTGCCCAGGTTTTCACCGACAACCTGGAGCGCCACATTCGTAAAAAAGGCAAATATCAGCAGGTTGTAGATAAACACCAGGAATTCCGTAAAATACACCTGGCCTGATAGGGGCGCCTTCATCGTCGGCTTATCCGGGCCTGCAGCCGCTGTGACTCTGGCCGGTTCGGGCAGGTACGCGTAAACAAACAGGAAGACCACCAGCCCGACCGCATAGGCGAGGAAGGTATTATGCCAGTCGACCGTACAGAGCAAACCACCCAGCATGGCGAAAATGATCCCGCCAAGATTGACAGCAACACTTTGCAGCCCCATGATGGTGTCTCTTTCATTACCGTCAAAGAAATCGGAGATGAGAACAATGGACAGGGGAAAGATGATGCCCAGGCTTAATCCCAGCACAGCCCGCATGACTAAAATCAACGTTAAATCGTTCATAAAATAAGGACTTATGCCGCCGGTGAGAAAAAGTACCATACCCAGCTGGAAAAGCCCCCGCCGGCTCACATACTCGCTCAGCTTGCCAAATACCAGCGACGCCAGCACCATTGTCATGGAGGGTAGTGCCACCAGCAGCATAATGGTCTGGGCACTTACCCCGGGAAAGGCCGCGCTGATATTGGCCAGGGCCGGCGAAACAGCAGTGGCTGCCAACAGCAGCAGAGAAATCGATAATACCACCGCTTTCAGAAGCGTTCGATTCATGCTTTTCACACCTTCTCTTGCTTAATAGTAGCCGTACTTGGCCACAGCCTCAAAAAAGATTTTTACATTTTCATGCCTGGCATTCATTGGCATACAACAGCCACAGGCATATAAAAAGCCGCCGCCCCTGCCGACAACAGTAATCAGCTTTTTGCAGTATTCCTCTAGTTCGCCGGGTGAGGCCACCGTAAGGTATGCGGCCGGCACGTCGCCGTGTATGGCGCAATGGCCCTTTAATATCTCCTTGGCCTTAAAAATATCGGTGGCCCCGTCCAGGGCCAGAATGAATTTTCCCCGGGGCAATTCCAGGAAGTACTCTAAATTCTTGGTCCAGTCACAATCAAAATGCAAGACCGGCACAATATTTCCGGCAACTAATCGTTCCACTAAATCTTTAAAATAGGGCCAAACCAGTCTGTCAAAATATTTCTTGGCGATAAACTGTCCGGCTGACCGGCTGCCGCCGATAAAAACCCGGTTTACACCGGTTGCGGCCACTGTTTTTTCCGCGCCTGCCACAAAAGCGTCAACGAGAATAGGCATTAATTCTTCCAGCCGGTCAGGAATCTGAAACATGTCTTTATAGTATTTTTCAATTGACCTGGTTAGAGAAAAAGCGTCAAAAGGGACCAGGCCGCCCAGATCGCCATACAGCGGCGTCTGACCCCGCTGCCGGATGGCAGCAAGTTCTGCCGCCCGCACCCGGCCTGCTTCAGCCAGGCCGGCCAGCACTTCCGCCCGGCTGATGCCGTTAGCCCGCTCCAGGAAATGTATATGGTATTCACCATACCCTTGGTCTGTAACGAGTTGATAGTCAGCCCGGGTCATAACCTCTGTTTCCAGTACCTGGCTGGGAGCATTGTCCGGCAGTTCCCGGCCTGGCAGCTTCATCTTCCCCATACCGGCTCTTGCGGCGACATAACCGCTGGTAATACCGTTAATATCACCACTGCAATCCCACAGGGGATAGTCGCCGGCGAGTTTCTCAATCGCCGCCAGGCCTTTTGTGGCAAACTCCCAGACAAACTCTTTATTGGTTATGCCAGCATATTGTCCGGCGTAATTGCCAGTCTCCGGCGCACATACTATCCGGTCTACCGGCTTAAGATCAATTGTAGCCTGCAGACGCTCCTCAGCCGTCATGCTATCCTTTGTCATTACATTCCCCCCACAGCTTTACGCCAAATGCTTACCGCCTTATATCCCCCCTCGCATCAATTTTTAGAATATTCTTTCTGGAGTCATGATAGCATGCAGGGTAAACCCCTGTGAAATTCAAAAATCGACTTATGGTTGTGCAAAAAATCATAACCAATATCCTGTAGCCTCTGTTGAAAATACGTACTGGAAGCGATATGATAAGTCTAGTCAGAAAATTTAGAACATATAATTTCTAGCAGGCACAACAGCAGATTATCCTGGATGGGGAGAGGATAGAATGGAAGATATCAGGCATTTACGTTCCTTCATCTATGTGGCTGAATATTTAAATTTCACCAAGGCTGCTGAACAGCTTTATATAAGCCAGTCAACGTTAAGTAAACATATTGCCGAATTGGAGGAACAATTGGGCGTTCAGCTGTTTGTCCGCACGCATCATTCGGTCCGTCTGACCCCGCCGGGAGCCACTTTGTTTGCCGAGTCCCGTTCACTCCTGACCAGAATCAGCGAGGTCTTCGAAAGAACCCGCAAATCACAGCTTGAGGTTTGGGGAACACTGCGTATCGGCTGCATGGGCCTCGAACATGTCTTTTTGCCCAAAATCCTGAAACACTTTACCGCCCTTTACCCCCATGTCAAGCTTGATATCCAGGTTATGCCTGTCCCCTTGATCAACGAAGCGTTAGCACGCCAGGAACTGGATATCGGGTTCGATACGTTCGTAGGCAGTGAATTTACTTCAAAATTTGAAACCTGTACAATCCGCCGCGCCCGTCTGTGTTTCTTATTGCCCCGCCATCATCCTTATGCCAACAGATACTCGCTTGATCTGGCGGAGCTGAAGCAGGAACGTTTCATTCTTATGTCCCCCGCGGCTTTTCCTATTGGCCTGGAGTGGTTTACCCAACAATGTAATGCCCGCGGCTTTGCCCCGAACATTGTCAGCCAGCCGGTTCGGGTGGAAACCCTCTTTTGGCAGGTTACGGCCGGGCTGGGTATTTCCTTTTGGGGCTTTGATCCGGTCTTTTGCCAAATGTTGCGCCATAACATCTCCCTGGTGGCAATGAACGGACCTAATGCCTACGGAAATATTGCCCTGATCTGGAAAAAAAGCAATCCCAATCCGGTTATCCCGCTTTTTATCAAGGAGTTTGATAACATAAAACCAACAGAGAAACCGGCCTTACGAAGGCTGGCTGCCCATTAGCCGCGCCTTATTAACACAAATAAAATAAACGCCCGGAACCTCGCTCAGAGGTTCCGGGCGTTTATTCTATTTGTATTATTTGTTGCCGCACAGTTGTAAAGCTGTCGTTTGATTAAAGCGGATCTGCCCACTGCTGTCCCGGCAAATATCCTGCATCGTCACGGCTTGCCCTGGAGCCAATACCAAAAACTCGTCATCCCAGGTACCCTGCAGCAGCTTATGGAATAGACGCAGCGACCCTGGCACCACCTCATGACACAAGTTAAGCTGTTCAGCAAAGTTTTGCGTCTGGGCCAGGATGCTGTCCACGGCATAGGCGCCGGTATCAATCAGCATAAACCGTTTATAGTGACCCATCATAATTTTCATGATTTTCAGGGCTTTAGTCTGGCCGTAACGCTCAACACAGCGCTCATATTCACGGAGCAGGTTATTTTCATAATCCAGCCAGCCTTTGGTTAAAAAATAGGTGCCCGCTTCTTTTGATATATTTTTTCTCGTTTCGCAGGAACCTAACAGCAAGGGAATGCAATCATCCACCTTGGGCAGCACCAGTGTGGCCTTATCTGACTTTATATCAAGCAGACTATTACCGCAATAGCCAAACACTAATAAGATTGTATCCACATTATCAATGCGATTGATCTCTTCCTGAATTCGCTTATGCAATAATTCCGGTGTATTATGCAGCCCTGATTCAATATAAAAAACCGGATAGCCGGCACCGGTGGTTTTAAGTGCCAGTGTAAGCTCATCCCGCAGGGTCTGACAGGCCAATATTGCCGTCCCCATGCAATCCCCCTTCCTTTACGACGACTGAATAATTCGCTGATTTGCCACAAAAATATTGCGGCATAATTCTGTAACTTTAGTGCAATCAGTCGCCCAATAATCGGCGCCTGTATATTTCCTTACACTTTCATTAACTAAGCCGCCGATAATAACGATTGTCTGCGAACGAAGACCGGCCTCATCCAGCAGAATGATGGTTTTCTTCATCGACTCAAAGGCCTCGGTAACAAGCCCGGTTAGACATACCACCCGGCTGTTGTACTGTTTTACAGCTTCAACAAATTTGGGTCCCGGCACATCAACCCCCAGGTCACAGATATCAAAACCGTTATAACGCATAATGCCGGTTGTAATATTTTTGCCAATATCATGGATATCATCCTCCACGGTCCCGAAAATAACCGTAGGATAAAGAGAACGCGGGATAACAGTCTGGTCTTTAATGACCAGGGTCAGCACATCTTTAAAAATCTCAGAAGCCATAATCAGATCTGATAAAAAATACTCGCCTTTGCTGTACAGCTCGCCGACCCGGTCGGTACCGGCCCTGATCTCATCCAGCAGCACATACGGACTAATTCCTATTTGCAGGCCTTGCTTGACTAAATTAATGACCATGGCTTCATCCAGTCGGGACATCGCGGCAACAAGCATTTTCTGGGTCTTTAACATAGTTTCACAACCTTCCTGAAAGTGGATATGAGGTTGCCTTTAATTCAAACCGGTCTTTATGGCAAATCATGATCGAAACACCCAGTGGATTATCCCCCTTAGCATAAATGACTTGTTTAATAACAAGCGCCGGCAGGACTTCATCAGCCTCCAATAATCTGGCTTGTTCCGGCAGCAAAGCCGCCACCGATATAACCGTATCATTGCGGACAGGCACACTTTCCTGATGTTTGGCAACCAATTCGGGAAAATCAGCATATTCCAGCTGCGTTTCGAGCAGAGGTTTGCCTTTTTGATACCGTAAAAACTTTTCTTCAATCGCCACAGGCTGAGCCCCTTTAAACAGGAGGCGCTTGACTGTAATTACACTGGACTGCCCGGTAAACCCCAATTCACTGGCTAATTTCAGGTTATTGCGGATCAGGTTAACACTTAACAGCTTATAACGTAACTGTTCATCATTAACACCGCTGTTCTTCAGATCAATGATCAGCTGATTCAGCCGGGGCCGGGTGACAAAGCTGCCCTTGCCTTTAATGGTATCAATCAAACCGGCTTCCGCCAGCAGCGCGATCCCCTGCCGTACAGTCATCCGGCTTATTCCATACTTTTCCCCTAATTGGGCCTCCGTTGGCAGCAATTCACCATCTTTAAGCTCGCCTGCTTCAATTTGCTGCTTTATATCTTCGGCTAACCGGTAATAAACAGGTATCAAATTCTCGCGACTTTTCATAAAACCGCTCCTTACCGTCCCACGTTAAGCGTTCACGTATATATATATATATATATACAGTTTACACAATAAATAAGAATTGTGCAATTACTTTCTTTAGCCACCAAACAGAGTAACGAGAACAGGGGCTGCCAGGGCCGTAAACACACCGGCCAGAGCCATTGCCACCCCGGCCATCGACCCGGCTTGTTCCCCCTCCAGGAGGGCCATCGCCGTTCCCTGACCATGGGCTACCGTCCCCATAGCCAACCCCCGGGCAACCGGGTCATGGATCTTAAACCAGGTAAGCAAACTGAGTCCCGCCACAGAGCCAAAAGTGCCTGTGGCAACAACAAAGGCCACCGCCAGGGCCGGGTTGCCGCCAGCCAGTTGGGCAATCCCGACGGCAAAGGGGATTGTTGATGACTTAGGAATGATGGAAACAATGATATCCCGTGCTAAACCGCCAGCTTGCGTAATAAATAACACCGTCGCCATTGACACAATGGTACCGGTGCCAACACCAACAACAATTGCCAAACTATATTGTTTCAATAAATGCCGGTGGCGATACAGCGGTACTGACAGAGCAACGGTAGCCGGTCCCAGCAAAAAAGTCATGATGTCTTTGGCCGGAACATAAGCAGCATAAGGCAGTTTGCAAATAATCAGGATCGCGATGATTACAGAAGTACTCAACAGTACTATATTAATCAAGGGATTATTATATCTGAAATATAAATAGCGGCTAAAAAGATAAACCCCTACCGTAATAAGAATCGAAACAACGGTAATGACCGCTTGCATTACTTATCCCCCTTGCGCAACAACTGTGCCAGGCCCCCCACGGTAAAGAAGGGTAACACCGCGCCGGCCAGCAGCGCTGCTGCCAAAACCAGGCCATGCTCATAAAATACAGTTCCCCAGTCCATTAGGCCTACCGCTATGGGTATAAAGAAAAACAGCATATGCTTAAGCAAAAAGTCGGCAGCATCCTGAATATAGCGAAGCTTGATAATGCCGGACAGTAAGAGTAAAAACAGCAGCACCATTCCAAATACGGTACCGGGAATAGGCAAACCGGTAGTGGCAGTTATTTGGTTGCCCAGCCAGTAGACAATCCATAAAAGCATTCCTTGCCCTATCATCTGTAACAGCTTCAATACTTTCTCCCTCCAGCGTTCTCAATAGTAAAAAAGGCCGCGCCTCCAGACTCAATATACAAAGCGTAGCGGAGACAGGCAATTCTGTCAACATTTTTTGCGTCAAACTAATAGCACGCCGCATCCTGATTGTTGGGATGCAGCGTGTTGTCTATTTTCTGCGTTTTTTCAGTTCCTCCAGCAATTCACTGGGAGCAATGTTATGGTTAGCCAGCAATACCAGGCAATGATACCAGAGATCTGCCATCTCATACAGGATCTCGGCTTTATCATGATTCTTAGAGGCAATAATAGTTTCGGCCGCTTCTTCCCCAACCTTTTTCAGGATTTTATCCTGGCCTTTTGCAAACAGGTAATTGGTATAAGAACCTTCTTGAGGATTGTGCTTGCGGTCATTGATGATATGATACAGTTCAAATAAAATGCCGGCTAGCGGCTCTTTATACACAGTGTCCGGAGCAATCGGCTTTTCTGCCTGGCCTTCTCCTGTATCCAGCCTGCGGCTAAAACAGGAGAAGGTTCCCTCATGGCAGGCGCTTCCTGTCTGGATTACTTTTACCAGAATCGTATCGGCGTCACAGTCATAATACAGTTCTTTGACAGCCTGCACATGGCCGGAGGTTTCGCCTTTCTGCCAGAGTGTCCGGCGGCTGCGGCTGTAAAACCAGGTTACACCGGTTTCCCTGGTTTTGCGGAGCGCCTCGGCGTTCATGTAGGCCAGCATGAGCACAGTGCCGCTGGCTTCATCCTGAACAATGGCCGGTACTAACCCCTGGTCATCATATTTTATGTTGACATCATTCATAATCTCACCTCTACCCCGCGGGCTTTTAAAAATTCTTTAACCTGACCAACGGAAAACTGTCCATAGTGGAATACGGACGCCGCCAGTACCGCATCGGCCCTGCCGGCTGTCAATACCTCATAAAAATGTTCAAGCTCCCCGGCGCCGCCGGAAGCAATCACAGGCACATTGACGGCCTCAGACACCGCCCTGGTAAGGGGAATGTCATAGCCATCCTTAGTGCCGTCTTTATCCATACTTGTTAAAAGGATCTCCCCGGCTCCCAGTTCAGTGGCCTGCTTCACCCAGGCCAATACATCCATCCCGGTCGGTGTCCGGCCGCCGTTAATGTATACCTCCCATTGGCCGGGTACAGTCTGTCTGGCATCAACAGCCAGTACGATACACTGGCGGCCAAACCGCTTGGCGCCTTCAGCCAGCAGCTCCGGCTTTTTTACAGCGGCTGTATTCAGGGAAACCTTATCGGCCCCGGCTTTGAGCATCGTCCGGATATCCTCCACCGTACGAATGCCCCCGCCTACCGTAAAGGGTATGAACACCTCGGCCGCCACCCGTTCCACCACATCCACCATCGTCGTACGTTCATCAGAAGAAGCCGTAATATCCAGGAACACCAATTCATCGGCAAGCCTGATATCATAAACCTTTGCCAGTTCCACCGGATCACCGGCATCCCGCAGGCCGACAAAGTTCGTACCTTTTACCACCCGCCCGTCTTTCACATCAAGACAGGGAATAATCCGTTTCGTATACATTATGCCGCCCCCTCCTTAGCCAGGTGAATGGCCGCGGCCAGATCGACGGCACCGGTATAAATGGCCTTGCCAACAATAACGCCCTCAATCCCCTGCGCCTGATTGGCCGCCTGCAGAGCCGTAATATCCGCCAGGCTTTTAACACCGCCCGAAGCAATGACCGGAATCCCGGCCGCTGCCGCCAGCGCCGCTGTCGCCGCGACATTAACCCCCTGCAGCGTACCATCGCGGGCAATGTCGGTATAAATAATGCGGGCCACACCGGCCGCAGCCATTTTCACAGCCAGCTCCTCGGCCCCAATCCCGCCGTCAACCTCCCAGCCCTCAAGCGCCGCCTGGCCGTCCCGGGCATCAATCCCCACCGCAATTTTGCTGCCGAACTGCCGGCAGGCTTCCCGCACCAAGCCGGGATTGCGGACCGCAGCCGAACCCAGAATCACCCGGCTGACGCCGGCCGCCAGCACTTGCTCAATGATCGCCAGCGACCTGATGCCGCCCCCGAGCTGCACCGGGATGGGCACAGCCTTAACGATGGCCCGGACAGCCTCAAGATTGACCGGTTTACCGGCTAACGCACCATCCAGATCGACAACATGCAGATACTCAGCCCCGGCTGCTGCCCATTTGAGCGCCATCGCCGCCGGGTTATCGGCAAACACAGTCTCCTGGTCAAAACGCCCTTCCGTCAGACGGACACAGCGTCCGCCCCGGATATCAATTGCCGGATAGATAATCATGAATTTTCAACCCCTTAAAAAATTGGCTAAGATTTTCAGGCCGGCAGTGCTTGATTTTTCCGGATGAAACTGCACAGCCTGCACATTGCCGCAGCCTACCGCGGCCGTAACCTCACCGCCATATTCGGCGACAGCCGTTACCAGCCGGCCATCTCCGGGTACAGCATGATAGCTATGGACAAAATAGAGAAAAGGGGCTGCCGGCAGGCCGGCCAAAAGCGGGCTGGGCGATTTCATGTTCAGACTGTTCCAGCCCATATGAGGAATTTTTAAACCGGGAGCCCTCAGCTTGCACACCATTCCCGGCAGAATTCCCAGCCCCGGCACCCCCGGGTCTTCTTCACTGCCATCAAACAAAAGCTGTAAACCCAGGCAAATTCCCAGAAACGGCGTATCCCGCCCGGCCACTTCTTTAATAGTGCTAATAAGGCCATAGCTGTTGAGATTAGCCATACAATCACCAAATGCCCCTACCCCGGGCAGCACGACCTTGACCGCACCGCCAATCACCGCCGGATCGCTGGTCACAACAATCTCATAGCCGCTGCCGGTTTCATCATTCAATTTAGCAAAGGCTTTGGACACACTATGCAGATTGCCCATGCCGTAATCAATAATTGCCAACGTTTTGAGCGCCATCGCTTATCCTCCTTATAATATCCCCTTGCTGGACATAACGCCCTGTATCCGTTCGTCCCGGCGGGTGGCCTCAGCCAGAGCCCGGCCGCAGGCCTTAAAGATGGCTTCAATGATATGATGGGTATTTTTGCCTGCCAGCAGCCGCACATGCAGGGTAATGCCGGCATGAACACACACTGCCCGCAAAAATTCCTCTGTCAGCTCACTGTCAAACTGGCCGACCCGTTCACTTGGCAATACCGCCTCAAACACCAGATACGGCCGCCCGCTGATATCCAGCGATACCATAGCCAGGGCTTCGTCCATCGGCACAAAGGCGGTGCCATAGCGTTTGATGCCGGCCTTGTCCCCCAGGGCTTTAGCCAGGGCCTGCCCAAGAACAATGCCGGTGTCTTCCACAGTATGATGCCCGTCAACCTCGAGATCACCCCGGGCGTCAACCCGCAGATCAAACAGCCCGTGTTTACTGAGCAGGATCAGCATATGATCAAAAAAACCAATGCCGGTGGCCGCCTTGGCCTGGCCGCTGCCGTCAAGGTTCAGGGAAACAGTTATGGCGGTTTCTCCGGTTACCCGCTCGATTACAGCAGTACGGCTCATCCGGCAGCCACCTCCAATACAGCATCGTTTTCCGCCGGTGTGCCAACACCAATCCTGATACAGCCGGCCAGTCCGGGCGCAGCACTAAAGTCGCGCACACCAATGCCCCGGCGGCGGAAGCGGGCCACCAGTTCAGGGGCCTGCTCACTCTTTACCAGCAGGAAGTTGGTTTGCGAAGGATATACATGGATGCCGGCAACAGCACCGAGGGCGGCGGTCAGCCGTTCCCGTTCCCGGCTGGTTTCAGCCAGACTGCCGGCAAACTCCCGGCGCATACCAAACACCGTCTCGGCGGTAATGAGTGTTAAGGCATTTATATTATAGGGTAAAAGCACCTTGCCGATCGTGCCGGCAACAGCCTCACTGGCTAACAGATAACCCACGCGGGCTGCGGCCAGGCCATAAGCCTTGGAGAAGGTGCGGGCAACCGCCACATGCGGATATTTGCCCAGCAGGCTGACTGCCGTCCGGCCATAAAACTCATGATAGGCCTCGTCAACTACCACCAGACTCCTGGTATTGGCGGCAATATATTCAATTTGCTCGGGCGGCATCACCGTGCCGGTTGGGTTGTTCGGATTACACAGCAAAATAACACCGGCCGCAGCCTGCTCAGCCGCCGTCAGCATTTTATCCGCATCCAGCGTATAATCGGCCTGCAGCGCCACCGGCACCGGCTGGCTGTCTGCCAGTTTGGCATAAATACCATACATGGAAAACGACGGACTGGGATAGACAATGCTGCGGCCGGCCCCGCCATAGGCAAAACACAGGGCCTCTAAGATCTCACTGGAGCCGTTGCCAATCAGAACATTGGCCGCCTGCAGGCCAAACTCCGCCGCAATCACGGCTTTTAACGATTGCGCACTGATCTCAGGATAACGGTTAAAGGGCAGTAGCCCCAGCCGTTCAATGATCCGGGCTTTAACCGCCGGCGGCAAATCTGTCGGCCGTTCATTGGCATCAAGGCGGATGGCCCAATCGGTGTCGGCCACCGAATATGTTTGTAATGCTTCCAGCCCGGCGCGGGGCATAAACATATTAATTCCCCCTTATCCTGACAGCACTGGCATGGGCAGCAAGCCCTTCGGCTTCAGCCAGCTGAATCACCTGGCTGCTGACGGCGGCCAAGGCCGCCTGTGTATAGGCGATAACACTGGTCTTTTTCATAAAGGTGTCCACAGTAAGCACCGAATAAAAGCGGGCTGTGCCGCCGGTGGGCAATACATGATTGGGGCCGGCAAAGTAGTCGCCCAGCGGCTCCGGCGAATAAGGTCCCATAAATACGGCACCGGCATGCCGCACAAAAGGCAGCAGCTTGAAAGGCTCGGCTGTTAACAGTTCCAGGTGTTCAGGGGCCGCAAGATTGGCCAGTTCAACCGCCTCCTCAATATCTTTGGTAATAATAATCAGGCCGTTATCTTCAAGCGACTGAGCGGCAATAGCTTTACGTGGCAGTGCCGCCAGCTGACTTTCGACTGCCTGCGCCACCCGGCCGGCCAAATCAGCACTATCGGTAATCAAAATACTTGAGGCCAAAACATCATGTTCAGCCTGGCTCAGCATGTCTGCCGCCACATAACCGGGATCGGCCGTACTGTCGGCAATAATTAAAATTTCACTGGGACCTGCCAGCATATCAATATCGACATGCCCGTAGACGGCCTTTTTGGCCAAAGTTACAAAAATATTGCCGGGCCCGGTAATCTTGTCCACCCGCGGAATCGTTTCCGTCCCAAAAGCCAGCGCTGCTACGGCCTGAGCCCCGCCCACCTTGAATATTCTAGTGACTCCGGCCAGCTTAGCTGCTGCCAGGACATAGGGATTAACCCGGCCTTCTGCATCCGGCGGCACAACCATAATAATCTCCTGCACCCCAGCCACAGCTGCCGGCACGGCATTCATCAGAACAGACGAAGGATAGGCGGCGGTACCGCCGGGCACATAGATGCCCACCCGGTCCAGGGGCGTACATTTTTGTCCCAGAACAGCCCCGTGCTCGCGTTCGGTAAACCATGATTCAGGCACTTTTTCGGCATGAAACTGTTTAACATTGGCAGCCGCAGCCGCCAGGGCAGCCAGCACCCCTTGATCAATCCCGGCCACTGCGCTGTCAATCTCAGTCTGTGTTACCTCCAGCGTTGCGGCCGTAAAATCGGCACCGTCTATTAATCTCGTATACCTTAAGACAGCCTCATTGCCCTGGCAGCGCACATCATCGACAATCCGCTGGGCAACCTGCACTGCCGGCAGTTCTTCACCAAACAGTTTTTTTACCTTGGCCTTGGCCCCGGCCCCGAGCGCCACCTTGTCAAAAGCCGGTTTTTCCATAATCTCTGCGATTTCTTCTTTGCTCAAATAACTGCTGTATATCCGTTTCATGCTTTTCCCTCACTTTCCACCAGCGCTTTTAATCCTGCCACCATTTGGTTGATCCGGTCAAATTTCATTTTGAAACTGACCCGGTTAGCGATAAAGCGGGCGGTTGCGGTGTGGATTTGAGCCACTTCCAGCAGATTATTTTCTTTTAATGTCCGGCCGGTTTCCACCAGGTCAACAATAATTTCAGCCAACCCCACCATCGGCGCCAGTTCAATCGAGCCATTGAGTTTAATAATCTCCATTTGGATACCATTACTGTGGAAAAAACGTTCTGCCACCCGGGGATACTTGGTAGCCACCCGCATATGGGCATAATCACTTAGTTTTTCCTGCCTGAGCACCTGCGGCACAGCTACCATCATCCGGCAAAAACCAAATTTCAGGTCGAGCAGCTCGTAAACATCTTTATTTTCCTCTGCCAGTACGTCTTTACCAATGATCCCGACATCAGCGGCGCCATATTCAACATAGGTGGGCAAATCAGCGGTCTTAGTAATAATAAACCGGATTTTTTCAGCCTCGTTCGCAATCACCAATTTACGCGAATTCTCGCTGAGGCCTTCGGCAGTATAACCGAGTTGGCCCAGGCGGCTTGCCGAAAGATCGAATAACTTGCCTTTCGGTAAGGCAATTGTTAAATAATCCATATCATTTGAGGTCATTTCATGCCTCCATTTTAACTTTAATTAATTAAAGTGTTAATATAATAATATATTAACACCATGCAGTAGGAGCGTCAATCCCTATATATTCTTTTTTTACCTATCGTTGTCCTTACATTTTCTAGTAGGAAAAGTCTCTGCATATGTAGAACTAAATGGCAGGATAATAAACCTGATAAGGAGGTTCTGTATGCCTGTACTTAATATAGTAGTGCTCAATCCGCTTGCCGACCGTCATCTGGCGGCCCTGCAGGCAGTGGATCCTGATATCACTATAACGGTCGCTGATGAGAGCAGCGCCCTCGAAAAAATGTCTACCTGCCATATACTCGTTACCTGGGGCTGGTTGGAAACCAGACCTCTGTATCAGGCCGCGCCGCACCTTGAATGGATTCACGCCCTGAGCGCCGGTGTTGAAAGGCTGATTTTTCCTGAAATCCAGGCAGCTGACATCCTCCTGACCAATTCCAAGGGCATTCATGGTATCCCCGTAGCGGAACACGTTTTAGCCCTGATGCTGGCCTTTAACCGGGGGCTGCCTGTCAGTATCCGCCAGCAGGAGGTGAAACAATGGCAGCGCATGCCCACAAGCGAATTGCATGACCAAACAATTGCGATTGTCGGCTTGGGCTCCATTGGCCGGGAAATTGCAAAAAAGGCGAAAGCCCTGAGTATGAAGGTCCTGGCCAGCAAGCAGGAAATTACGACCGAGCTGTTTGTTGATAAACTATACCCTGCCGATAACGACAGCCTGCTTGAGATGCTGGGCCAGGCCGATTTTGTCGTCATTGCGCTGCCGCTCACCGAACATACTCATAACCTGATCGGCCTGCCTCATTTTGCAGCGATGAAACCCTCGGCCTACTTTTTTAATATTGCCCGGGGTAATATTGTTAACGAAGCCGACCTGATTGCGGCTTTGCAGCAGCAGCTGATTCAGGGCGCCGGCCTGGATGTGTTTACCACCGAGCCCCTGCCGGCCGACAACCCCCTGTGGGATATGCCCAATGTCATCATTACGCCGCATATGGCCTCCCTGTCACCGGCCTATCTCGACCGGGCGGTTAAGCTGTTTGCCGACAATCTCACCCGCTTTGTCCAGGGGCGGGATATGATTAACCTTGTTGATAAAATAAAAGGGTATTAATGCCGGCTGTCGGCCAGGCGCAATATTACCAGTTCCGGTTCATCATCAACTGCCGGGGCCTGATGGTGCCGCTCCACAATCCTGATCATGGCCGGGGCAGCGCCGATAGCCTGCAGCATGACGGCCCCCCGGGCCGCATGCTGATAATAAATATATAGGGCATGGCGCAGATTGGCCACTTTGCCGCCTCGCCCCGGACGGGCCCAGCCTCTGGCCCAACCGGCAGCTACCTTATCCAGAATAACTGTCAATACTTTATCAAAAGTGCTGACATCGCCCCGTACTTTGCCAACATCATGTAACAAGGCGCACTGCAGCAGCAGTTCCTGATCAATCGTACAATCGCCGCTGCCAAGAGCAGACGCCGTATAGGCAACATTCAGGGCATGCCGCTGGTCAGGCAGGTTCATCTGCCAAAACAGCGCAGCCTGGCCGGCGGTTAAATGGCTGGCAACAAACTCCCGGTCCTGCTGGGTAATCCGGGCCGACAAGGCTGAGACCAGCTGTTTAACCCGTTTACTCAATATAAATCAACTCTTCATAGCCGGACGCGGACGCCAGCAGCTCGGCCTTATCCCTGGCCGCCGGGGCCAGGGCCAGTTTGGTGCGCCGGCCGTCTTTACGGCATTGCTGCGCCGCCTCAATCGCCGGCGAGAGCCGGCCTTCCGCCCAGGCAATATACACCTCCGGCGCCGGCACACTGACACTGATCCCCTGCCGTTCCATCGCCAGCAGCACCCGTTCAATGCCCAGCGCAAAACCTGTGGCCGGATTGTCAACCCCAAAAGAAGCCAGCATCTTGTCATACCGGCCGCCACCGCAGAGCGGGAAGCCCAGGCCGGGTGTATAACCTTCCAATACCATGCCGGTATAATAATCAAAATCACGAATAATCCCTAAGTCAAAATTCACATACCGGTCAACACCGTAGCCGGCCAGCAGCCTGCGGATATCGGCCAGATTGTCCAGAGCCCTGCGGCTAAGGTCATTATTTACCAGCCGGCAGGCCTTGTTCAGCATTTCCTCCTGCCCATGGAGCAAAGGGATTTGCTGCAGCAAAGCCTGTGCACCCCGGGTCAAGCCGCTTGTCGCCAAGATTTCACCAAGTCCTACTAAATCCCGTGATACCATAGCGCATTTGATCTGCTGCTGACACTGCGGGGTTAACCCGCTCTCAGCCATAAGGCCGTTGATAAAATCCACCTGGCCTAAACTGACCTGAAAATTAGCCAGACCTGATTCCAGCATGGTTTCCACGGCCAGGGCCACCACCTCGGCATCAGCCGCCGGGCCGGGCGCACCCAAGAGTTCAACCCCGGCCTGATAAAATTCACACTGCCGGCCGGCCTGAGCCTGTTCGTGGCGGAATACATTGGTCAGATAAAACAGCCGCAGCGGCAGCGGCCCATCCTTCAGCCTGGTCGCCGCCACGCGGGCAATGGGCGTAGTCATATCCGGTTTAAGCACTAAAATACGGTTGTTGTTATCAAAAAACTTAAATACATGCTGGTGCATATCACTGCCGGTACCGACCGTAAGGGTTTCAATATATTCAAACGTTGGGGTTACCACTTCATCATAGCCCCAACGGGAAAATAGTTCAGCCAGCGAGCCTTCGACAATCCGCTTCTGCTTAGCTTCCCGCAGCAGCAGGTCCCGGGTACCGTAAGGGATTTGCGGTACAAACTGATTTTTGCTCATAACTACACCCCCTTTTCGTCAGCCTTATTTCCCTCTAAATGGCCCAATACTGCCTTGTACCCGTCGGCACCATAATAAAGACAGCGTTTTACCCGGCTGATTGTCGCTGTACTGGCACCGGTCGAGGCCACAATATCATCATAAATGACCCCTGCTTTTAATAAGCGAGCCACTTCCAGCCGCTGGGCCATGGCTTTGATCTCGCCGATTGTACAAACATCCTCAAAAAACTGATAACATTCCTCTTCAGTTTGCAGCGACAAAATACCCTTGAACAACTGATCTGTCAGTTCATCTTTCAATTTGGGATTTACCGGCATGCTATGCGCCTCCCTGTAATACTTGCTATTGATATGCTTAGTTCGCTGTTAACCCGGATTTTCCTTCTTTAATCCTTTTTATCTTTATTTAATTAAAATAGGTTATATAATAAAATTTGTCTTCTTCACGTAAATAATACATTAATAATCCTGTTGACAGATACATTTTGCCATGTTATCATAAATTTTGTAAATTAAATATACTCATCAAGAGCTGGCTGAGGGAATGGCCCTATGACGCCGCGGCAACCATCGCGCAGGTGAAACGGTGCCAATTCCAACAGGATTAACTCCTGACAGATGAAGAACTGGACAACCAGCCTCTTCACACTGTCGGAGAGGCTTTAATTATTGGCCATGGAGGGAGGACCGCAAATCACTTCTGCCTGCTGTCAACAACCACATTATATTTTTATCCGGGAGGAATAATGTATGAAAAAAATTACCTTATTACTGATTACAGTCTTATTGGCATTATCCGCGTTTATCAGCGGCTGCGGCGGCAAAGAGACCCCGGCGCCGGCAGCTGTGGAAAAAAAGACGGTTAAGGTTGGCGCTACCGCTGTACCGCACGCCGAGATTCTCAATGTGATCAAGCCGGTTTTGGAAAAAGACGGAATTAATCTGGTTATTGTCGAAATGAGCGACTATGTCCGGCCGAACATTGCCGTGGCCGAAAAAGAGCTTGACGCCAATTTCTTTCAGCACATTCCTTACCTGACAAAATTCAGCAGCGAGCGTAATTTGGATCTAACCTATACCGCCGCCGTACATATCGAGCCAATGGGCATCTATTCCAAGAAAATCAAAAGCCTGGATGAGCTGCAAAGCGGTGCCCAGGTTGCCATTCCTAACGACCCTACCAACGGCGGCCGGGCGTTAGCCCTTTTAGAAAAAGCCGGCATTATTAAACTGAAAGACGGTGCAGGGATTAATGCCACGGTAAAAGATATCGCAGAAAACCCCAAAAACGTTAAAATCAGCGAACTGGAAGCTCCCCAGCTGCCGCGCGCCCTGGACGACGTTGCTTTAGCGGTTATCAATACCAATTATGCCCTGGAGGCAAAACTGGTCCCGGCCAAAGATGCCCTTTTTATTGAGCAGAAAGACTCGCCTTATGTCAACATTCTGGCCGTCCGCAAAGGGGATGAAACCCGCCCTGAAATTCAAACGCTGACCAAAGCCCTGACTTCTGAGGAAGTTAAAAAATTCATCAACGAAAAATATCAGGGCGCCATTGTCCCGGCCTTCTAACCAGTAGTAAAAAAAGGCTTGCACCCTTTCGCAGAGAAAGAGGCGCAAGCCTTTTTTGGGTCTGCCAGAACTCATAAATGAATTCTGTGGAAATAAGAATTTATAAGTTTTGACAGGCTAACAGTCCTATAGACTGCAGGGAACCAAGATTCAATGCCGGACTTGAGCAAGGGGAAGGGGCCCCCGTAACCCCGGTAACCCACCGGCCATTGCCGGAAAAAGCGTTCCGCAGGAGAAAAGCCGGGCGGTATTCCGTTAAAAAATCCGTCTGTTTGAGCGCAGCGAGTTTACGGATTTTAGGAATACTGTCCGGCTTTTCAGCTTTTGGAGGCTTCGGGCCTAGACCTTTTGTTACTTTACTATGAAAACATCTCCTATGTGTCAGAAAAAAAGGGCGCACAAATACAAGCCTTATAGTCTAGGGCCCAAAAATTTATGGTATGTAGGCAATTAGGCCGTAGCTGTGGTGGGGAGCTCCCAACCCAAAGCCGCTAATTTTTTCAAATATGATTGTATTTTCTTCTCCCGGTTAAATCGATTGTAATACTCGGAACCTAACTCTCGATAAGGAACGCCTGTTTTTAGTATGTGGTAGATCGCTATCAGTAGGGAATGGGCGACAGCTACGGCGGCTCTGCTCTCCCGAATGAGCTGGACAATATGTGGTTCAAGCAGGAAGTCATATCAATTTTGGGGTCGAGTTCTTAGCTCAAAAAGTATCGACCTTATGCCACACTTTAATTATACGACATTGTTTTCGTTTATGGTGATGCTACTGCGCGCGTTGCATCTGATTTTGGGGCGATGCCAAAAGTAAAATTATTCCCTTGTATTTCAAAAGTAACTGCTATACGCACAGCCTGCAAGACCACGTCAGGGGTTTTCTTGTTGCATTCAACGCGCCACAACACCATAGAGAAAAATATCGGCAATATTATTAGCATTCGCCTCAATCGAATCGGCCTGGGCATCGACAAAGCCCTGAAAAACCATCATTACGATGACACTAAACAGCCCGTGGGCCGCTTTATGCACATCACACGGGCGAATAGCCCCCTGCTCAATTCCGGCTTGCAAAATCGTTTCCAGTACGCCAATGGTATGGACAAATCTTTCCCGGTATTTTTCGCGCTGGGCCGCAGTAAAATTTGTTGATTCCTCATGGCCCAGACCGCGCATTTCATGCATGAGCACCCGCCATAAATCGGCATTAGCGACATAAAACTCTAAAAACACCTTGATCACTTTTTTTATTTTGATGAGCGGCACTTCATCAAGACCGGCCAGCCGGTTGAGCTCAGTTTCAAATTTTGCGCTGCGCTCTTTGACCAGGGTATAAAAAAGCTGCTCTTTACTGGCAAAATAATTATATACCGTGCCTTTGCCGGTATCCGCCATGGCAATAATCTCATCCACAGTGGCCCGGTGATATCCCTTATGGGAAAAAACAGTATAGGCGGCATCCAGTATTTGCTGTCGTTTCATATGGTTCCTCCTGTCACCCTGCCCACGTTAGCCTGGAAATAATCAGCGCCACCATCCCGATGGCTATCGCTAATTTGAAGATAAGACCCAATGCCTGACCGACAACAATGCTTTTTGCCACCCGTCCAGCCTTTTCCCGGTTGCCTGTAGCCGCATATTCTGCCAGATAGCCGGCGGCAAAAGAACCGCCGACGGCCCCGGCAATGGAACCCAGGCCCGGCATTATCCCCGTACCAAGGATCCCGCCGGCGATACCGCCGATAAAGGCGACTATGATCGCCGTTTTCGAGGCATTTTCCTTTTTTGCCCCTAACGAACCGGCTACAAACTCAACCAGCTCCCCGGCCAGTACGGCGCCAAACAGAATGAGTAAGGCCGTATTATTCATAGCGGCAAAGGGTGCCAGATAACCATAACCCAGGGCCACGAAAAAAATCAGCCAATTCCCGGGTAAGCCGATAACAGTTAAGCCAATGCCAATAACAGTCACAACAATGACCAGTAAATTAATGGCTGTTAAACCAGCATCCAAAGTATGCACTCCTTCTGCACCCTGCATTTACTTCCGGTTGAACGCCCGGTGAGCAATGTCGTTACGATATTGCATGCCGGCAAACTTTATCTCAGACACAGCCTGGTAGACCTTGGCCACTGCCGCCTGAATATCATTGGCTACCGCAGTCACGCCCAGCACCCGGCCGCCATTGGTTACAATCCGGCCGTCTTTGCAGCCTGTCCCGGCATGAAAAGCGATGGCCCCCTGGGCCTGGACCCGATCAAGACCGCTGATAGGATCACCTTTGGTATAGCTGCCGGGATACCCGTCAGCGGCCAGTACCACACACACGGCGGCTTGGTTTGCCCATTCCAGCGTGATATCTGCCAGCCGTTCGTCGACACAGGCTTCCATAACAGCAACCAAATCACTGTTCAGGAGCGGCAGCACAACCTGGGTTTCCGGATCGCCAAACCGGGCATTAAACTCAATGACCTTGGGTCCTTGTTCAGTAATTATTAAGCCCGCATACAAACAGCCTTTATAGATAATCCCCTCCTGGCGCAGGGCATCCACCACCCGCTGCAATACCTCCCGCGTTACCTGCGCCCGCACCGCCTCGGTAACCACCGGCGCCGGCGCGTAGGTGCCCATCCCGCCGGTATTGGGCCCCTGATCATTATCAAATATCCGCTTATGATCCTGGGCGGCGATCATGGGCGCGACGGTAAAACCGTCAGTAAAGGCCAGCAGCGAGGCCTCTTCCCCTGCCAGATACTCTTCAATAACCACCAGATTGCCGGCACTGCCAAAGGCCTTATCCTGCATAATCATAGTCACTGCCGCAATTGCCTCTTCCACAGTCATGGCGACAACAACGCCCTTACCGGCAGCCAGGCCGTCAGCTTTTACCACAATCGGCGCCCCCTGCTCCTGTATGTAGGCAATGGCCTTCTCCGCATCGGCAAAGGCGGCGGAGGCCGCAGCCGGAATGTTGTATTTATGCATAATCCCTTTGGCAAAAGCCTTGGAACCTTCTAATTGCGCCGCCTGCCGGGACGGGCCGAATACTTTAAGATTAAGAGCGGTAAAATGGTCGACAAGGCCATTGGTCAAGGGCAGTTCAGGCCCGACCACGGTTAAACCGATGTCATGGGCTAAGGCAAATCTGCCTAAGGCTTCATTATCAGTTATATCCAGCGCCACACACTCTGCCAGCGAAGCCAGGCCGGGATTCCCCGGCACACAGTATAGCTTCTCCACCCGGGGACTCTGTTTCAGTTTCCAGGCTAAAGCGTGTTCACGCCCGCCGCCGCCAATAAGTAAAATATTCAAAATACCACTCCTCAGAATTCATTAAAACCAGTTAACAGCCATAAGGCCGAGATACTCTTTGACAGCCAGCTGCGAATTATAGAACGCATCCGCCCGGGGCCACAGCTGATGCCATTCAAAAATAAACTTTGTATTCGTTTGGTAATCGGTGGGATAGGGCACCACTGCCACCTGATATTTAGCAAAATGCGCCACAGACCGCTTCATATGGAACGCGGAGGTCACCAGGATCGGGCTGGTAAACCCCTCCGCCGCCAAAATCATTGTCGTATATTTGGCATTGTCGGCGGTATTAAGGCTCTGTCCTTCCACAATAATTTTATCGGCGGCAATCCCCAGTCCCAGCAGAATATGCCTGGCAATTTCCGCCTCTTTGCCGGTATTGGCAAACACCTGGCCGCCGGATATGATAACAGGCGCCCCGGTTATATAATGCAGCTGCGCTGCCGTCAGCAGCCGGTTGGCAGCAAAGCCTGTCAAATGCCCCTGGCCATGAACATTAGGGGTATCTGCCGTTGCCCCGCCCCCCAGCATCACTATAACATCCCCGCTGATGCGCGGTGGCGGCTGGTAACGGCTTTCCAGCGACCGCATCAGCCAGTCACCGACCAACGGAATGGAAATCAGGTACAGCAGGACGGCGATTACCGCCAGCGCCCCAGCCCCCTGCTGCCGGCGCCTGTACAGCCCCAGGCAGAGCATTGTCAAAATGGCAATAAACAAACCGGGCGGCAGCAGAAAGGTTATATACAGGAACTTAATCAAGACTAACACGGCAACATACCCCGCTTCGCAGATGGCAGAAAGACTTTTACCGGCAGGCCTGCCAGGCAAAAGTCTTTCGTGCTGTTATTTCTTGGTCTACCAGAATTTATAAATAAATTCTGTGGACATAAGAACGAATATACCCTACAGGGCACAGGCGGCTTCTGCCATCGTCCTAAAGGACTCGTCACAAGCCAAGTCTTTTCTTATCAAGCTTAGCCCAGGAATCTTTTAGGGATATAATACGGTTAAACACCGGCTTGCCTGGTACTGAATCCCGGTCCACGGCAAAATAACCGCAGCGTAAAAACTGAAACCGGCTTCCCACTGGCGGCATTTTAATACTAGGTTCAACAAGACAGTCAACCAGTCTTTCCAGGGAATTGGGGTTGAGCCTATCCACAAAATCCTTGGCCTCTGCGCCTTCGTCTTCCTGGTCCTGCTGGCTTGTCAGCAGGTAATCGTACAGGCGTACCTCGGCCTTCCCGGCATGTGCCGCCGACACCCAGTGCAATACGCCTTTGACCTTGCGGTTGGCAGTGCCGCTGCCGCTCCTGGTCTCAGGGTCATAGGTGCAGTGTACGGCCACAATCTCGCCGGTCTGCTCGTCCTTTACCACCTGTTCACACTTTATAATGTAAGCATGCTTAAGCCGGACTTCAGCTCCGGGCGCCAGGCGGAAAAATTTTTTCGGCGGATTTTCCATAAAATCATCTTGTTCAATATATATTTCCCGGGAAAATGGGATTGTCCGTGTCCCCATCGCCGGGTTTTCCGGATTATTTTCAGCTATAAGCTCTTCCACCTGCCCGGCCGGATAGTTGTCAATAATAAGCTTCAAGGGTTTCAGCACAGCCATAACCCGGCTTGCCTGCCCATTGAGATCTTCTCTGATGCAATGCTCCAGCAAGGCCACATCTACAGTACTGTTGCTTTTGGCAACACCGATCCGGTCACAAAAGTCGCGGATTGCTGCCGGCGTAAAGCCCCGCCGCCGCAAACCGGAAATGGTGGGCATCCGCGGGTCGTCCCAGTCACTGACATATCCCTCTTCCACAAGCCGCCGCAGATAACGCTTGCTCATGATCGTATTAGTAAGATTCAGCCTGGCAAATTCAATCTGCTGGCACTGATAAATGCCTAACGCCGCCAGCGTCCAGTCATACAGCGGGCGGTGATCCTCAAATTCAAGTGTGCAAATCGAGTGCGTCACACCTTCGATGGAGTCTGAGATAGGATGGGCATAATCATACATCGGATAGATGCACCAGGTGTCGCCGGTACGATGGTGCTTAGCGCGGATAATCCGGTAAAGAACAGGGTCCCGCATGTTAAGATTCGGGGAAGACATATCAATTTTCGCCCGCAGTACCCGGCTGCCTTCAGCGAATTCGCCGGCTTTCATTTTTTCAAACAGCGCCAGGTTCTCCGCTATTGTCCGGCTCCGGTAAGGGCTCTCTGTGCCCGGCTCAGTCAGGGTGCCGCGATACTGGCGCATCTCTTCGGCCGACAAATCACAGACATAGGCTTTACCCTTTTTAATAAGTTCTACCGTATATTGATAAATTTTTTCAAAATAATCAGAGGCATAATATTTGCGGTCATCCCAGTCAAAGCCCAGCCACTTGACGTCTTCCTGAATAGAATCCACATACTCGACGTCTTCTTTGGTCGGGTTGGTATCATCAAAACGCAGATTGCATTTGCCGCCATATTTGAGAGCCAGTCCAAAGTTCAGGCAAATGGACTTGGCATGCCCGATATGCAGGTAGCCGTTCGGTTCCGGCGGGAAGCGGGTGTGAACGCGGCTGCCATATTTTCCTGTCTTTATATCTTCATTGATGATCACTTCAATAAAATTAGCAGGCATAGCAGGATTGGCTTCAGCTTCTTTATCCATATAATCAGTTTCAGTATTCATGCAAATCCTCCTTAGGGTATGTGTCCATTATATTATATCCTTATATTATACAACATTCCTGCCTTTTCCAAAAGCGAGTACAGGGATTTATTACGTTTTTTTGTTAAAAAGGCCTAACTGCGTATGCGGTTAGGCCTTTTTTGCTAGTCTTGGTCTCTTAAACCCGGAACTTCAACACTGCCTGCTGCAGCTCAGCCGCCATGTGGGCCAAACTGGCGGCGGCGGCGGTGATCTCCTGTACACTGGCGTTTTGCTGCTGGCTGGCGGCCGCCACCTCCCCGGCACTGGCGGCATTAAGGCGGGCCGAATCAGCAATACTGTAAACTGCTGCTTCCACCTGACCGCTGCGCCGCTGCTGCTCTTTGGTCAGCGCCACAATCCGGCCGACTTCAGCCCGCACATTTTTAACCGCCCCATATATTTCTTTAAAAGCAGCTCCGGAGTTTTCCACTGCCCGGACACCGGCGGCTACTTCCCGCCCGCCCTGATCAATAGCATTGACAGTGGCTACCGTTTCCGTCTGGATCGCCTCGATAATACCGGCAATCTCCCGGGCGGCCGCTTCCGACTGTTCAGCCAGTTTGCGAACCTCATCCGCAACCACGGCAAACCCCCGGCCCTGCTCTCCGGCCCGCGCGGCTTCAATCGCCGCATTCAGCGCCAGCAGGTTTGTTTGCCCCGCAATCCCGGCAATTACATCAACAATCTGGCCAATTTGCCGCGATTTATCACCAAGGGCATGAATCATTTTCGTAGCCCTGTTAACATCCTGCTCGATCTCATTCATTTTAATGACAGCCAGGCCAATCTGCTCAGATCCGGCTTCAGCCACCTGCTCGCTTTGCTGCGATGCCGCCGCCACCGCCTGGGCGGCTCTGCCGGTGTTGGTCATTGCCGTCACCATTTCCCGGATGACCTGAACGGACTGCTCGGCACTATTCACCTGGCCGGCAGCCCCCGCGGCCACACCCTGGATGGTGACCGCCACTGCCTCAGCGGCTTTGCCAACCTCACCGGACGATGCCGCCAGTTCTTCCGATGACGCGGCCACCGTTTCAGCAGTAGCCGAGGTTTTGGCCACAAGCCCCCGGAGTGACCGGATCATGGCATTAAAGGCAGCGGTGAGCTGGTTAATCTCGGCCACCCCCCGCACTTCAATCACGTGGGCCAAATCCCCGGCCGCCACCTGGCCGGCCGCATTCACCAGCTTGTCAAGGGGGCGCACAATATTCCGCGCTGCATAATACGCACTAATCAAGGCAAGCAAGACGGCCAGCAGGGTTACAGCCCCGGTTGCCAGTGCAGCCTGGGTAACGGCGGCCATGACCTCTCCGATTGGTTCATAGACAATAACGCCCCAGCCATAGCCGTCAATCGACGAATACGTAACAAGAGACCTGTCGCCCCGGGTCGAGGCTGCCTCCTGCGAACCCTGGCGGCTGTTCATAGCCTGCGCAATATAATCATAAGCAGCAAAAGACTCTTTTTTCAGTACACGCTCTTTGTCTGGATGGGCAATCACCGTGCCTTTATTGTCCACAACATCAACATAGCCGGTTTGTCCAATACGTACCTCATCAACTATTTCCCAGATAGCCTGTAAACTGACGTCGGCCGCCATAACACCGGCAATCTGCCCGGAACTGTTTTTAATAGGAACGGCAATCGTAATACAGGGAGCATTGGTGAAAGATGATATATAGACATCGGTGAAAAAACTATTCCCTTTAATCGCTTCTTTAAAATAAGGCCTGTCGGCACGGTTAGCCAGACTGCCCGAGGTTCTGGCAATCTGCATGCCTGTGGCGTCCATAACAAAAATCAGTTCAAAGATGGACTGATTCTGTTGGGCTGCCAGTACCAGTTCTCTCATGGCCGCCGGATTCATTGACCTGGCAGTCGGTGTGTCGGCAAGCAGCTTTACAACCCCTTGGGCATCGTCTACCATCCGCGTAATTTCGTTGCCGATTTGCTGGGCCGTATTAAGGTTGGCATGGATCGTGGACTCCCTAATCGCCTGTGAATTTATGTAACCGCCCACGCTGCCGCTGATACAGGCCGGAATCAGAGCAAATAAAACCAGCAGCACAATCAATCTTGCTTTTAAACTATTGCTGACAAACAAAGCCTTTAACCTCCGTAAATTATAATTATAATATTCTCTATAATAATTATAGCTGCAACAATTATATTCAGCAATCGCCATTTCTCTGGGTTTACTGTAAGATCATGTAGGATTTTGTAGGTTTAGTGTCTTGACCACATTATCCTTTTAGTTTGCTGACGGCCAAAAGGGCAAATGGCGGCGTCAGCCCCTCCTGGCAGCCCCCTGCCAGTAGGCGTCGCCGGTGCTTCCTGGCCCTTTGCCCTTTTGTCTCGCCCTAAAACTAACACCTAACTTTGCAAGGTACTGGGCAATAACTTAACATTGCTGTATTTACCGGTTAACAGTATAAATATGCTAATAATGCTAAAAATATCCACAGAAGCAAAGGAGTGGTGCGCGCTGATCGATAACTCGATTTTTATAATATACCGCTATTTCAAGAGGCTGTTGCTCTATCAACCGCCCCCCCAGGCCGCACCGTTTATCCTTGAGGAAACACCGGCAGAAAAACCCCGGCCGGAAGAAGCCTCTGACCCGCACCAGGAAGCCGGCCGGGCCGGCCTCAAAGAGCAGCACTACGAGCTCAGTTCGCTGTTGCGGCAGGCTTACCGTATTACAAGCCTTATGGAAAAAGCCAAAGCGGCGTTAACCCAAAAGCCGGATGAGGCAAGCCGCCTGGGGCTTGAGGCCGAGTTTCACCGCCTTGAGCAGCAGCAGCAAGAGTTAACCCCTCTGCTCCTGAGCTATGATAGCCAGCAAGACCGTACAAGCCTGGGATCAGCCCCGCTGCGGCCAAGCCTGGAAGAAAATCTGCATGTCGTCAACCGCCTGTACGAGCTGCCTGCCAATAAAGACCTTGTCGTCAGGGAGATTACCCTGCCGCTCCGCCCACCGGTGCCGGCAGTCCTGCTGTTTATTGACGGCATGGTAGACTCCAAGCTTTTGAACCTGGCTATTATGCAGCCATTACTGATGATGCCGCCCCCCCAGGGCATCCGCAACGGCACCGGGCTGATCAGTCATCTTAGAAAAGAAATACTGCCTGCCAATCAGGTGGTGGCAGGAAAAACCTTCACCGATCTGCAGGATGGCATTAACAGCGGCGACACCGTCCTCTTAATTGATGGTGTCGATGAACTGCTTATTATCGGTTCCAAAGGCTGGGAGCACCGTGCTGTTGCCAAGCCCACCACCGAGCAGTCCATTCGCGGCTCCCAGATGGCCTTCAGCGAAAATCTGCGTGTCAATACAGCCCTGATCCGAACCATGCTCCGCACCAGCGATCTTGTGACCGAAATGATTAAAATCGGCGAACGCAGCCGGGTCAATTGTGCCGTCATGTATGTAAAATCAATTGCTAATGCCTCCCTGGTCACTGAAGTCAAACGCCGGATTGGCAGTATCAGGACAGATTACGTGGACGACATCGGCCTGTTGGAACAATTTATCGAAGATCATCCCAAGTTACCCTTTCCGCAGACAATATCGACAGAACGCCCTGACCGGGTATCGGTCCATCTCGCGGAGGGGCGGGTGGCCATTATCCTGGAAGGCAACCCCTTTGTGCTGGTAGTCCCGGTCGATATGTTTGCGCTGCTGCACTCGGCCGAAGATTTCAGCCTGAAGGTGCCGGCCGGGAGCTTTATGCGGGTGTTAAGAGTTGTCGGTACACTTATATCCACAATGCTGCCGGCCTTCTATATTGCCATCAGCTACTTTCACCAGGAGGCCCTGCCCACCGAATTAGTACTGGCGATCGTCGGCGCCCGGGGCGATGTCCCGTTTCCGGCCTATTTTGAGGTTATTGTTATGGAAATATCCTTTGAGCTGATTCGTGAAGCCAGCCTGAGAATTCCGAATATCCTGGGCTCTACCATTGGCATTGTCGGCGCTATCATCCTGGGGCAGGCCGCAGTGGCCGCCCATATTGTCAGCCCGATTATGGTGGTCATTATTGCCATCACCGGCCTGGCCTCATTTACGATCCCGGAATACCGGTTTGCCTTTGCCGTAAGATCCGTCCGGTTCGGCCTGCTGCTGCTGGCGGCGATAGCCGGACTGGTCGGGCTGTCGTCGGGGATTCTCCTGCTGATCACGACCCTGGCTTATATGAAATCCTTTGGCATGCCTTATCTCTCGCCGATCTCCCCGAAGTCAACGGGGGGCCTTGATGTATTCGTACGGGGCGCTGTTTTCCGGCAGGAATCCCGGCCGGATGCGCTGAACACCAAAGATCCCACCAGGCAGCCCCATATTAGCCGCAGGTGGACCACGGCTGCCCCGCAGGAAGGAGATGATCAACCATAAGCTACCATGTCGGTCATATGGGGATCAGCGAAGGGCTGGCCCTGGTCTTTCTCAATACCTTCCCCCGGATCTTCCTCACCCGCCCGGCCCAAACGATTGAAGCTAATGCCGGCCTGGCCTGGTTTGCCGTTGCCTTGCCGCTCATTACGTTACTTATTCCGGTGTATATGTTACTGTACGTGTTCCAACGGAATCAGGGCGATATCTATGCGGTAACCCAGCAGCTGTTAGGCAAAGTTGGCGCCCGGGCGGTATCGCTGGTGCTGATCACAATGTTTGTTAGTGACGCCGCCCTGCTGCTCCGCCAGTTTGCTGAAAACACGCTGCTGACGGCGCTGCCGTTTATGGAGTTTAACAATGCGATCTCCTGGTATACAGTCAATGCCGTTATTCTCTGTTACCTGGGGATTGAATGCATCGCCCGCACCGCCTATATTATTCTGCCGTTTGGCGTTGCCAGCCTCGGGTTTGTCATGGCAGCACTCACCCCCTTTTATGATATCAACCTGCTGGGACCGTGGCAGGGGCATGGCTTCGGCACAGCCGTCCGGTCAGGGATAGCTGTTTCCGGGATCAATTTCGGCGTCCTGATCCTCTTTGTGCTGGGTCCGGTCTTGCAAAACCTGCGCACCATCAAACGGGCGGCGATTTTCGGCCTGGGTGGCAGCACCCTGCTAAAAGCACTGTCCATATTCGTGTTTACGCTCACCTTCGGGACCAAAATAGCCCTTGAGAAAACCATCCCTTTTTTTGAAATGGCCCGCCTGGTCTATCTCAACCGCTATATCCAAAGGGTTGAATCGCTCTTTATCATGTTGTGGGTTATTGCCGGCATTATGAGCATTGCTATTGATATCTATATTGCCTGCTACCTGTTAACAAGAGCCCTCAACCTTTCGACCCCGCGTCCGCTTATTGCCTCCCTGGCCCTGCTCGTAACCGGAATCGCCATGATCCCGCCGGATATTGCCAGCGTCATCCGGCTGGATACGATTGTAACCGTGACCCTGCACAATGCCGGTCTCTATGGGATACCTTTGCTATTATTTGCGGCAACGGTATTTAAAGGAAGGAAGAAAAAATCGTGGACATCCGCTTAAAGCTTGCCGCCTGTTTGCTGTTGCTTACCGTATGCACTGCCGGCTGCAACGGGGGCAGAGAGATTGATGATTTTGCCTATGTGGTCAGTGTCGGCATTGACCCCGGGCCTGACAACCAGAGTATTATTACCTATCAGATCGCAACCGGTCAGGGGCAAGGCGGCAAAGAGAACGGCACAGGTGAAGCCAGTACTTTTCTTATCACCATTGTTGCCCCCTCGCTCGCGGAAGCCCGTAACCTGCTGAACTCGGTGGTTGCCCGCACCCCTAATCTGTCTCATACCAAAGCGGTGATCATCGGCGAGGATTTGGCCAGGCAGGGGATTGGTGATATACTGGGGCCGCTGCTGCGGTTCCGGGAATTTCGCGGTTCCATGTTTATCACGGTTACCCGGGGCTCCGCTCAGGAATTCATGCAAAAAAACAAACCCTCCATGGAAAAGCTTCCTTCCCGCTGGCTGGAAAACTCCCTGACGTCCCGGCAGGATACAGGCTATTTTCTAGCTTCCAATCTGCACCAGTTTTACACAAGATTGAAATCTACCAGCGGTGCCCCCTATGCCACCTATATGGGCATTAACCCGCTGGATCTCCAGCCCAAGCCTGTTGACAACAAGGACAAGGGCGAAGAGGCAGTCGCTTATTATCCTGCCGGGCTGGGTCGTGAAGGCGGTGACCCGGCCGAGGTAATCGGCACCGCCGTATTTGTAGCCGATAAAATGGTCGGTGCGCTGAACAATGAGGAAACACGGGTGGTTTCCATCCTCAGCGGGGACTTTGTCCGAGGGTTTATTACCGTGACCGACCCGCTAGCCCCGCAGCATGGCATCAATGTCCATCTGCGGCTTGGCCAAAAGCCGGAAATCAAGCCAGCCTGGCTGGAGGGCAGGCTGGTATTTACCATCAAGCTGCTGCTTGAGGGGGAAATAACCAGTATTCCCAGCGGCATTAATTACGAGAACAGGGAATATGGGCTGCTGCTTGAACAACACATCGCCAATGTTCTGACAAATCAGATGGAGAAAATGCTGGCCCACACCCAGGAGCTGGGTAGCGATGTGGTCGGCTTTGGCTTGCATGCCCGCAATCTTTTCAGCAATTTCAGTGAAGTTGATCAACTCAACTGGTATAAAATTTATCCGACTGTCGGATTTAACCTCAATGTTTCAGTAAAGACCAGACGGACCGGGCTCATGTATAAGTCCTCACCCATCAAGACGGAGGCTGACGAATGACCGATATAGCTTTTTTAATTGTAGCCATACTGGCAGGCATTCACTCCGGCAGCTACGCCCTGTATGAACACAAACAGGGCAACCGGTTTGGCGCCGGCGGTGTTATCCTCTTAGCCCTGGCCAGTACCGGGGTGTTTCTGTACCGGATCTTTACCGGCTAAAAACAATGACAGGCCCCCATTCCCGGGCAGGGAGCGGGGGCCTGCCGTTCAGGAATATATTGACACTGAAATTATTCTTGACAGTTGCTGCCTATCACGTACAATTAAAGTAATTACAACAGCCATACTTTACAATAGGTACAACTCGCCAGCTGACATAGAGACACGGTCAGCCGCCGGAGGGATTATGAGAAAAATTCAGCTGCTTCTTTTAAGTGTTATCTTGTTTTGGAGTTCAGCCATTGGCTACGCCGGTCCCCGGGAGGATTATGAGGAAGCCCATGCCCTCTACATAGCCGCTGCCGCCAGCGTAGCTGCCTATCATGACCGGGTCGGGGAATTGGCCAGCCGTTATCTGGAACAGGAAGGGTGGCATATTGACCATTATGTTCAGCCCGGGTCCCGCAGCGGTGCCCGGTTCCTGCTGGCCAAGAAAGAAAATGAACCGGGCAAAAACCTGTACGTCCTGGCCATTGTGGGGACAGAAACCACCGATGATATGAAGATCAATCTAAAATTCGACAAAGTTTATTTTGCCGGCAGCACGGCTGAAGAATTTGCCCTCAATGCTGCCAACAAAAACCCACCCCGGACTGCCCCCCAGGTCCACAAGGGTTTTAACGAATTTATCCAGTCCGGCCCGTCGGCGGTCCTCCGCAATGCGGAAAACACGCCGCTTATGCTGCCTGATCTGCTGCACATGAATCCTAATGATAAACTCTATCTGACCGGCCACAGTTTAGGCGGGGCCGCAGCCACACTGGCCGGAGCCCGCTTGCTCAACCTGGGGACCAAAGCTAAGCAGCTGCAGGTAATTACCTTCGGTGCTCCGGCGATAGGGAATGACGCTTTTGCTGCTGCCTATACGCCGATCCTGCCGTTAACCCGGGTTGTGATCGACGGCGATCCCGTAACCGGTGTCCTACAGACCTTAGTTGGCGGCTACAAGCAGTTTGGCCGCGAAATCATTTGGCAAAAGCCGGCCACAATTAATGACCCCCACAAAATAACCGGTTACGTTGATGCCGCTTTAAAAAATTACTATGATAAGCGGCAGCTGGCGCGGCAAGCCGGCGTCAGCATTGCTGAACCTGTTGCCAAAAAGGCAGCCAATCCCGGCCGGGTCTATATTGCCCCCATGAAAGACAATCTGCCGGCTGCCTTGGCAGATGATTTTTGGTATATGCGTGAAGCGTTAATGGATGAATACCGCAAAACACTGCCTGATTGCCTGATTACCGCTGAAACCAGCACCGGCAACTGGCGGGAAGAGGCCGTTGCCGCCGGCTGCCAATGGATCATTGTGCCGGAGGTAACCGGGATTCGTTTAAAAGAGCAAAAAGATTCCTATCTGATTACCTTCCATCAAATCGTTCTTGATGCCAACACCGGTGCGGCCGTTGATGCGGCTATATTTTCCACACGGACCTACAACCTAACCCCCCTGGAAGCATTTATCCACACCTTTAGAGGCATTAATGCCCATCAGGCTACCTGGTTAAAGGAACGGTAATGAAGTAAATAAAGGCGGGCGTGCAACAGCACGCCCGCCTTTATTTACCGTTAACACGGAACAGTTTACCTGGAGTCCGGGGTCAGGTGCAGGTTTATATGAAGACCGACGGACCGGGGCTGCCATTCCTGGCCGGTATAGGCCAGCACGATTTCCACAGTGGCGAGCCCATCGGCGTTATAAGCGCCGGTGATACGTTGCAGGCCTTTTAATTCATAAATGCCATCATTATTAACGTCAACTGGTTCCAGCCGGCCAAAGGGAGTAACCATGGCCCGGGTCTGTTGCTTGAGGGTTCCTTTATGATCATAAAGCCCCAAACGCACATAATCGGCTTTACGTTCGCCGACATCCAGCGTTACCGCCGAACCGGCCCCGGCTTCATTATAAAGTTCGATTTTATAACCATCCTTAAATTGACCGGACACAAAAATTTTGCTGTTGTCCTGTTGATTAAAAATAACCGTATCCTTACTAATAAAGGTGACAACCCGGTTATCATACCAGCCTCCGCTGCCGCCGGTGGCGGCGGTAACCAGAACATCAGCCACATGATCCCCGGTAAAGTCGCCCAGGAATAAGCGGGCTTCATAGCCGCCCATTGATGCCAAATCGGTTTCAGTCCGGGTTTTAGCAGCCCCGTTCTCGACAATCAATTTAAAGGAATCGGCATAGCCAGAAGCAGTTGCCGGCTTCTGGCCGATCAGATAGACCCGGTCCGGCATTCCATCCCCGGTAATATCTTCGGCCTGTATATCCAGAACCTTAAACCCGGCCGGCAGCTGCCAATCAATCGCAAAGGCCGCGGCAGCCTCGCGGGTGGAGCCAAGGAGCCCGTCATTCCGGTTGCAACCCGGATTTGGCGTATAGCCAGTCTTATTTTGACCGGCCAAAGCCCCCACCGGCATGACTAATATACTTAATAGCAGCACAGCCGCGAGATAATGCTTGTTATCCATGGGTAAGCCCTCCTGGTCAATAACAATCAAGAATGCGTAATACCATTTAACCTGCAAACGTCAGCTCAGTCAAAAAGTAGCGGCCTTATAATTATCTTTTCTTAGCGTTTGTACAGGCAGCAAAACAGAAAAAACACTCCCCCGGCCGACTGTGCTTTCCGCCTGAACTTTGCCGCCATGAATTTCGGCAAGCTGTTTGACAATAGCCAAACCAAGACCTGTGCCGCCGCTTTTTCTGTCCCGTGATTTATCACCCCGGTAAAAATGGTCAAATAAATGCGGCAAATCAGTACTATCGATCCCCTGGCCGTTATCGGCAACAGTAACCCTTACCCAGTTCTGCTCTTCCAGCCTGATTTGAGCAGTGGCAATCGTTACCTGTCCCCCGGCCGCCGTATAACGAATGGCATTGGTGATCAGATTGTAAAAGATCTGGCAAATCCGGTCGGCATCAGCCATAATTGGCGGCAGCCCCGGCAGCAGATTCCGTTCAATGGTAACACCCTTGTCATCGGCAAGGGGTTTCAGCATATATACGGCTTGCTCCACAGTCTGATTAACACTAAGCTCTGTAACCTCCAGTGATAATTGACGGACTTCGGCCAGGGACAAATCTTTCAGGTCTTTGATCAGTCTTGATAGGCGAATCGCTTCTTCATGGAGGGAAGTCAGCTGTTTCCTGTTAGGCTCAATAATGCCGTCAATCATGCCTTCCAGGTGACCTTGGATAACAGCAAGCGGGGTGCGTAATTCATGAGCGATATTGGCTTGAAACTGTTGCCTTAACTTACTGTTATTATCCAAAGTTTCCGCCATGCTGTTGAAAACTACGGCCAGCCTGCCCACTTCATCGGTCGAGGGCACAGGTACTTTCTGGGCAAAATTCCCCCGTTCGATCTCCAGTGCGGCAGCACTTAATTTACGCAATGGCGTGGTAATGCTGAGGGCTAAGACATAACTCGCCCCCAGCCCGGCGACCAACAGGGCCACGCCGACCCAAATGAGGGACTGGTGGACTGATGTCAAAAAATTCTGTTCTAAATTGCCCATCATAACAGACTGACCCTCACTGCCTGCGCTCATATGACGGTGCATTTCGACCTGCTGAACAGTCACATACTCCTGAAATAAACCGGTCATTTGCATGTTTGCCAAATAGATGAGCGAAAACACAGTCATCGCCACCGCGAGAAACATCAGGCCTGTAATCCGGTAGATAATGCTATTCATGGGGGGTGCCTGCCATACGGTAGCCTACACCGTAAACGGTCTGGATATATACCGGTTCTCTGGGGTTGTCTTCAATTTTCCGCCGTAAATTTTTAATATGCGCATCAATCGTTCGCTCATACCCTTCAAAGGAATAGCCCTGAGCCTGTTCCACAATCTGCAGCCGGCTAAAAACCCGGCCCGGATTGGCGGCCAACAGCTCCAGCATCTTAAACTCGGTCGGCGTAAGCTCAACAGTCTGCCCGCCTTTTGTTACCTGATACTGTTTCAGGTCGATAACTACATCCCCCAGCCGGACCGATTCAGTCTTGACTGTCGTTCGCTTGGTCCGGCGCAGAATGGCTTTGACACGGGCCACTACTTCTTTAGGACTAAAGGGTTTGGTCACATAATCATCGGCACCAATTTCCAACCCCACTAATCGGTCGCTTTCTTCCGCCCTGGCGGTCAGCATTAAGATGGGAACCTCATTATCGCGCCGCAGAGCCCGGCAGATATCCCAGCCGTCCATCCCCGGCAGCATTAAATCAAGCACCAGAATATCCGGCTCTTTCTCGCGGGCGGTTTTCAGGGCCGTTAACCCGTCATTGGCGGTAAACACCACAAACCCGTCTTTTTCAAAATACAATTGCAGCAATTCAACCAGTTTTGTATCATCATCAACAATTAAGACTGACCGTTGTGACATTCTTCAACCCTCCAGTGGTTATTATTACTTACACATCCGTACCTTGTATATACCTATAAATCTATTTATATTATAACATAGACCCCATCACCCGCGTGCAGCACATATTGCCAAGCCCTGCAGCCGGCAGCAGCAACCGGTAGCCCTTTTTATGATAAATGTCTGCTCACTCTTAGACTACACCATTGAAATTTATTAATTGTGTGCTGGGCAAAAAAAAACCGGCTTTAGTGTCAATTAGCGGCCGTATCAAACTTATGTGATTTACTGCGCCTTGTTTTTCTGATAATATATGCCTATACACATATTGTGTTAACAATGACTATACTCTCTGACATTCAGAATACCAGTATACTAGTTGAGGTGATTTTATGTTGCCCAAAAAAGGCCAGGTATCCATTAGTCTGGTATGTGTTGTGTTAGGTATCATACTAGCCGTACAGTTTAAAAACAATCAGGACTTCCGGTATTCCCTCCAGAATCAAAGAGTCGAAGATTTAACCCTCCGCTTAAGCTCGTCGGAAAAAGAAATTGCCATCCTCCACTCGCAAATCAGGGAATTGCAGTCTGCCGATGCGGCCCATAAAGAGGCACAGCGCATTGCCATGGGCGCAGGCACCCTCCCCCTGACAGGTCCGGGTATCATTGTCACGCTAGAGGAAGACCGCCGGCAACCGATAAATACCAAAAGCTCTGAGCTGTATTTAATCAGAGCCGAGGACATGCTTAAAATTCTGAACGAGCTGCGGGCCGGCGGGGCTGAGGCCATAGCCATCAATAATCAGCGTCTCATTACCGGTTCCGGCATCATTCAGAACGGACAATCAATGTCTGTCAACGGCACCGACTTTGCTGCTCCTTTTGAAATAAGGGCCATTGGCGATCCGGCAACACTGGAGAATTCGTTAAAAATGAGAGGCGGGGTTATCGAAACCTTATCCTTCTGGGGAATTAAAATTACTGTTTCCCAGCAACCGGATATTCAGCTTCCGGCCTACACCGGCGTGTTTCATTTCCAGTACGCCAAACCGGTTGAGCAAACTGATTAATTTCTTTCCCGCGTCAGCCGATCGCTGCGAAACCGCGCGCTCGTGGCGTGATCCAAATTGGCCGCTTTAAATCGCCTCTACGCTTTTCCCTGATCAGCTTCCGGCCTCCTCAGCCGCGAACTGACTGTTGTAAAGGCTATGGTAAAACCCTCTTTGCGCCATCAACTCGGTGTGGCTTCCCTTTTCCACAATATCCCCGTCATTCAGTGCCAGGATGATATCGGCGTTACGAATCGTAGACAGCCGGTGGGCAATGACAAAGCTGGTCCTTCCCCGCATCATCCTCTGCATAGCGGTTTGAATGAGAACCTCAGTGCGGGTGTCTACCGAACTTGTAGCTTCATCCAGGATGAGTATTGGCGGGGCGGCGATAATGGCGCGGGCAATGGTGATCAGTTGCTTCTGACCTTGCGAAATATTGCCGGCATCCTCACTAATCCGCATATCGTAGTTGTTGGGCAATGTTTTGATAAATTGATGGACATGAGCGGTTTTGGCGGCATCAACAACCTGCTGCCGGGTGGCTCCCTGCCGTCCATAGGCGATATTTTCTTCAATTGTTCCGTTAAACAGCCAAGTATCTTGCAGCACCATGCCAAAAATCCCCCGCACATCATCCCGTTTCATATCCCTGATATCAATACCGTCAATGTTAATACTGCCTTCATCCACATCATAAAAACGCATCAGCAAATTAATCAACGTTGTTTTGCCCGATCCGGTAGGACCGACGATGGCCACCGTTTGACCGCTTTTGACCTCCAGATTAAAATCATGGATGACAGGCTGACCGGGCAGGTAAGAAAATCTTACCTGTTGAAAGGAAACATTGCCTTGGACGTTTTCCAGCTTTACCGGCTTGGCATGCTCGGCGCTTTCCTCCTCTTCATCAAGAATTTCAAAAATTCTTTCCGCCGCCGCCAGCGCGGCCTGCAAAGTTCCCGCCGCATTGGAAATGATACTGATCGGCTGGTTAAACTGTCTGACATATTGCAGGAAAGCCTGAATTTGTCCAACTTCAATTTGTCCGCGAATAGCAAAAAAACAACCCATAACAGCAACGCCTACATAGCCGAGATTGCCTAAAAATGCGGCCAAAGGCGATAGTATTCCTGATAAAAATTCGGCCCGCCACGAATTATTCAGGATTTTTTTATTTAAGTCGCTAAAGCTGGCCTTGGCTTCATCTTCGTAATTAAAGCTGCTCACAATGCTGTAGCCGGTATACATTTCTTCCACATGCCCGTTCATCGCCCCAATAAACTCCTGCTGATTAATAAAGTATTTCCGGGATGCTTTAATGATCATTGACGAGCTAAAAAGAGCCAGCGGTATAACAGCAAAAGCGATTAGCGACATCCAGACATTGATAAGCACTATCATCAAAGATATCCCCGCCAGAGTGACCAGGGAAGAAATAATCTGGGTAAAACTATGCTGCAAGGTAGAACTGACAGTTTCCACATCATTGGTAACCCGGCTCAATAGCTCGCCATGCGTTTTGCCGTCTAAAAACCGCAGCGGCAGGCGGTTGAGCTTTGTATTGAGGTCTTGTCTGATCAAATAAATAATCCGGGCTGTGACCTCGGCCATGAGGAAATTCTGCCCCAAGGAAAACAACTGGGAAATCAGATAGACAACGGTTAATAGCAGCAGCGTCCTTACCATCTTATCCCAGTGAAAAAGCCCTGTAGTCACCCCCTGGTAAAGCAGCGTCGTCACCTGGCCTAAAATTTCCGGCGCCAAAACAGTAAACAGTGTGCTTAACACCGTCATTAAAACAGCAGTAAGTAATTTTCCTTTTAATTGTTTAAAATAGAGCAACAGACGTCTGCCTGTATTGCCGAAGTTTCGCGGCTTCTTAGTATCT
The DNA here is from genome assembly GCF_007641255.1 of Sporomusa termitida. Taxonomy (NCBI): domain Bacteria; kingdom Bacillati; phylum Bacillota; class Negativicutes; order Selenomonadales; family Sporomusaceae; genus Sporomusa; species Sporomusa termitida. Next base: position 3,016,364 of record NZ_CP036259.1, read on the forward strand.
CCGTCGCTGATTGCCGGGCCATTTGAATAAAGACTGGGCTTGTTGTTGCTCACCTTAACTCCTCCTGCTGAAACTGCGACCTGACAATTTCCTGATAAATGCCGCAGCGTTCCATCAATTCTTCATGGCTGCCGGCATCGGCTACCTGACCCTCGTTGAGAACGACAATGCGGTCAGCATGAATAATCGTGCTGATGCGCTGGGCAATAACAATCAGCGTCGCGTCTTTTGTTTCAGCCTTTAACGCCTGGCGTACCGCTCTATCGGTCGTATAATCCAGTGCGGAAAAACTATCGTCCAATAAATAGACAGCCGGCTTTTTTACCACCGCCCGGGCAATGGCCAGACGCTGTTTCTGACCGCCCGACATATTGGCTCCACCCTGCGCAATGAGGGTATCAAGCCCGGCCTCTTTCGCCTGGATAAACTCGGTTGCCTGGGCAATACCGGCAGCCTTAAGCAGTTCCTCCCTGCTGGCACTTCTTTTGCCGAAGCGGAGATTTCCCGCAACGGTATTGGAAAACAACACTGCCTTTTGCGGAACATAACCGATTTTCTCACGCAGATTATGCAACGTATAATCCCTGACATCTACGCCATCTATCAGTATCTGACCGGCCGTAGCATCATAAAAACGCAGCAGCAGTTTGGCAATGGTGGATTTTCCGCTGCCGGTGCTGCCGATAATGGCCGTCATTTGATTAGGCTGAGCAGTAAACGATACATTATTTAACACCGCCGCCTCCGCCTGCGGAAAACTAAAACACACCTGTTTAAATTCTACAATTCCTGTATGAATTCTGGCTTCAGGCCGGCAGCCGTCAACAACGCTGGACCGGGTTTCCAATACGGCGACAATCCGGGTGAGCGAGGTAATCAGCCGTGGATACATCATAAATAGCATAGATGTCATCATCACCGACAAGAGAATCTGGTTGATATACTGCACATAAGCGACCAGACTGCCGACATCCATTGTTGCATTCATGATAAGTCTGCTGCCAAAGAACATGACCGTAACGGTGGTTATACTCATAAGCACCGTTACCGCCGGCATTAAAACGCCTATCCGCCGCTGAGTATGTATGGACAATCGGGTGTATTCGGAGTTGACTCCCTCGAACCGCTCCATTTCATGGCCGGCCTGCTTAAAGGCTCGAATGACGCGTATCCCGGTAAGATTCTCGCGTAATACCAGGTTGAGCAAATCAAACTGAGCTTGCATACTTCTGTAGTAGCCGATCATACTGGCCAGAATCCAGGCAATAACAAAGGACATGACCGGCAAAGTAACAATAAGAACAAGCGACAGCTTGCCACTGGTAAAAACAGCCATGATGATGCCGCTAACCATCATTAACGGAGTAAGTATACCCATCTTCAACAAATACAGTAAAAAAGTTTGAATCCGGGTAATGTCATTGGTGGTACGAGTGATCAGCGAAGAAACCCCGAATAAGTCGATTTCATTGGACGAAAACTCCTGCACTTTAAAAAAAATCCGCTGCCGTAAGTCAGAACTAATCCTGGTGGAGATACGGGCTGAAATTAAACCGGAGGCCAAAGAGCAAATCATGGCGGCTATGGCGGCCAGCAGCATGTATATTCCTGTTGTTTCAATAAAATCGGCATCAGCCTTTTGAATGCCCTGATTAATCAAGCCCGCTACCAGGGTTGGCAGCAGAATTTCACAGGCTGACTGAATAATCAAAAACAGCAAAAGTGCAAAGACCGCCAGTTTATACGGTTTTAAACAGTCCCAAAGTAATCGCACTGAATCAATCTCCCCCCATATTTGCTGGGCCGGCGCGTAAACGCACTGCGTTAGCCCAGCTTAGTTTTCAACTTCATATCCGAGATTATGCAATTATGCGAATACATTTGTTATGACAGAAGAATACTAAAAAGCATTGATATGTTCTCAGATACCGGGAGGAAAAGCATGCCAACTTATACACTTTTGTTTACTGAAATCAGTAAACAGGATTTACCAATGGTAGGCGGCAAAGGGGCAAACTTGGGAGAAATTTCTAAAATAGACAAAGTGAACGTACCGCCGGGGTTTTGTGTCACCACAGAAGCATATCAATCTTTTGTCACGACAAGCCCGGCGTTAGCCGGTTTTTTAGACCAACTCTACGATTTAGAGGTTGAAAACTCCGACACGGTCCAATTGTTGGGGCAGCGCATCCGTCAGCATATGGAAAGCCTGCCGGTGCCAGACGATATCCGGCGGCAAATAAATCAAGCCTGGCAGGAAACAGGCGGAGATTATGCTTATGCCGTTCGCTCCAGTGCGACAGCAGAAGACCTGCCCGGCGCATCATTTGCCGGGCAGCAGGATACTTACCTGAACATTCAAGGGATTGACGCCATTGTCGATCATGTCCAGAAATGCTGGGCCTCTTTGTTCAGCGACCGCGCCATCGTGTATCGCGCCCGCAACGGCTTTGATCATAAAAAAGTTTTGCTGGCCGTGGTTGTACAGCAGATGATTGCCCCGGAAGTATCGGGGATTATGTTTACTGCCGACCCGGTAAACGGCAATCGCAGGGTTATCTCCATTGACGCCGGCTTTGGCTTGGGCGAAACATTGGTGAGCGGCACGGTTACCGCCGACCTCTACAAGGTGAAAGAAAATAACATTCTGAAAAAACAGCTTGGTGATAAAAAAATCGCTGTATATGCCGTACCGGAGGGTGGTACCAGGGAAAGATCACTGCCTGTCGAAATGTCCAAGTGCCAGGCGCTCACCGACGAACAAACGCTCGTATTGGCGGCAATCGGCAAAAACATTGAACGCCATTTGTCTTCCCCCCAGGACATTGAATGGTGTTTTGCTGACGGCATTTTCTATATTGTGCAAAGCAGGCCGATTACTACGCTCTACCCATTGCCTGAACTTGCCGATAACCGGTTTCGTGTATTCGCCTCCCTTGGGCATCAGCAAATGATGACCGATCCCATGAAGCCGCTTGGACTTTCACTGTTTCATTTTTCGGAACCCTATGCTCAGATCCTGGTTCCCGTCGGAGGACGTTTATTTTGTGACATTACCTCTACCTGCTCCCCTGGGCAGAAACAGTCAATCGTCATGGGAACAATGGATGTTTTGATGGGCAGCGCCATCGACGAGGTCAAAAACCGCCGTGATCTTGTCGCCTTGCTGCAACCGGAAGCAAAACAAACGTTTAGCTTTGCCGGACTAAAAAAGCTGGCTGGGCCAGTGTTTAAAATCTTAGAAAATCTGACGGCCAAAGATCCAAGCCAGGCCTATAATTTTTATGGTTTGTCTGAGGAAAAAATTGCTGAAGCGCAACAAACGTTAGAACAGCTTGCCGGCGGCGACAAAATCAGGTTTATTGACCGGGATAAAATGGAAATGTTCAAATGGGTCCTGCAGGGCAATATGATGGGACCGTTTATCGCCAGTATCCTGGCCTTTGAATTAATTGACCGCTTTTGTAAACGCTGGCTGGGAGACAGCAAAGAGGTCGAGCATTTAGGCAAATCACCGCCCAGGAATGATACCAGTGAAATGGGCCTGGCGCTTGGCGATCTCGCCGATATTATACGTCAGTATCCCGCCGTTATCGCTTATCTGCCTCAGGCCGGCGACAACACGCTGTTGGCAGGACTGGAAACGGTCGAAGGCGGCCGCATTGTTAAACCGGTTTTTGAGGAATTTCTCCAGCACTATGGCATGCGGTGTACCGGAGAAATTGATATTACACGGCCCCGCAACCCAGCCAGCTTATCCCGGCAATCCTAAGCCATATTCAAAGCGTACAGCCAGGTGAACATCGCCGTAAGTTTGCCGAAGGCGAAAAACGGGCAGAAGAAGCGGCCAAAATGCTGTCAGCCCGCTTAAAAAAAATAAAGGGCGGCGCCGTAAGAGCAAAAATCATGGACAAGCTCGTTAAAACCTATCGGGGACTGGCCGGCTTTAGAGAATACCCCAAATATTTCATTGTCGCCCACTTTAACTTATATAAACAAGCCATTATGAAAGAAGCGGAAAAGCTTGTTTGTCAGGGAGTGCTTAACCAGGCCGAAGATGTGTATTATCTGTCCCTTACTGAACTGGAGCAAGTTATCCGGGCAGCTCATGCCGATCAGCAATTGATTGCTGACCGTAAGGAAAAATACCGGGAATATGAAAAACTAACGCCGCCCAGGGTGATGACCAGTGAAGGTGAAATCATCAATGGCAGCTATGGCGAACAGGCTGCACCGCCGGGAGCGCTGCCCGGAATCCCGGTATCGGCCGGAATCGTGGAGGGACGCGCCCGGGTCATTCTAAAACCGGAGCAAGCAAAGCTGGACAAAGGGGATATCCTGGTGGCCGCCTTTACAGATCCTGGCTGGACTCCGTTTTTTGTATCGGCAAGCGGCGTAGTTACCGAAGTGGGCGGACTAATGACCCATGGTGCGATTGTAGCCCGCGAATATGGTATTCCAGCCGTTGTGGGCGTCCAGCAGGCTACCAGTCTCATTCGGGAGGGGCAGCGAATTCGCGTGAACGGGACCAAAGGCTATATTGAACTACTGGATGATTTGCCGCCTGCCAGCCCGGTACATTAAAATCAGCCTTTAGGGTAAAGATTTTCTTATCCCTTAGGTACTAGCAGCGAATTTTTAATTCTGATGGGACAATAAAAGACGGCTGCCGGTTGCCGTCTTTTGGTTTCCTATCAGACTCTCTTAGTGCGATAGCCCCTTTTGTTTGTATGACCAGCTTTATAAAACAGATCGGGCCGGCCCGGTCTATCCGTGATGCCAACTATGACCGGCAGGAAAACTGTCGCCGTCCTGCTCAGCCGGTTGCGGCGCGCCGTGATCGCTGTCCATATCCACAGAATTTACCAAGTCGGCCATGATTTGATGAAAGGCCATATCCTGCTGAAGCATTTGCTTCATGACCCCCTGCAGCTCGGGCGTTTTCATCATATCCTTCATTACCTGCTGCATGGCGGGGTCTTTCATCATGTCCAGGCACTGCTTTTGCATCGCCGGTGTCTTCATCATTTCAGCCATGGCCTGGGGGTTCATTTTTCCCGGCATCACCCCGGGCTGATTGGCCTGCGTTCCCCAGGCCTGCGTCGATTTTTCAGGCGCCCCGGCGATTGCCGGGCTGACTCCTACAGCCAGCACCGCCGCAGTTAACAGGCCGCCAACAGCCCAAACGCTAAACTTTTTGTTCACCCTAAACCCTCCCAGATAATTATTGTTGCTATTCATAGGTTCTTATTATAATACCCGCTTGGCCCCATAATAGCGGTTGACAAAATAAGTGTCGCTCATATCACCAAATGCTACAATGCCCTGGCCAAAAGAGGTATGGATAAATTTGCCGCCGCCGGTATAAATGCCCACATGGGAGGCACCCTGTTCATAAGTGCTGAAATACACCAGGTCACCTGGCTGCAGGTCTGCCGGCGCAACCGTCCGCCCGACCATAAACTGCAAGTCGGCGGTCCGCGACAAGTTGACACCGGCCTGCCTGTAGACATACTGCACCAGGCCGGAGCAGTCAAATCCCTGGGCCGGTGAAGCCCCGCCCCACACCACCTGCCGGCCGAGCAGATTCCGGGCAGACGCTACAACAAGGGCCGTCCGGCTGGCTATAGCCGGGCTGAAAACAGGGATCTGCCGCTCTGCGGCGACAGGCATAACGGCACCGGCCAAAATCGCCTCAAGCGACTGCAGAAACTGGTTATAGCCGGGAGCCGGAGCGGCTGCCGCCACAGCCGTGCCGCCAAACAGGACTCCGGCCAGGATTATGGGCAGTATCCATTTACGCATGCTCCGTCCTCCTGCCGGGTCAATTAATGACTCATAGTCTGCAGGTGAGCTGTCGTTTGCTTCATCAGGTCCTGCATAGCTTTTGCCTGGTCCTCGATAACTGCCGGGTCCACCTTGCCGGCATTAACCTTATCCTTAATGTCAACGGCCGCTGTGCGCAATTTATCTTTTAATCCGGCATCCATCATATGCGGCATAACCTTATCGGTAATACTCACAAGCTGCCCGGCGCTGTTTTGCGCCGCCATGATCTGTCCGGCCTGCACCTGCTTGACAACGTCCTGCAGGTTTTTTTCCATGTCTTTCATCATGGGCATCGGATCTTCCTTCGGCATCGAGGCACTATGACTCTGGTGGCCGGCCGCCTGCTCCTGGGCGGCCGGAGGCGGCGCCGCCGCTTTCTGACCGGCGCCACCGCAGCCTGTTACCAGAACAACGGCCGCCGTGATGGCTAACAGGCCCAGAACTATTTTACTTTTTTTCATATTTTGCAGTCTCCTTGCTTAATAAATTATTTGGCGACAGGCTCCCTGCCGGCAGCAGCCGTCTGCTTGCGCTCCCGCCACTGGTTCCAGACCAGGTAGATGCACGGCAGCACGATCAGGGTCAGCACCGTGGAAGTGACCAGACCGCCCACGACAACGGTGGCCATTGGCCGCTGTACCTCGGCCCCGGTACCGGTGGCAAACAGCAAGGGGAACAGCCCCAGGCTGGCGACAAGCGCGGTAATCATAACTGGCCGCAGCCGGGTTAAGGCGCCTTCAATAATGGCTTCCTCCAGCGTCCGGTGGTCGCGCAGGTGTTTAATATACGTTACCATAATGACCCCGTTTTGCACAGCAATACCAAACAGGGCAATGAAGCCGACAGCCGCAGCGACCGTGAGGTAGGTGCCGGTGAGATACATGGCCACAATGCCCCCCACCAGGGAGAAGGGGATGTTCAGCAGAATAAGAAAGGCATCGCTGGCAGACTTGAAGGTCAAATACAATAAGAAGAAAGTCAGGATAATGACTGCCGGCACGACCAGTGACAACCGGTCTTTCGCCCGCTGCTGGTGCTCATACTGGCCGGTCCATTGCAGGGAATAACCGGCAGGCAGGTCGACTTTTTCTTTAATCACCTGATTGGCTTCATTAACAAAGCCGACAATATCCCGGTCCCGGGCATTCATTTGAATAATCATCCGGTACACGCCATTATCGCTGCTGATCATGGACGGTCCGTCCACAACCTGGAACCGGGCCACCTCGCCCAGCGGTACATAAGCCCCGCTGACCGGCGCGGCTGGGGCGGCAGGTACGCTATCGCCCATGCCGTCCATCCCGTCGCCGCCGGTTTTGGCCATAGCCCCGCTGCCGGTTACGGGAATAAGGATATTTTGCATGGCTTCGATTGTCTCCCGGTTTTCCCGGTTATAACGGACGAGAACATTAAAGCGTTTGCGGCCTTCAATCGTGGTCGTGGCGGTTTTGCCGCCGACTGCCAGTTCGACGGCGTCTTCGACGTCGGCAATGTTCAGGCCATACCGCGCCGCCTGTTCCCGGTTGACCTCAATCTCCAGATAGGAAGCGCCAAAGACCCGCTCGGCTAAAAGATCGCTGACCCCCGGCACCGTTGCCAGGGCTTGCTCAATAGCAAAGGCTTTTTGCTGCAATACCTGCAGATCTTCCCCATAGAGTTTGATCCCCAATTCGGTGCGGACGCCGGTTGTCAGCATGGCCAGCCGGCCGGCAATCGGCTGGGTAAAAGCTAAGTTGAGTCCGGGAATATTGGCCAGTTTAACCATCATTTCCTGCTCAATGGCCTCTTTGGTCATCCCGGCCCGCCACTGCGCTTGGGGTTTGAGGGTAACAATCGTCTCAATCATGCTGATGGGTGCCGGGTCCATGGCCGACTCGGCCCGGCCAACCTTGCCCACAGACATCTCAATCTCCGGAATTTCCTCAATAACCTTATCCATCGTTTTGGCCGCTGCCACCGCCTCGGTGAGGGACACACTGGGCAGCATAGTCGGCATAACCAGGAATGTCCCTTCATCCAAAGCCGGCATAAAGCTGGTGCCAATGAGCGGCAGGAGTGAAAAGCCGGCCAGCATGACAATAACGGCAATGGCAATCGTGGCCTTGCTGTGCCGCAGCACTGACTTGACCGCAGGCCGATACCATTGATGCAGCCTGGCGACAATCCAGGTATCTTTTTCCTGGATTTTTCCTCTGAGCAACAGGGTGCAGAGTACCGGCACCAGCGTGAAAGCCAGCAGCAGTGACCCGCTCATAGCGAAGGATTTGGCCCAGGCCATCGGCGTATACAGCTTGCCCTCGGTGCCGGTCATGGTAAATACGGGCAGGAAGGTGACGATGATAATCATAATGGAAAAGAAAATCGGGGCTGCCACTTCTTTGGCCGCTTCCAGGGTCACCTCGACAATATCACGGCGGCCCCGGTCTTCAGCCAAATGGCGGTAGATATTCTCCACCATAACAATAGCCGCGTCGGTCATAACACCGATGCCGATGGCGATACCGCCAAGGGACATCAAATTAGCCGACAGGTGGATCTGCTGCATGGCAATCAGCGCGATAAGAATCCCCAGGGGAATGGCGCTGGTCACAATCAGGCTGGACCGCAGGTTGCCCAAAAAAGCGACGACAATAATTGACACAAGGATGAATTCTTCCACCAGGGCCCGGGTCAGGGTATTGACCGCTTTTTTTACCAGGTCGGTTTGATCATAAAAAGGCACAATCCGCATGCCTGCAGGCAAGGTTGGCTCGATTTCAGCAATCTTGGCTTTTACCTGATCAATCACATTCAGCGTATTTTCGCCCATCCGCTGAATGACAATCCCCCCGGCCGCCTCATAACCGGATTTAGTCAGCACACCCCGGCGGAAATCGGGCCCGGTGGTTACCTGGGCTACATCTTTAATATAAACAGGCACATTGTTATTCTGGGTAAGGACAATATTCTTAATATCGTCAGGCGACTGGATTAAGCCCAGCCCGCGGACGATAAACTCCTGACCGTTTTGCTCGACCACCTTCGCCCCGATATTGGCATTGTTGGCGCCAAGGGCGGCAAATACCTGGTTGAAGCTGACCCGGTAGCTTTGCAAAAGCTGGGGGTCCAGATTAATCTGGTATTGCATTACATAACCGCCAATGCTGGCAACTTCGGCTACCCCCGGCACGGCGCTCAACTGCTGCTTAATGGTAAAGTCTTCGACAGTTCGTAAATCAGCCAGATTGTGGCGGTCACTTTCCACGGTATACATAAAGACCTGGCCCATCGGGGTGCTGACAGGTCCTAAAGCCGGCTGCACACCCCGTGGCAATTGGGGAATAGCCTGCTGGACTTTTTCATTCACCACCTGGCGGGCAAAGTAAGGATCTACCCCGTCTTCAAAAATAACAGTGATGAGTGACATCCCAAACGAAGAGGCAGAGCGTACTTCCTTCACGTCCGGCAGCCCCCGCAGGGCCGTTTCCAGCGGATAAGTGACCTGATCCTGAATTTCCTGCGGCCCCCGCCCCATCCAGTCAGCCGCGACAAGTACCTGATTCTCACTGAGGTCAGGAAACGCGTCAATGGGGGTATCGCGGACCACAAAGATTCCCCAGACCAGGACCAGGGCCGATAAAGCCAGGATAATCACACGATTGTGTATGGAAAACTCGATGATTCTGTTTAACATGCCGTGCCCCCTTAATGACCGCTATGGCCGCTGTGTTCGCCGCCGGCAGCGGGCGCAGCCGGCACGCTCGGGGCAGGTGCCGGCGCTGCCGGCGGTGCGGTTCCCGCGGCCGTGCCGCCGCCATGGCCGGCGTGGCTGCCAAAGCTGCCTAACTTGGTCTGAGAATCAATCAGGAAGGCAGCCGCGGTAACTACAGGTTCACCAGGCTGCAATCCGGACAGGATTTGCACATAGCCGTCTGTTTGTTGCCCGGCAACCACCTCGCGTTTGACAAAGGTATCCTCACTTTGGGCCACAAAAACAATTTTCCGGCTGCCGGTATCAAGGAGAGCCGATTCCGGTATGACCAGGCCCGCCGCTAATGGGGTCTGCACCCTGGCGTTAACGAACATATTAGGTTTTAGTTTGCCGCCGGGATTAGCCATCTCGACCCGGACTTTGACGGTCCGGGTGGCATCATCAAGTATCGGATTAATAAAAGTTATCCGGCCGGCAAACTCCTGACCCGGATAGGCGCCGCTGGTTACCACAACCGCCTGGCCGGGAGTAATGCCGGCAATATCTTTCTCATAAATATCGGCATACAGCCAAACAGTAGATAAGTCCGACAGACTGTATAATTTATCCCCGGGCATAATGAAGGCCCCGGGCAGCAGCTGTTTTTCCAGCACCGTACCACCAAACTGGGCATAAACAGTCATCTGCTCCTGCGCTTTCCGGGTGTGCTCCAGATGAACGATCTCACTGTCAGGCACATTGAGGAGCTGTAGTTTGCGCCGGGCCGCCTCCAGCAGGCGGTTGTTGAGCTGGACTACATCCTTGCCGGCATTTTTCAGCTTTTGCACAGTCTCCAGGGCTAACAAATATTCTTCCTGGGCGGCGATGTAGGTGGGACTGTAGACGACGGCGATGGCCTGGCCGGGGGCAATAGTCTCGCCCTCGGCCGTTACGTACAGTTCATCCACCCGCCCTTCAACCCGGGAAGTGATATAGGTCCGGCCGTTTTCATTCATGGCAATCTTGCCGGTAGTCTTAATTTCTTTGGTCAATGCTTTAACAACCGCTTGCGCGGTTTGTACCCCGGCCAGCTGCCTGGCCCTGGCGTCAAGGGTTACGGTATCACCCATCGCCATAACCGGCCCGGACATTTGATGTCCGGTATGGTCTGCCGCCACTGGTTTATTGTGTTGCAGGGAATAATAGTAGCCGGCACCGCCAATGACCAGGACACCGGCGGCCATGCCGATGATAAGCTTTTTTTGGGCCTGTAGTTTTTCGATCATGCTGTCCTCTCCTTCTCCGGCTTATTCAAGCGAGCCATCCACACTGGTAAACAAGGGCTTGCCTACCGCTTTTTCCAGATTAGCCGCCGCTTTTTCATAATCCACCTTGGCCTTGTACAAACCAAGCTTGGCATTGCGCAGGGTATTAACCCCTTCCAGGACAGTCATGAAGTCAACCTTGCCGTTGGTATACCCGACTACCGCCGCCTGGTAAGTCTGCTCAGCCTGGGGAATGATTGTGTTTTTATACAATTCAATCTGCCGCCAGGCTGCCTGCGCTTCCGTAAGAGCCATCTGGACATCAAGCTCGGCCATGTTTTTCATATTCTGGAGGGCCGCCTGCGAAGCCTCGAAGCCGGCCTGGGCCGCTTTGATTTCGGCTTTGTTTTTGCCTTGCCAGATAGGCAGCATCGCCATAACCTCAATCTTCCAGGTTGGTTTTCTCTCCTCCAGCATGAGTGTGGTATTCATCGGATTCATATGATCCACCTGTTCTTCCACCATCGGTTCTTTGTTTTTTTTGTAGCCCAGCCGGACCTCAAAATCAGGCAGCCGCTGCTTCTTGGCCAGTTCAATGCCGTTTTGGGCCATTTCCACCTGATACTCCATGCCGGTTACGGCCGGCTTGCTTTCAGCGGCTTTAACCAGGTAGGCCAGATCAAAGTTAGGCGGCGGTGCCGTAAACTCTTCCTTCACCGCCAGACCCGTATTGGTGCTGCGGCCCATCAGGTTGTTAAGCTTGGCTTTGGCCACCGCCTCCATTGACGCCATATCTAACAGATCGATTGTCATCTGCGAAAACTCGGTCTGGGCTTTCAGGGTATCCTGCAGAGGCACCATACCGGTAGCGTAATTGATTTGGGCCAATTGTACCAGCTGGCCCATAAGCTGCTGGCTTTCCTTGCCGATGCTCAGCGCCTGCCGGAAATACAGATAATCGTAATAAGCCTGTTTGGCCTGGGTATATACCTCAAGCTGTTTGTCATTCCAGCCGGCTCTGGCCATATTGGCCTCACTGCCGGCCATCTTCCCCATCGCTTTCAGCTTAGACGGATTCATAAACTCCTGGCTGAGGCCAAACTCGGTCATCATCCCCTGGCCGGGATTCAAGCTGGAGGTAGGAATGTCGTCCTTCATAATCCCGAATTTGAGATTGGGCTGGGCCGTAACAGCGGGAATCCGGCTGGCTTTCTCCTCCCATTGCTTTTGCGTCTCGACAACGGCCGGATTATTGCGGACAGCATAATTCACAATCTCCTGCAACGTCAGGGGCTGCTCGGCCGCAAGCACCGGCTGCAAATTAGCGGTGACCATAATCGCAAAGACGATAAGTGCGCTTAAAATACCAGGTTTGGCCATGCTGCTCATTGTTCAACCTCCCTTAAGATTATATATTTATCAACTCTCGATGTAAGAGCCTATGTAGAGGTGCCTGTCTGTACTATAGCGTAAAGTTTTGAAGAACTAATGAAGAAACTATGAAAATGTTATGAATTTCCGTAAAATCCAGTGAAATCTTGAGACCAGAGCATTGAGCTTTCTATAAATTCTGGGGGTAAAAAAATACGCAAGCGCCTGAAAATCAGGTTCTTGCGTATTGGCAGCCGGTTATTCAATTACACTACGTCAAAGCCGGTATCTTCGACCGCCTTAACCAGTGCCGCCCGGTCAGCAGTGCCGGTGACCAGTGCTTCCTTTTTGGCCAGGTCAACACTGGCGCTTATAACGCCGGGAACAGCCTGCAGGGCCTTTTCCACACTCATTTTGCAATGTCCGCAGGACATTCCCTCAATTTTCAATATCGTTTGTTCTTGGCTCACAACCTCACCTCCCCTCGCACCGGCTTACACCAAACCCAGCCCGGCCTTAGGGCTTATAGGGGTTAAACCGTTTCAGTCGCAGGGCATTGGTAACCACCGATACCGAACTGAAGGCCATGGCCGCACCGGCCAGCACCGGTGACAGAAACCCGGCTGCCGCCACGGGAATACCTAGTGAATTATAAACCAGCGCCCAGAACAGATTCTGTTTAATGTTCCGCATCGTTGCCCGGCTTAAACGGATAGCCGCCACAATTCCGGTCAGGTCGCCCCGCATGAGGGTAATATCGGCCGCCGCAATCGCCACATCGGTGCCGGTCCCGATTGCAAAGCCCACATCGGCCGTAGCCAGCGCCGGCGCATCGTTTATGCCGTCACCAACCATAGCGACAATCTTGCCTTCCTGTTTTAGCGCCGCAACCTTTTCCGCCTTATGTTCCGGCAATACCTCAGCCATAACATTGGTTATGCCGACCGCGCCGGCGATGGCCCGGGCGGTCCGGCTGTTGTCCCCGGTTATCATCCATACTTCGATACCCATGTTTTGCAGCCCGGCCACCGCTTCGGCCGAATTCGCTTTCACAGTGTCAGCCACCGCAAATAACCCGCTGAGCTGGTTTTCCAGGGCGAACAACATGACTGTCTTGCCCTGAAGCTCCAGCTCTTCCATTGGCCCGATCGCGCCGGCAATATCAATCGCGTTGTCCTGCAGCAGTTTCCGGGTGCCTACCAGAATTCTCTGCCCGTCAACGGTAACCTCGACCCCGTGCCCCGGTATGGCCGTAAAGGAGGCCGGATCTTCCGGCACAAGCCCCTGCTGTTTGCCATAGCTGACAATCGCCTGCGCCAGGGGATGCTCGGAGTTTTTCTCGGCCCTGACCGCCAGCTGCAGGAGCGTCGCCGCATCCAGACCGGCCATGGGTATAATATCGGTAATTTCCGGTTCCCCTTTCGTGATGGTGCCGGTTTTATCAAGGACAATGGTTGTCAGCCGGTGGGCATGCTCTAAATGCTCGGCCCCCTTGATCAGAATACCATGCTCGGCGCCTTTGCCGGTGCCCACCATAATGGAGGTCGGCGTGGCTAGGCCCAGGGCACAGGGGCAGGCGATAACCAGCACGGCCGTAAAATTAACCAAGGCCCGCGAAAAATTGCCGGCGTCCAGGAGGAAGAACCAGGCGGCAAAGGTTAGCAGCGCTAACCCGACGACAGCCGGCACAAAATAGGCCGACACCACATCGGCAAAGCGCTGGATGGGCGCCTTCGAGCCCTGGGCCTCTTCGACAATCCGGACAATCTGGGCCAGGGCCGTATCTTTGCCGACCTTGGTAGCCTCAAATTTGAAGGTGCCTAATTTATTGATGGTGGCACCAACCACCTGGTCACCGGCCTTTTTATCAACAGGCAGGCTTTCGCCGGTCAGCATCGATTCATCAATTGTCGATGTCCCGTCCACAATCACACCGTCGACCGGCACTTTTTCCCCCGGGCGCACGACAACAATATCACCGGTCAGGACCTCGGCAATGGGAATGTCCAATTCCCGGCCGTCGCGCACCACCCTGGCCGTCTTGGCCTGCAGCCCCATGAGCGCCTTAATCGCCTCCGAGGTCCGCCCCTTGGCCGTCGCTTCCAGCAATTTTCCTAAAATAATCAGCGTGATCAAAATAGCCGAGGTTTCAAAATACAGATCCGGGTCCTGGCGCAGCACATTCGCCACACTGTAAAAATAAGCCGCCGAGGTGCCCAGTACTACCAGGACATCCATATTGGCACTGCCATTCTTCAGTACGATATAGGCGCCCCGGTAAAACTGCCAGCCGGCAATGAACTGAACAGGCGTAGCCAATACCCATTGCAGGTAGGGATTCATCAGGAAATGGGCAACGCTGTCCATTACCCCCAGCATATGCAAAACCATAGCCAGCAGCAGCGGCAGGGAGAATACGGCCGCCACCAGCAGCCGCAGGCGCTGTCTGGTTACCTCGGCCTCCCGGGCCTCCTTTTCCCTGTCGACCGCGGCGGTATCGGTTAGATCATGCGCGCCAAACCCCAGCTGCTCGATCTTAGCCTTGATATCGGCGATGCCGCTAACCCCCGCATAATATTCTACCGTTGCTTTTTCCACCGCCAGATTAACAACCGCGCTGGTCACCCCGGGCAGTTTGCCCAGGCCTCTTTCTATCCGGCCGGAGCAGGCGGCGCAGGTCATGCCGGTAATCTTTACCTCCACCTTGTCCCTGACCACCTGATAGCCCAGAGCTTCAATCTTGTGCACGATTTCGCCCAGGCTGGTCCGGGAACTGTCATAGGTTACAGCGGCCTTCTCCGTCGCCAGGTTAACCGCCGCCTTTTCCACCCCCGGCAGCTTGGCGAGCCCCCGTTCCACCCGGCCCGAACAGGCCGCACAGGTCATCCCACCCACCTTTAAAAACACGGTTGCCAGCGGCAACGACGCCTTGGCCTCAGACATTATGCCTCACTCCCCTGCTTGTAGTTCTTCCCCTGCCGCTTGGGCAGAATATACACCGGCACGATCCGGCTTACTTTGTAAATTTGGATAAAACGCCCATTAATTCATCGATGGCTTCCTCAGTACGGTCTTCCCTGATGGCATTGACCACACAGCTCTTCGTATGGCTCTCAATCATAATCAGGGCAACCTGATTGAGGGCCGCCCTGGCCGCCATAATCTGCTGCAGAACCTCCACACAATAGCGGCTCTCATCAATCATTTTCTCAATACCGTTGATTTGGCCGCTGATCCGCCGCAGCCTTTTTTTTATATCAATTTTTTCTTTATCATCCAGCATACAGACCCTCCTACTATACCCCCGTATAGTATATATTTTAATCCGGCTGCAATATATTGTCAATACTTTGATAGTATTCCCCGGCCGCGCGCAAAAAAGAGTAAGCAGCCATCCCCTGATTTTCAGGTGCAAGGCTGCTTACTCTCATTTGAACTTGCCAACCGTGTCCGCCTGCCAAAGCCGGCACTACGGCTTATCCCGCTGAACAGACCTCACTTCAATTACCGGCCGGCAGCGCCGCCGCCTCTTATTGGCCCAGTTTCACCCGGGCGGCAGTTTTGGCTCTCACGGTCTCCGGATCAACGGTAATTCTGGCAACGCCTGTTGCCATAGCCGCCCGCGCCACTGCGGCAGCCACGGCCGGAGCTACCAGGGGATTAAATACGTTGGGAACAACATAGTCCTCACTCAGTTCGTCCGCAGGGATGATATTAGCGATGGCGTATGCCGCCGCCAGTTTCATCTCCTCATTAATCTGCCGGGCCCTTACGTCCAGGGCACCGCGGAACAGCCCTGGAAAAACTGAGGAGTTGTTGACCTGGTTCGGCGCATCCGACCGTCCTGTTCCGGCCACTTTTGCCCCGGCAGCTTTGGCGTCGGCGTAATAGACTTCCGGGACCGGGTTGGCCATTGCAATTACAATTGAGTCTTTCGCCAGGCTGCCTATGATTCCCCCGGTAAATACGCCGGGAGCTGAAACACCGATCAGAACATCCGCCCCGGCGGCAATCTCCGCCAGCGTTCCCTGCCGCTTGTTTTTGTTAGTGTCTTTCGCTAATGCAGCCTGTACCCGGTTTAATCCAGGCATTCCATCATAGAGTGCTCCCCCTATGTCCACCATAGTAATGTTCCGGGCACCGGCATTGACCAGTATCCGGCCGATAGCCGTGCCGGCCGCCCCGGCGCCATTAACCACAATACTAGTGTTTGCCAGGTCTTTTTTTACAAATCTTAATGCCCCGAGAACGCCGGCAAGAGCCGCAATTGCCGTACCATGCTGGTCGTCATGAAATACGGGAATATCCATTTCCTTTTTCAGACTGTCTTCAATATCATAGCATTTAGGCGAAGAGAAGTCTTCCAGATTGATCCCCGCAAAACTGGGTTCCAGCAGCTTTATTGTCGCAATAATTTTTGCCGGGTCTTTCGTGCCGAGACAGATGGGTACGGCATCTACGTCGGCAAAGGTTTTATAGATTACACTTTTGCCTTCCATCACCGGCATGGCGGCTTCCGGCCCGATGTCACCAAGACCAAGAACGCGGGTGCCGTCGGAAATAACCGCAATCATGTTGCCGCGGCAGGTATACTCAAAAGAAAGCTCTTTGTTCTGCTTTATTTCCCGGCAGGGTTCTGCAACCCCGGGCGTATAGGCAATGCTGAGGTCATGCATGTTTTTAAGCGGCATCTTGCTGCTAACCTGTAATTTGCCCTGATGCTCTTTATGTGCTTTTAATGCTTCTTCTCTGATATCCATGTACATTCCCCTAACTTTGTTTAATTGCGGCCCTGCACCGCCGCTATTACCTTTACCCTTTCAACAGCTTTCATCCAATACCTGTATGCTAATCGCCGGTGTTGCCGCACTTGCTTTTATTGATTAAGGGCACGGTGATGCTTCCCATTGGCATCAGAATGATGCGCGGCTGTATCAAATTAAATTTATTTACAGCAAGCTCCATCGCCTCCTCCATGTCCCTGGCCGGCGTGAAAAGCAGCAGTCTGGCAAGCTCCGGCAGCATGGAGGAAACTAAAATAAAGTGCGCTTTTTTCATTAGCCGGGTAACTGCATAGGCCTTATGCGCGCCTATTTGAAAATCAGCTTTAACAGCGGCTTCCACCTGTTCGGGCGTCGTATATTTTTGCATAGTTTTTTCGTAGATTGCCGAACCGGAGCCTTCTGCACATTCGCCAAGGATAATCACCACGCCGCCCTCCCTCACCGCGCACCAGGCATTATCCATGGTCTTCTGCAGCTGATATACATTAATATCCTTAGGATAGCCGCCACAGGAAGCAATAACTAAATCAGCCTCTTTCTCCACGGGAACCCCATAGACGCCGTTTACAAACTCACAGCACTCCCGGTGCGCCTGAATATAGTCACCGGCAAACACTTTTAAAAACTCTTTTTTTTCGTTTAATACGACATTAAGCAGGAAGGATGGCCGGCACATTTCCGTTCCTTCCACCTGGTCATGGTATATGGGGTTGCCGTCCAGTTTACCGATCACGGCATTGGCGTCCAGCATCAAGCTATGATTTTTGCGAACAGTTTCGTAGTGGGCGACACCCGGCAGCATGGCTTTGCGACCGCCGCCGAAACCGGCAAAAAAGTGGTGTACCACACTGCCTGTACAGATAATGTGATCGGCTTCCACAACCTTGTTGTTAAAATAAACAGGCGTCCCATAGGAAGTAGTCCCAAAATACCGGAACTGACCTGCATCCCGGCAATCACTGTTATACAGCCTCACCCTTTGCGACACTGAGCTGCCGACTTCACCAACCATCTCTTCTTCGGTCATCAGCCGGTGCGTCCCCAGCGCGAACACAATCCACATATCCTGGTCCGGAATCCCCGCGCTGTTAAGCTCATCCAGCAATATAGGCATAAAAATGTGGCTATTGGCTATCCGGGTAGTATCATTAACAAGGAAAACCACGGTTTCACCGGTCTTGACGATATCCCGCAGCGGCTTACACCCGATCGGGTTGCGAATTGCCTCTCTGACAGACTCCGCCGGGTCAGACAGAACCGGACACTGCCTGATATATAGTTCGTCAGTTACCAACGATTCATCAACAGTAAAGTTGACTGTGCCTTTGCCATACTTGTAGGTATATTTTTTTTGCATACTCCAGTACACTCCATTATGTTTTGTCAACTTACCCTCTGGCTCTGACATTAGCAATTCAACTGGGGCAGGTAACTATTTATTTCCGTTCCCTGGCAGCACTACCCGCTCAATGTCCTGCACAATAAACAGATAGCATAGGGCACCAAGCAGCGCCAAAGTTCCTACATATACCAACGCTAACTCAAATGAATTCGTAGCATACAAAATATAACCAATAACGATCGGCGTGGCGATGCTGGCCATCTGACCACAAAAATTGAAAATCCCGCCACTCAATGCCACCATTTCCTTAGGCGAGGTATCACCTACTACACACCAGCCTAGTGCCCCCAGTCCTTTGGAGAAAAAGGCTAGTGACATAATAGCAATAACCACGATCTCTGATTCAACATAGTTGCACAAAATGATACTGCTGGACATAACCAATCCCAAAACGATGATAAACTTTCGTGAAAAGGTAAGGGAATGCCCCCGTTTGAGCAGCCAATCCGACCAGGTTCCGCCCAACACACCGCCGATAAAACCTGCTATAGCTGGAATAGCGGCATAGATACCCACTTTTAAAATGGACATCCCTTTGACAGTGACCAAATAAGTGGGAAACCAGGTCAGAAAGAACCAGGTAATGGTAACCACACAGAATTGAGCAAGATATATCCCGATCATCTGCCGGTTGGTGATCAGCACCTTAACGTTGGCCCAGGTCACCGGGGTTTTTTGTGCGCCGATATCCGCTAAGCCGCCGCCTTGACGGATATGATCAAGCTCTGCCTGATTTACACCTTTATGCTCATGAGGGTCACGGACTACTTTAAACCAGATCAGCGCTATCAGAATTCCCGCAAGGCCGCTGAAATAAAATACATACGGCCAGCCATAGCTTGACAGAATCCAGGCCATCAGCGGAGTAAACGCAGCCAGTGCAAAATATTGGGCCGAACTGAAAATTGCCGTCGCAAAGCCGCGTTCCTGAACCGGAAACCACATCGCCGCAATACGGCTATTGGCGGGAAACGCCGGTGCCTCAAATAGCCCCATAAGAAACCGCAAAACAAATAACATTAGAAAACCGGTTGAAAACCCCTGCAAAAAGGTAAAGATCGACCACATTAACAATCCCCAGCCATAAACCAGCCGCGAACCCCACTTGTCCAATACCAAGCCGCCGGGTATCTGAAACCAGGTGTATGCCCAGCCAAAAGCGGAGAACGCTAATCCCATGGACACTGCATCCATTCCCAGATCCTTGCTGATAATAGGTGCGGCAATGGAAAGAGTTGTCCGATCAACATAATTGAAAGTGGTGACTATAAACAGCATAGCCAACATGACATAGCGGACATTTGTTTTTTTCGTTACACTGTTTCCGGCATTTCCCATATTTAATCCCTATCTCCTTTTTGCAAATATTCTAAAAACATTTTATATTTTGTAACCATTTGTAACAAAATCCTTGTTAAGCCAATTCATGTAATTATACAAATTATGGATTTACCGGTCCGAATTCTTTGGCAATTTTAATAATTCTTTCCAGACGGGAGAACTTCATGGCCGTGGGAGCCGTGTCAGCTATACTTAAAATCAGGTGATCACCCTTGCCCATCTGCAAAAACAGGTCGTCAATAAATTTGTCAAATTCATAGTCAGACATACTGCTTTCTAAAACGGATACAGCCGGAATACCACCCCAGATGGTTATTTGCCCATCAAAGGCCGCTCTGATTTCGGCAAGCGTATGGGAAGTCATGGGCGCCGGACAAATGGAATCGGCAATATCAAATTTAGCCTGTGAATAGTAGGGCAATAAGCTTTTATTTTCCCCGTCTGTATGTGTCATCAGAAATTTACCGCCGGCATGTGCTTTGTCAACCGCGGTCGACAAATATGGCAGTATATGACCTGCAAAAAAAGCCGGCCATGTTATCTGGACATCGTAGTTGGCGCCGGAATAGATCCAGTCAGCCGGACTTTTTATCGTTACATCAAGAACCTGTTCATAATAAGGCGTCATTTGCCCGGCAAGCTTTTTCAACTCTTCTTCATGATCATAGTAAGCATAAAAGAACTGATCATAAGGCATCAACTCATGTAAAATTTCATGCATGGGGGAACCCTGGGCCGCTCTGCCGCAGATTACCCCCAAATCGCCCACATACTCTTTGAATTCCGCAAGATACTCATAATTCGGCTGAATCTCAATATTTTCAAAAATATAGCCAACCGCTTCATAATCCGCAACACTCTTAATCGCCTTTTCCGAAACGTGGGAAATAGTAATGCCCGCCTTACGCATTGATTCATCAAAAACGGTTGCGGTGGTTATATTACCATAGGGTGTAATATATTCGACCTTGGTCGTATCGCCACAGTAAGAAATATTGCGCTTGATGTTGCGGAACGAATGCTTCCACGGCAGTGTGTCTGTGCCCCAAAGCCCCAGCGCCCTGTCAACGATGTCCAGGGAATCACCGTAAATATTGTAATCAGGGATTGCGGTATGATAGCCTACGTCCAAATCCAGCAAAATTTCCTTAAGAGTGGCATTGCGGTATTTGTCAGGCAGGGTACCTTTGGCTTTATTACCCTTGTACCATATATCCAGACGTGGAACCATAGGCAAACGGTCAGTTGGCTCACCCCGCAGGGTAGCTAACATTCTCTCACGGTGTGTCATCATCTTCTCATTCTCCTCTCAGCTTTAAAACAGTCTAATTATCCCAGTTTACCCTCCCGGTAAGCAGCTAAATAATCACAGCAAAATTCGTCGCTTCCCATCAAAGCATTCATACTGTGTATTAAGGCCATCAGCTTTTCATCAAGCGGATCAATAAACAAGGCGTCCATCCCGTTCGCGGTAAGGGCAATCGCATATGCCTGATTTAGTAGCCGCCGCTTGGGTAAGCCAAATGATACATTACTTAATCCGCAAGTAATATGAACCCCCTTTAATTCACGGTGAATGCACTGAACAGTTTCCAGGGCAACCTTTCCCGACGTACTTTCGGTTCCTATCGGTTGAACCATAACATCCAGATAGATGTCATCCCGCTGAACTCCGTCCTGCGTCAGTCTTTCAACCAAGCGGCGGGCTATGACCATCCGCTCTTCAGTAGTAGACGGAATGCCTTGGTCATCCATAACCAGGGCTATAACCCCGGCTTTAGCTTTCTTAATTAACGGTATAACACTTTGATAGCGGGCTTCCTCTGCTGAAATTGAATTCACAATAGGTTTCTGACGCGCTAATGGCAAAGCAGCCTGCAAAGCCAGTACATTGGGACTGTCAATGCAAAGAGGAACCTCGACCGCTTCCTGGACTGTCTCTACCAGCCAGGCAAGCAGTTCCACTTCTTGTGTTAGAAAGGTGCCGGCATTGACGTCAATTACATCAGCCCCAGCCGCAACCTGCTCTAAAGCCAGTTTCTGAACAAACGCCTTATCACGTTTTTCAATGGCTGCCGCCGCACTCGGGATACTGCTGTTCAGCTTTTCTCCAATTATAAGCAAGATGAATTCTCCTTTCGATTAGTTTTCAAATACCACATTGGCTCGCTCGACAGCCATTGCCGCATCACCAGCATAAATATCGGCCCCGATTTCATTGGCAAAGGCCTGGGTAATCGGTGCCCCGCCGACAATAACTTTTATATGAGGATATTTTTCCTTAATGGCTTTGGTGGTATCGCGCATATGCGGCATTGTCGTTGTCAATAGCGCCGCAAGACCAACAAAATCTGGTTTGTGCTCGTCTATGGCACTAATATATTTTTCTGTTGACACGTCAAGTCCCAGATCAACCACTTTATAGCCCGCACCTTCGAACATAATTGTGACGATGTTTTTACCGATATCATGAAGGTCTTCCTTCACAGCGCCAATCACCAGCAGGCCTTTTTCCTTAACTCCGGCCTCTAACAATAAGGGCTTAACAACCGCCATGCCTGCCATCATTGCCCGAGCTGAAATCAAAACTTCCGGGATAAATACATTACCGCTTTTAAATTTTTCTCCAATCTGGTTCATGCCTTCAACCAACCCGTGATTAACAATCGTGGTTACCTCAATTTTTTCGGCAACTGCTTGCTCTGTCAGTGCTTTTACTTTTTTTGCATCATGCTCCCATATCGCACTCCGAATTTGTTCCAGTAATTTTTCCATCCAAATTCCTCCTGATAGTTAATATTGACAAAAAATTTGTTATATTTTCAATATATAGTGAAATTTGATATTTGTAAAACGACTTATTTCGATTTAACTTATCACTATTTAGAATATGTTAGTTAGTGTTGAAAGTAAAAACAAAGACCATCTAATGAAAGTCAAGCCCTAAATCTTATTTTTTACTCTAAAAACAGGCATAACAAGCAGACTATCCCTATATAGTGAGCTTTAATAAGGGGTAGCCTAGGAATATTCCAAGTTTTTCGTAGTGTTAAGCCGCTTTCGATAACCGACCCTAATATATTTGAATCTGCGGTGTTCTATTACATCGCATTAAACAGTTGCTTTGATTGTCAGAACCAACAGCAGGAAAAGAGACAGCATGACAATACTTCGCTGGGATCTCAAAAAATCGGCTTTAAAGTAATCCAGGGTTACCAAGAGGCATAAGTGGGCCGGCGAGAGCATATGTCCAACAAAACTGGCAATATAGGCAATGACAGCTACAGAAACGTTTTGGCTCGCAACGGCGGCAACAAGGGGAAAAGCAATGGCCACAGCCCCTTGTGAGGAACCGGTAAGTAAACCGGCCGTAAAACCGACGATACTGATAACCATCACTACAGGCACACCGGATTGTTGCAGAATCGCTGCCACTTCGCCGATAATTCCGGTCGCTGTCAGTACATATTGAAAAAATAAGATACCGGTTACTCCCCAGAGCAATTTATAGGCAAAAGCATGTTTTAGCATACCGGTTATATTCGCCAAAGGTAAGCGGAGTACCACCGTCATAGCGGCAACTACCAGAAACATAGCTATTGCCGGACTCAGCTTAAAGCCAATCACCATGATTAAATTGGCAATAATCGGACCACCTGCCAGCAATAAATAACGATAACTATGTGCTTGCTCCAGCGGGCTCTCCATTGAATTTGCACTTACCCGACTTTCCAGCGGGTAAATGTAGTAAAACCAGCCAATGAACAGCCATAAACCGGTAACCCAAAGCATATTGGCGATAAGGTTTCCCAACGGCACATTGGCAATATTACTTGCCAACAATAATGCTGGTATAATCGGATTGGTACATTCCCACGAATGCCGGAACCAATAATTAATGGCTGTTTTTCGTTCCTGTGAAAGCGAGTACGGCTTCCCGGCCGCTTCCACCAGCGGCGCAGAAAAAATAGCACCGCCTAAGGACGGCAAAAAGCCTAAAAAAGCCGGCATCAGCGGCAGCAGCACTTTATCACTTTTTAAGAGGACACGGGAAACAGTCATGAATCCGTCAATAATCCCGGTTGTCCGCAGCTGATATTCCAAGCACATAACTAAATATAAGGCGAATAATATTTCCCAGGTGCTTGCGCTGAAAAACAGATTGCCAGCCGCCAGTTCCAAGGTTGACCAGTGTGGTGACGATGTAAGAAATAAAAAACAGGAACCGGCTAGCATCGCATTGCCAAGATTAACTTTTTTCTGCAGGAGAATTACGACAATCCCCAACGTCACCAACATCACCAAAATATGTATCATACTGTTCTCCTTTTTGCTTGCTGTGCCTAATACAACCATGACCGCTTCCCCGGGGAAAGGCGTAATCATATTGCTGCGAGAATAAGCGAATAGACCGCATAAAATACATTTTTCCTTTTTTATACGGCCTACACACTGCCTGCTGCATTATAATACTTGTTTTAACAGTTCGACGATCTGAGCCGGGCTGTCGGCAATACGCACACCAGCGGCAGTCAGGATATCAATTTTGGCTTCGGCGCTGCCCGCGCCATCCGCACCGACAATGGCGCCCGCATGCCCCATTACTTTGCCTTTGGGGGCGTGCCTGCCGGCAATATAGGCTATAACCGGTTTTTTCATGTGATTTTTTATATAGCTGGCCGCTGTCTCTTCATCAGTGCCGCCAATCTCGCCAATCAAAACAATGGCTTTCGTTTGTTCGTCCTGTTCGAACATCGGCAACAGCTTGACAAACGAGGTGCCGGGGATTACGTCACCGCCCACGCCCACGCAAGTGGACTGACCGATCCCGTTCTTGGTCATTTCATTCACAGTTTCATAGGAGTTTGTAGCACTGCGGGACATTAATCCCACCGGGCCTTCGCTGTAAATGCTGTGGTCCATGAACCCCGCCTTGCCTTTTCCCGGCGATATCACGCCAAAGGAATTGGGTCCGACAATCATTAGCTCCTTATGCGCTCGGTTAAGATGATAAAGGGTGCGCATATCTTTGACCGGCACGCCTTCGGCGATTGTAATAACCAGCTTAACGCCGGCGGCAATTTGTTCCAAAATGGCGTCCAGCGTCCGCTGCGGCGGTACGAACAGTACGGCGGCGTTGGCCTCTGTTTCCTTTACCGCTTCTTCGACGGAATTAAAGACAGGTATACCTTCCACCGTCTGGCCGCCCTTACCGGGGGTAACGCCGGCAACTACATTTGTGCCGTATTCCAACATCCTTTTGGTGTGAAAAGAACCCTCGCGGCCGGTAATACCCTGCACGATTAATCTTGTTGACGAATCAACCAAAATACTCACTATCAACACTCCTTACTAACAATCAAGTCATCAGTTTTGCGCTTTTAGAACTTTTTCCGCTGCTTCTTTGATGCTATAACCGATTGTAATATCTGTTCTGTTAGCATCAACCAGCAGTTTCATGCCTGCTTCTTTGTTTGTGCCATCCAGTTTAGCCACAATCGGAACAGGAATTTTTTCAACTGCTTTGATGATGCCGCCGGCGATCTCGTCACAACGGGTTATCCCGCCGAAAATACTGATCAGGATGGCTTTGACGCTGGGATTCTGGGCCAGTATCCGAATGCCCTCGGCCACTCTGTCAGCCGTTGCGCCGCCGCCCAGATCCAGCGCGCAGGCCACTTTGCCGCCTTGCTTCGTAATCCAGTCAACACAGGACATAATCATACCGGAACCATTACTGATGACCCCTACCGTACCGTCCGGCTCGCAATCAATATACAGGAAGTTCACAGCCTTGGCCTGTTTTATCAGCTCGCCGACAGCCATTTCTTCCCGCCAGACAACTAAATCCGGATGACGGTAAACACCGCTGTCATCAATATCTACCTTGGCGTCGGCCGCAATAATGCTGCCGTCCTGCAATTTCATCAGCGGATTAATTTCCACCAGCATGCAGTCATAGTCGTTAAATAGAGCATAAAGAGAAGTTATAACCTCTTTGATCCGTTTCTTAATTTCAGGCTCCGCGAGCTCGGCCTTCCTGAAGATAGCTTCAAAATAGAAGTCTTGCAGACCAATAAGCGGGTCAATGCTAACTTTGGCAATTCTTTCCGGCTGGGTTGCAGCCACCTCTTCAATATCGACGCCGCCATGTTTGCTGAAAATAACCACCGGCATTCTGCTGGCGCTGTCCAGAGTGATTGATAGGTAGTACTCTTCCACAAAAGGAACACATTCTTCGATAAGAATGGCGTCAATTTTACAATCCTTGAGATCCGCCCCTAACAGTTGTCCGGTGAAGCCCGCCGCTGCCTGCGGATTCATGGCCCGTTTCACACCACCTGCTTTGCCCCGCCCGCCGGCCAGAACCTGCGCCTTTACCATGGCGGGATAGGATACGGCATAAGTTTTATCCGGTATTTCGGCAGTGCTATGGATTACAGTGCCTTCCGGTGTTTTAATGCCGCCCTTGTTAAAAAGCGCTTTACCTTGGAACTCATATAATTTCATGTATTTTCACCCCTATAACTACTTCTTTAAAAGTGCTTGCGCTTTTTGATAGCCCAGCGCCAGCGCCCGGCTGTTTTCTTCCTTTGACTTGTTCCCCACCTGATCAACAAGTGCGGCCATGAGGTTTTCCAGTTTCACGTTATTCATGATGCCGTTGATGAAGCCAAGCGAAAGAGTGTTGGTGAATAACTCTCTGCCCATTTCGTTGATGGCGATTTCGGTTAAGGGCGCTGCATATACCTCTATGTCCTGTCTGTGCGGCAGCACATCAATATAGTAGGAATCACAAATAACGATGCCGCCGGCGCGTACATCCTTGACATATTTATCACAGGCTTCCTGGGAAAGAGCTAAAAGTACATCCGGCGCCGTTACATGCAAATGATTGATAATTGCTTTACTGTAAATGACTTCACCGCTGGAAGCGCCGCCGCGGGCCTCGATGCCATACGCCTGGGTCTGAATGACATTGAAGCCTTCCTTAGCCAGGGCATTGCCATAAATTATGCTGGCCAGGACAACCCCCTGCCCGCCAAAGCCGCTGAACCGCATTTCGATCTTATCAGCCTTTATCACAAGTCTATTCCTCCTAGCTTTACTGGATGTCACCGGACGGTTCAGCCCATGGTGATTACGACTTCCGTGTCTTTTTTACGCCTGTCCAACAGCTTGGCATACCTTTCGGTAAGTTCAAGCTTGCGGGTATTGACAAACTCACCGATAACAAACTTTTCCGCCAGCTCTGCCGGCGGCAGTTTTTCCGCCGCGGTTTTGGTAACCACCATATTTTTTATCCGTTCCACCATCTTGGCCGGATCAGCCAGTTTGTTGCGCCGGCCGAATTGTATGGGACAGCTCGTCAGCGCCTCGACAACGGCAAAGCCTTTGTGCTGTAAGGCGGCTTTCATAACCTTATACAGGTTGCCCACATTATAGACATCCCCGCGGGCCACATAGGTGGCGCCGGCGCTGGCCGCCAGTTCACAGGTGTCAAAGCTGGGTTCGATCATGCCGTAGGGAGCCGTTGTCGCTTTGTGCCCAACCGGTGTTGTCGGTGAATACTGGCCCCCGGTCATGCCATATATCTCGTTTCTGAATACAACCGAGGTAATATCAATGTTCCTTCTGGCGGCATGGATAAAATGATTGCCGCCAATAGCCAGGGCGTCGCCGTCGCCCATGAAGACAATGACCTTAACATCGGGCCTGGCCAATTTTATGCCGGTGGCAAACGCCAGCGCCCGGCCGTGGGTAACCCGCAGCACGTTAAAATCCAGATAGGTCGGCGTCCGGCCGGCGCAGCCGATGGCACAGACAATCACCGTTTTGCCGCGGTCCAGCTGCAGTTCGTCGGCTGCTCTTACAAACGCATTGATCACCGTGCCATGGGTACAGCCGGGACAAGTAAACAGGGGAAATTGGTCTTCTTTGATATAATCGCGGCTACTCATTTAAAGCTACCCCCTCAACTACCTTAATGATTTGCTCCGGCATTATTAGCGAGCCATCAAAGATATTCAACTGCCTTATCTCCACGCTGGTATCGACAAGTTCTTTGATTTTGTGTACCAGTTGCCCCCGGTTCATTTCCGGAACAATAACGGTCTTTACCTTTTTCAGCAGTTTCTTAAGAGGTTCGTCAATAAAAGGCCAGATGGTGACCGGCCGGAACAGGCCCACCTTATGCCCCTTTGCCCGGGCGGCTTTTACCGCTTCTATCGCCGAGCGGGACACACAGCCGCAGGCAATGATTAACGTATCGGCGTCTGCGGTGGCAATTTCTTCCCATTCCCAAATGTCTTCTTTGTTCCGCTCTATCTTGCCGTTAATTCGTTCTATGGAATTATGGATGGCATCTTTGGTGAGGCTGGGCATGCCGTCAATGGTATGATGCATGCCGTTAATAACATAACGGTAGTTTTGGTCGTTGCCGAACGGCATCAGCCTTACGACCCCGGACTCATCCGGCTGGTAGGGATGATATTCCTCCGGCGGTACTGCCGGGAGCTTCCTGTTAATAATTTCAACATTCTCATACTCAGCAAGATTGATGTTTTCCCGCATATGGCCAATGGTCTCATCCAGCAGCAGGATTACGGGCATCATATATTTCTCCGACAGGTTGAACGCCCGGATGGTGGTTTTATAAATTTCTTGCACCGAGTTAGGATAAAGGGCAATGGTCGGACAGTCTCCTGACCGGCCGTATTTGGCCTGCAACAAGTCCCCCTGCGCGCATATAGTCGCACCGCCGGTGCTGGGACCGCTGCGCTGAACATCAACAATGATGGCGGGAATCTCGGCCATGGCGGCAAAGGCAATATTCTCCTGCTTAAGGTCAAAGCCCGGTCCGCTGGTACAGGTTAATGATTTTGTACCCATAACGGATGCGCCGATAATCGCCCCCATGCTGGCAATTTCGTCTTCCATCTGGATAAATTTTCCGCCGGCGTCAGGCAGTTCTTCCGCCAGTACTTCCATAATTTCTGAAGAAGGGGTGATGGGATAGCCGGCACAGAACTTGACGCCGGCTTTTATGGCCCCCAGGGCGCAGGCCTGATTGCCTTGCATCAGTTTGTTGTTAGCCATTCGCTTGATTCTCCTTCCCGGTAATCGTTATTGCGAGATCCGGGCACCGGTACTCACACATTTTACAGGCAACGCATTCGTCTTCTTTGTCAATAATCAACTTTTTTTTCTCGGTTAAGGCAAATACTTTTTTCGGACAGTAGGCAACGCAGATACCGCAGCTCTTACACCATTTTGTATTCACACCTACGCTATTTCCGGCCAACTAAATCGCCTCCTAAATTATGTGTACAGTACTATGAAACGACAATTATTCTTGCCAATCATCCCGGTAGAGCCAAACTGCTCCTTGCTCGGCTCCCGCCACACCAGCCCGGTAAGCGGCCAGAACACCCTTCAGTTTGCGCACGGGTTTTTGCACTTCGTCTTTGCGCCGTTCCAGCTCCTCCGGCGCAACCTGAAGGTTGAGCAAATTCTTATTCAGATCGATTTCGATAATATCACCGTCTTTAACCAGGGCTAACGGACCGCCGGCCCAGGCTTCCGGCGCAACATGACCTACACAGGGTCCCCGGGTGGCTCCCGAGAAACGTCCGTCAGTGACCATCGCCACCGAGGTGTGTAATCCCATGCCGACCAGCATGGCAGCCGGTATCGACAGTTCTCTCATACCCGGTCCGCCCTGGGGGCCCTCGTAACGGATGACAAGTACCGAACCCGGCTCAACTTTCTTATTGAGAAGATAATCCCGCACTTCTTCCTCCGAGTTGAAAACTACGGCCGGGCCGACGTGATGCTGCATCTGCGGCTCCACACCGCTTTTTTTGACCACGGCGCCTAAAGGCGCCAGGTTGCCGGACAAAACGGCAAAACAACCGTCGGCATACAGGGCGTCGTCCACAGAATGGATGACGTTCCGGTCGATATTACCTTTATATGTATCCAGGTATTCGCCCAGGGTCGTACCGGCAAACGCCAAAGGCACATTCAAATCAAGATAATCGCGTATTGTGGCAAGCACAGCCGGGACTCCGCCCGCACGATGAAAATCGTTGATATTGAGCCCGGCGGACGGCTTGAATTTAGCGATAACCGGCACTGAGGACTGTATGGCATCAACATCCTTTAAGGTTAGTTTTGATCCCATTACCTTAGCTATGGCCATGCTGTGGAGTACGGCGTTCGTTGAGCCGCCGGTAGCAGAAACATGCTTAATGGCGTTGGCCAGTACCACCTCGTTCATATAGGTGGAAAACGGCCGGCCCTCTTGCACCAGCTCTACGATACGCTCGCCTACATCTCTTGCCTGGCGTCCCTTTTCCCCATCGCAGAACAGCATGGTGGAGGAACCGAACGGTGCAACACCGGTGGCCTCCAGCAATGCCCCCATAGTGTTCGCAGTACCATACATGGAGCAGGTACCGGCAGAGGAGCACATATTGGTTCGCCAACGGTCAAAGGTTTCTTCGTCAATTTTGCCTTTGTTAAACTTGCCGATGGCTTCCTTTAGATCGCTTGTGCAATAAATCTTGCCGCCATCTTCGTAGGGCAGCATGGCACCTGCGGTCAGAAACAATGCCGGCAGATCCAAATGGATGGCCGCCATCAACATGCCGGGAATAATTTTATCGCATGATCCCAGGAAAACCAGGCCGTCAAAGCCATGAGCGGAAACCATGGTTTCTACTGAGGCGGCAATCAGGTCACGCTGGGGCAGTATGTAATGCATGCCGGCCCCCTGCGCCATGCCGTCGCAGGGGCCAGGTACCCCGAATTCGGCCGGTGTCCCCCCGGCAGCCCAGATTCCCTCTTTTACATACTTGACCAGTTCGGCAAAGGGTTTATGACCGGGGTTGGCGTCGGTATAGGAATTGACAATCCCGATAACAGGCTTGGCTAAATCCTTCTTTCTATAACCCGAAGAACTCATCAGGCCAATCCAGTAGGCTTCCATCATATCGTTTTCATTGCCGCGTTTGGGCATATTCTTCACTCCATTCTAAATACTCATTATTGACTGAATTCTCTTGCTGAGTTAATATTAATGTAATTCAACTTATAAGTAAAATGAGATATTTGGATATAACATATTCCAATATTCGATAAGATTGCGGGGAATGCATTATGTATAACGCTGGCCTGGAGGCTTTCCTGGCGGTGGCAAGGATGCTGAACATCAGCAGGGCCGCCGAGCAGTTGAATCTGGCCCAGTCGACAGTCAGCAAACGGTTAAAGGACCTTGAGTCCGAGCTGGGAACGGCCCTGATTGAGCGTGGCCAAGGTTCCAAATCCATTCGTTTGACGCCTGCAGGCGAAGAGTTTCTGGATATTGCCCAGCGCTGGAGCGTTCTGTGGAATCAGGCGCAGGCGCTTAAATCCGAAAACCCCAGGCTTTTGCTGACGCTGGGTACCCTGGACAGTCTCAACTATGCTCTGTTTCCGCCGCTTTACCACGCCTTATGCCAGCACCGGCCCAAGATACGGTTGAGCGTAACCACCTCTCATTCTCCGGATTTATACGACCTTCTCGAACGCAGGCAGGTTGATGTCGGTTTTACTTTGCTGGAAAGATCCTATCCAACAATTCTAGTCGATAAATTATTCAGTGAGCCAATGGTGGTTTTGCGCCCCTGCACTGACGGCGGCGCAGCGTCCCGGGTCCTGCACCCCAGTGAACTGGACTCAAATTATGAACTGTTTCTGGCCTCCGGTCCCAGTTATAAAATATGGCATGACCAGTGGTGGGACCCTTTAAACAGTAACTGTATCCGGCTGGACTGCGTCCAATTGATCTTTTCCTTTTTGTACTCGGATAAGCAATGGGCCATCGTGCCCCTGTCTGTTGCACGAATGGCCAAAAGTAGAGGAGAATTCAGCATCTCCTATCTTTCCGAGTCCCCCCCTGAGCGGATCTGCTACAAAATAACCCATAAATACCCCAAGGCCAGCACGCTTGCCAGTCTGGCGATCCTGGATCATTATCTGAAAATATGCCTGCCTGTCAATTTTTCCTTGGTAGATCAAGCTCCGGATAGCAGCTCCCTGCCTGGTGTCCCTCAACGACAAAAGAAAGCCTGACACGTGTCGTCAGGCTGTCTTTTTATTGTCGGCTTTCCCCTTTTACCGGCCGCTGCAGACCGGCTTTTCGGCTACATGGCAAACTCCCTCTCCTGCATGAAATTAATAAAATCGTTACCGATTTGTGAGAGCGGCTGTGACTTTTTGCAATACAGCATAATATTGCGAACTGCATTTTCATCATCAGTTTTATAAAAAAACAATTTATTTGTAGGTTCCAGGTAATGGGTGACTCCGGCCCGCACAAAGGTAACTCCCTTGCCGCTGCAGGCAATATAATAGGCGGTGAGCATTTGATCCAGATACATGGCGACTTTGGGAACAAAACCTGCCTGCCGGCACATTTTCAACCCCCGCTGATACATATCGTTTCCTTTTTCAAGCAGCAAAAAGGGTTCCTGCTCAAATTGTTTCAGGCTTACCTGGGGGCAGGTTTGCTCCCGGTATCTGCCGCGGCCCATATCGGCAAAGGTCAGACGATAGTTCGCCAGCCGGCGGTTAATTTCATAAGCTGCCGGTACGGCCAGCACAATTTGTTCGGCCGCCCACACCCGGGGATTAAAGCTATTGGCATCTAATTTCTCCACATCCAGGATAATATCAACAATACCTGACCGCAGGCATTTGACAAGATCGTCCGCATTGGCTTCCAGCAGATTTACCGAATAACCCGGAAATCTCACTTTAAAGTCCTGCACAATGGTTGGCAGAATGTATGCACAGAAAAATGAAGCGCTGCCCACATGCACTGTGCCCTGATTGCTCAAGCTGTTGAAATGCGCCGCCATTTCCTTTTCTATTGCCATAATTTTTTCTGTTGATTCAATATAGTACTCGCCTGCCGGTGTCAATTGTATGGGATTGCAGCTTCTGTCAAAAAGCGGCAGCTGAATTTCTTCTTCCACCTTTTTAATGGCCGCACTAAGTGCCGGCTGCGAAATATATAGCTGCTGAGCCGCCTTGGAAAAGCTTTTATTTTCATAAACCGCATATACATAATCCATATTTTTCAGCATAAAACTCCTTCTGCAATATAAATAAAATCATATATTTCTATATAATTTTAAGTATTTGAAGCCAATGGTAAAACTTACTATTATTATAATATAGCCTGCTATTGCAGCACAAAGCAAATTTGCCGCTGTAAAACACAAAGGTTGACCGCCATTAAACAGGAAGTGGGGAATGACACTTGGACTTACTTAATGAAAAATTTTTAAAAATCGGTGTCGAGAGCGCGCCCGGACAGGAAACGCGCCAAAACACGGAGGAAATTAAACTGCCGGGAGAAAAGCTTGCCGGCGCGCCGGTGGATTTTTCCCATGGTGATGTCGACGCCTTTGCGCCGGTTCCCGGCGCGCTGGACGTCTTTACCGCCGGTGTTCATCTCGGCGGCAGGCAGGCTTATACCGAATATCGCGGCAGTAAAAGCACGCGCGAGGATGCCGCTTTGAAGCTTGCCGGTTTTACTGGTGCAGCGATTGATGCCGACCGGAACATTATTATCACCCCCGGCACACAGGGGGCTCTTTTCCTGGCCATGGGCGCCACTGTCGCCAGAGGTGACAAAGTTGCTATTGTAATGCCCGACTATTTTGCCAACCGCAAGCTTGTTGAATTTTTTGACGGTGAGACTGTGCCTGTACAGATGAACTATTTTCAGACAAGCGACTGCGCAGGTCTGGACTTAACCCAGCTTGAAAATGCTTTTAAAGACGGTGTTAAACTCTTTTTGTTCTCTAACCCTAACAATCCCACCGGCGTAATCTATTCACCCGCTGAGATATGGGCGATTGCGGATCTTGCGCAAAAGTACGGCGTCTTCGTCATTGCCGACGAACTGTACTCGCGTCAGGTCTTTGAAAGCCGAACCTATACGCATCTATGTGCGCAGGACCGTATTGATCCCGAAAAGGTAATTACCATCATGGGACCGTCCAAAACAGAATCCCTAAGCGGCTACCGCCTGGGAGTGGCATTTGGCGCCGCTAAAATCATTGATCGTATGGAAAAGCTGCAGGCCATTGTCTCGCTGCGCGCCGGCGGCTACAGCCAGGCGGTGCTGAAATGCTGGTTTGCCGAACCGCAAGGCTGGATGAGCCGGCGGCTTGCCCAGCACCAGGCCATTCGCGACAATTTGCTTTTAAAATTGCGCGCCGTTGACGGCATTGCCGTAAGAACCGCCGAGGCGGGCAGTTATCTCTTCCCGTCTCTGCCGGCCCTGGGTGTTACCATCCAGGAATTTGTAAAGCTTCTGCGTCTTCAGGCCGGTGTCACGGTAACCCCCGGAACGGAATTTGGCTCACAGTTTACCCGCAGCTTCCGCATAAACTTCTCACAAAATCACCAGGCGGCTGTTGCTGCCATTGACCGCCTTATCCAGATAATGGAGAGACATCGCCAATAAAATATACCTGTTAGTATCAGAATATCCCCCTAAAACACTAAAGCAAAAAAATAAGTTTTGTAAACAATGGTGGCTCTTGTTTACAAAACTTATTCTATAAGGAGTGATCCATGTGAAAAGGCAGGCTGCTTTGATTGGTTTTGGCACAATCGGCCAGTATTTGTTCGAACGCCTAAACTCCGGGCCGGCATTAAGGTCACCTGTGTTTACGATGCCAATAGAGAAAGAATAAAAACGATGCCGGCTACGGTTGCTGCCGTATCGCCGGCCGAGCTTGAGAAGAGGCTGGCCGGCGGGATGATTGACCTGGTATTGGAAACCGCGACGCAACAGGCTGTCACAGCTTTGGCGCCGGGAATTTTGCAATACCCGGACATAGTAGTATTTTCCACTACTGCTTTTTGCCAATACTTACCTAAGCCATTGAACTATTCAAATAAGGCGGTAATATTCTTTAACTCTTCCCGGATTTTAATCCCCTGGGGACAGTGGCTCTCGCATTTGCCGCATTCCACACATTTGGATGCCGGCGCCGCTAATTTGCTCTGCATTGCATAGCGCTGCCTTGCTGCCGGCGTACCGTCGAAAACATGATGGTCGTTATATGTCGCAAAACAATTAGGAATATTGATCCCCGCCGGACAAGGCATGCAGTATGAGCAAGCCGTGCAGTTGACCCTGATCCGCTCCTGAAAAATCCTTTTAACTTCCTCAATTAACCCCAGTTCCCCGGCAGTCAGCGAACGTGCCGCCGCGGCCTGGGCTATTTTTACATTTTCCACAACCTGCTCCATCGTCGACATCCCGCTTAATACCACCGACACCTCCGGATGGTTCCATACCCACCGCAGGGCCCATTCGGCCGGTGTTCGTTTTACGTCTGCTTTTGCCAGCACCGCCAGCGCAGCCGGGGGCAGATTAGTGATATTGCCGCCCCGCAAAGGCTCCATGATCGCCACCCCCAGGTCTTTAGCGGCGGCATATTCTAACCCTTGCTTGCCGGCCTGATACTCCTCGTCCAAATAATTATACTGAATCTGGCAGAATGACCAGTCATAATAATCCACGATTTCATTGAACAGCGAAGCCTGATCATGGAAGGAAAAACCGGCGTATTTTATGCGGCCGTCCTTGATTGCCTGGTCCAAAAACCCGCTGATGCCGGCTTCCTTTAGGACAGGCCATGTGCCGCTGTTAAGCGAGTGTACCAGGTAAAAATCAATGGCCTCGGTCTCCAGGCGTGTCAATTGCTCATTAAGGTACTTATCCATGTCGGCCCTTGTTTTAATCAGCCAGCTGGGGAGTTTTGTCGCCAGCTTGACGCGGTCCCGGTAGCCGTCTTGCAGGGCTTTGGCCACAAACGGCTCGCTTGCTCCCCCCTGGGTAAAGCCGGTGCCGTGGTACGGATACGCCGTATCCACATAGTTGACCCCGGCATCAATCGCGTACCGGATCATACTGCTGGCCTTTTCCTCATCAATATGGGTAGGGTCGCTGCCGATAACCGGCAGCCGCATACAGCCAAAGCCCAGAGCCGAGACCATTTCCCCCGTTTTACCAAACCTTCTGTACAGCATAGCAATCCTCCTCGTTTCTGAAAATAACCGGCAAAGCAGCAAAGACACAGCTGGGTGTTGCGCCGTTATAAACTATAGCCTTATATATAAACCAACTGTCAACGGTTTTATACACTACTGTTTGTCAATGCATCTATTTTCATACAGGAGTAAGTAATTTACACCCTGTCGGCAGAGATTTTCCTGACCGGTTGCATATTTTTCAATCTATGGGTAT
The DNA here is from genome assembly GCF_007641255.1 of Sporomusa termitida. Lineage (NCBI taxonomy): Bacteria > Bacillati > Bacillota > Negativicutes > Selenomonadales > Sporomusaceae > Sporomusa > Sporomusa termitida. The sequence continues at coordinate 3,052,344 of NZ_CP036259.1, forward strand.
AATATAAGCAAAGGACTGACGTGCCCAAACACGCCAGCCCGCAGGCTGTCTAACCGGAAAACGGTTAGCCCAAGTTAACGTTATTAAGAAATAATCGCCACTATTTGAGCACAGGGGCGGTTATTTCTTTTTGGTCGTGACCAATACCATAAGCGTGGCAAATGCGACAGCAAATGTCAATGCTTCATAGATACTCATCGTCCCCCCCTCCTGAAAAGGAAGGGGCTAACCGTCCCCCGAGCAGCCTGTATAATTAGTATAGCATATTTTTTCAGCGGTAAAAAAGAAAATTCTTGCCCCTGCCGGCTATTCTATATTTATGGCGCCACCAGCAGATGCATCGGAAATAAATTACGTAAACAGCGCAAATATAATCGGCTTACGATTACGGCGCCGAGTTCTTTACTTTATAACCGATATACAGGCACAGCAGCCAGACGGGGGCAATATATACGGAAAAACGCAAATCAGGCATATAGGCCATAATGCCGACAACGCCGGTCAAAAATGCCAGACTCACATAAGAGGCCAGCGGATACAAGGGCATCTTGAACGCCGGCGTCTTAGCGGCCTGCTCCTGGGCTTGGCGGAATTTCAGCTGAACAAGCACAATGGTCGCCCAGTTAATAATAATAGATATCGTGGCCACAGCCATCAAATATAAAAAGACCTTTTCCGGATTAAGGTAGCTCAGCAGCACGGTAATCAGGGTAAACCCTGTGGAAACCAAAACAGCATTGACCGGCGTTCCTGCCGAATTCAGCTTAGCCAGCATTCTCGGGGCATTTCCCTGTTTGGCCAGCCCGTACAGCATCCGGCCATTACTGTACAGGGCACTGTTATAGGCCGATACGGCGGCGGTAAGGACCACGAAGTTCAGTAAATGGGCCGCGGCCGGAATGCCCACATAGGAAAATATCTGCACAAAGGGGCTGCCGGTTGCGCCAATCTGATTCCAGGGGAAAATCATCAAAATAACCGTCAGCGCCCCTATATAAAACAGCAGAATACGCCATACGATCTGATTGATGGCGGCGGGAATCGTCTTGTGCGGGTTTTCCGCTTCGCCGGCCGTAATTCCGACCAGCTCTACGCCGCCGAAGGAAAACATAACCAGCACCAGCGACAAAACAACCCCCTGCAAGCCATTTGGGAAAAAACCGCCATGGACCCATAAATTGCTGATCCCCACAGGCTGGCCGCCGTTGCCTACCCCAAACAGGATCATCGCCAGGCCAAACACAATCATGCCGATAATGGCCAGAACCTTAATAATGGCAAACCAAAACTCAGTTTCCCCAAAAGCCTTTACATTAATGGTATTAATAAAGGTCACCACAATTAAACAGACCAGCGCCGACACCCAGGTGGGAATACCGGGATACCAGTAATTAATATAGATACCCACCACCGATAATTCCACCATCTGTACAATTACATAATTAAACCAATAATTCCAGCCGGCAATAAACCCCGGCAGCTCGCCCCAGTATTGATACGCGTACTGACTGAAGGAGCCGGAAACAGGATGCTCGACCGCCATCTCGCCTAAGGCCCGCATGATAAAAAAGATCACGCTGCCGCCCAGTAAATACGCCAGCGTGATCGCCGGGCCGGCCATTTGCACCATTGAGGCTGAACCGTAAAACAGGCCGGTGCCAATCGCCCCGCCCAGCGCAATCATTTGGATATGCCGGTTTTTCAGACCGCGCTGCACTTGCTCCTCATTGTCCACGCTTATTTTCCTCCTTATTTCTCTTTAGATCACCAGGCCGGCCTTGCCACCCCAGGAAATAAATCGACTCACAAACTATATAATGCTACTTTTACTACTGTTTTGTCAAATTATTCACGCCGCTGTCCGTGCTGTATAAACTTTTATCCGGTTCCCCGGCCCGGCCGGAAAATTCTCCGGCGGTCTCGCTGATCTTTTCTTGCAATTTACCGGAAACAGGCTATAATTAGAAATAGGTGGAAATTAAAAAGCCGCCGTGACCTGAAAGTGTTACCGCACTTCCAGGCCCGCGCAAGGTGAACGCAGCACCTACACGTAACAGTCTAGCTGTCCACGACGACATTTCTATTATACACCGCCCTTCTGCCGCAGCACAAGCGGGGGACGCGGGTATAAGGGGACATTGCCGGCGGCGCCGGGCTGTTAGTGCGACTGACGCAGCAAATTATTCCCTCTCTCCCCAGCAGCCAATTGGCAGCAGCAGGGCCAACCCTGACTTACCTGTTTGACCGCCTTGCTGTCGGCCGGGTATATCCGGCTTATTTGGTATTGGGGCTATAACAGTCATCGAAGCAGAACGCATGTGTAGGGTAAAGCCTGCGCACGCGTTCTTTTTAATTTCCCCCTGTAAAAAGCTGGCGGCAGGGCCTAAAGCGTTCTGCCCCAGCCTAAGTATGGGGGGTATACAGGTGTCTGACAAAACAAGAACCCGGCTCAGGCCAACTATTCACGGCCGAAACCGCAGCATCCCGGCTGCCGGCCCGCCGCCGGGCTTGGAGCGCCGGCGGCCAGAGGCCGGCCGGGAGGAAGGGGTTATGCTAAACCGGATATTAGACCAGGCCTTTGACCACTACGTTTTTACCAGAGTAGACCAGATCCTCAACCTGGCCGGTACCAATGATGCCGGCTACAGTAAGACAGCCCGGGAAGTCAGTGCCGCCCTGGACCAGTTGCTGGCCCTGGGCCGGGCACTGAAGGCCCAGCACCCGGAACTGACCGGTTTGGTCATGGATTTCGAGGCCCTCACGGCGCTGGAGTCCGGGCAGGCGGCGGAAATTGCCTACAGGCAGGGGCTAAGGGACAGCAGCCAGCTACGCCAGGCGTTTATGACCTTCCTGCAGCAGCAGTGATCGTGGCAAATACAACAGCAAATGTCAATGCTTCATAAATTAAAAAGTATATATATTTAAAGAGAGTACATTTCCTAACCCCCTATAAAATCAGGGGGTTATTTTTTGTTTTGTGTATATACAGAAATAGATTTCTGGATTTGAACATGCATTCTGTCCCCCATTCGTCCCCAGCCTCAGCAACTGAGCTGCAAGCTACTGGCAAATTTGATATTGGGCAGTGCCTGCCATTCCCAATCCCTCATCAGGCCATACGTTCGGCATTAGCGCCGCACAGAGCACACGTTCCGTGAATAGGGATAATTAAAAAGCCGCCCTATCCGGAGGATGAGGGCGGCGCATTCGATTATTGTTCCTACGTTATTATTTTTTCTGGGTTTTAATCTGCTCTAATATACCGCTTTCCTGCAGTGTTTTCTGTAGCTTTTGGCTATCAGCAATCCATTTATCTGTTGACTCCTGGGGGCCTAGGTACTCGACCTGATTTCCGACCTTCTCCATGTTCTCCTTAAATTCGGGATCATTTACGATAGCCTTGAACCCCTCCGCCAGCTTATTTTTTATCGCAACCGGCGTCTCTTTTGGGACTGCGATTCCATGCCAGTTGTCGATAGTGATATCAATGCCTAACTCTTTAAAAGTTGGTACATGAGCAAACACTGGATCAGCCATACGGTGTTCACCGGTTATGGCCAAAATTTTTACTGTGCCATTTTTTACATGCTCTTTGATGGGTACAGGACTAACAAAAATAAGCTGAATATGACCGCCTAATAATGCCGGTATCGTCTCACCTGCCCCGGAGAAAGGAACTTGCTCAATATTAATACCCGCAGATTGATTAAGCATCTCACATAGAACATGAGCAAATGAGCCTGTGCCTACATTCCCAAACTTTAATTGTCCTGGGTGCTTTCGAGCATGTTCAATCAGGTCACTTAGTGTTTGCCAGGGTTGATCGGTTTGTACTGCCAGCAGCAGTGGTACTGCTGTTACCTGCATAATTGGGCTTAATGCGGTTGCATAGTTGTATTTTCCTGTGCCGTAGAGCGATAGCAATATTAGTTCATTAGAAGTTGCACCAACGGTGTATCCATCTAAAGGTGATCCTGCCAGTTCGTTCCAACCAAGAGCCCCGGCCCCCCCCGGCTTATTAACAATGGCCAATGGCTGTCCTAGATGCTTAACAGCTAATTTTTCTAATGACCTTGCTGTCAGGTCCAATCCGCCCCCAGCATTGTATGGAACAATTACAGTAATAGGCCGCTCGGGATATTTTTCATGCGGAACAGGTATTGCTACCTTTTCCACGCCGGAACAACCCCCTATTATGATAGAAATAACCAATGCTGCTACTGCTAGTAAGACACTCACTCTTTTCCGCACTACACGCTTACCTCCTCGTTCTGCAAAATACTGCAATTCAGACAAACTATAAATAAATTATATGGTAATTTCCATGTCATAAATTGTCATTTATGGATAAAACATAAAAAAACTGCCTGTTCAATTGCAGACAGTATACTATCATTCGGTCAGGTAAAATCAGGATCGTCTTTCTGAACAGCAGGGCTCAGAGAATTTAACAGTATTATTACTTTTTAAACTAAACTGTATCTGAAAAGCATTTCATACACACCTAAACAGAACAAAGTTTCCGCACTATAATAACCTTTTTGGCGACTGCTCATGGCCGGTGCTTTTTCCACTTTCTAAGCTTAGCTCTGAATGTCTTAAAAGGTGCGACTGAATTGATATGCACCCATTTCCACAGCGGCCAGTTGGCATTTGTTACTGTCCACTGGCGCCTATTGGCTGTAAAAAGTTCCTCATTACTTAACTGTTCAAGCCAGGCGCACCATTTTTCCATACTTTGCTTAAACAAGGTCCGTAAGTCTTGCAGGGAATAGCCGCGGTATTCATTGTAAAACTGCTGATAAAGCGGCCCTAATTGGTTCCATTTGTAGTCAGGGGACGGAGTAATCACCTTTTTGCCGGCCAGCTCCGCTTGCTCCCAGCCCAAGATAAGATTTAGCCAGCCCAGCTGATAGGCAAGCATTTCCTGGGGCGTTCGGTCCACTTCTTTAATACGGATATTTATTTCTTCGGCCGGAACATCGTCAAACTCTTTGTCAAAAAGAGTATACGCCTTTTGAATTGCAGCGATTAGAGCTTCTTTACTATCGTACTCTTGCATCCACAGCACCTCTTCAATCATTATATTAACGATAAATTGACGTTAATTCAAGCCCGCACCCTATCCGGCTTTATCAGCCTGGCCGCCTTAACCTGCTGGCTTATTGGCTATCCCCTTGTAAATAAATCATACATACGTTTTTAGGCAGCCACATGGCAAAAGCAATACTGCTTATCGATGTAAAGAAAAGTTGTCAGAGCAGGTCAGACGCTATATACTAATGCTAAGTTCATTCGATAAGGTTAGTTAGCCGGAGGTAAAACTAGTGAAGCAAATCTGTTCAACCCTCGCTGAAAAAATACAGTTTATGGATATTGAGCATACGCACAGCCATTCATTTGGGCACTTAATTCTGCCATTACAGGGAACGTTGCGTTTAGCATCAGGGCAGCGGTCGCTGCTTCTGGACTATCACCATGTTCTTTTCCTGCCGCCGGAATGTGAGCACAGCTACTATTCCAAAGATCGAAATGAATTTTTGGTATTTTATATTCCCTATACCTTACTTTCGCCTAACTGTGCTGACGACGACGTAAAGTATTTGGAGTTTGACGACCGCTGGCGTGCCCTGCGGTTCCTGATGCTGAACGAGTGTGAGGCGGAAAAAACGAGTACCGCAGCTCTGAATCAGCTGCTCTATTATTCATTTCAATTAATCCAGCAGCAGCAGGAATATCCTTCTGTTCGCTATCTTCACAACCATTATCATACCAGCATCTCGCTGCAGACATTAGCGGCCTTAGAACATTATCATGCCGGTTATTACAGCCAGTGGTTCCAGAAGAAAATGGGAGTCAGCGTACAGACCTATCTGCAAAAGTTAAGACTGCTGGCAGCCAAACGATTGCTCCGGGAAACAAACTACAGTATACTGGCGATTGCCCAGCAGGTCGGCTACGAACATCAGGCATCCTTAACCAGGCTGTTCAAACAGTGGGAAGGACTAACGCCCCAGGCTTATCGCAAGGATTCTGTAAATAAGTAAAATATCATCTTGAACCCGGTGAAAAAACCTTTTTTGGCCGCGTCTATAATAAAGTAAGGCACCTGCCTTACTTTATTATTTTGCTATGGCAAAAGAAGGAGCTCCCCTATGCAAAAACACTATCAACTGTTCCTATTGAGTCTCGCTGTTTTTTTACTGATGACAGGCGATGGCATGGTACTGGCTTTACTGCCCAAGGTTGTTATTACTCAGACCAACTCCAGCGCCTCTGTTTGGTACCTGGCAGCCGCATATGCCTTAGCCCAGGTATTGTCACAGCTGCCTGTCGGTCTGCTGGCCGACCGCTGGGGCTCCAAGCCGTTTATACTGCTGGGGTATATGCTAAGCACCCTTGCCGGCTTATTATTCTACTTTACAAATAATGTTTATTTGCTTCTTCTCGGCAGAGTATTGCAGGGAATTGGTGAGGCCCCCTTGCTAAGCCTGGTGCCGGCTCTATTGTCGGTCCGTTATTTCGCCAATAAGGGAAAAGCGATTGGTGTTTATAATGCTGCTATTTACCTGGGGCTGACTTTGGGGCCAGGCTTTCGCGTCCTGCTGCTGAAAGACTGGTCAGATCAGCAGGTGTTCTTGCTTTACGCCGTATTTTGCTTTATTAGTATGCTCATCATTGGCTATGGCCTGCAGCCCTCCGGGGACAGGCGGCCTACAACCGGAGAAACAATCTCGCCCAGTGATTACCTGCTGCTGATAAAAAACCCTCAGCTTGCGGCCGTCCTGTGGGGAATTACGTTGTATGGAGCAGGATTCGGCTTGTTTATGACCGTTATTCCCGCCTTTTTGCTGACTGTGAAAGGATATAGTCAAGCCAGTATTAACCTCTTTTTCTCAGCGTTTTATATTGCAATCAGCCTGGCTCAGCTAACCATCGGCTACCTGTCTGATCGGCTGGGGCGCCTATTATTTATGGTCACCGGTATGCTTGTCGCCGCTGCCGGTATTGCCGCAGCCGTGTATTTTCATTATTTTGCCCTCACGCTGATCTTGTGTTTCGCCAGTTTTGGCTTAGGCGCCTATTATCTCGCTTCTATGGCTTTTTTAACGGAAAGAGTACCGGCAGGATGCAAGGGAGCCATTGCCGGCATTTATTATCTGTTCTGGGGGATCGGCATGTTTTGGGGGCCGATGCTGTTGTCCGGCTACATCCAAGCCACCGGCTATCAAAGCGGCTTCCAGTTATTTTCCGTAATGCTGCTCCTGCAAGTTATTCTTCTGCTAATGACGAAATCTACCCCGGCAAGACTAAAAAGCCTCAGCTAATTTTGTTCATCCCCTTCCTTGACGATGAGAACAGTGTCCTTTACATGCCGTTTTTCCATCAGCTTGCGGGCTTTCCGGTTGGTTACGCTGTCAAAGACAATAGAAAAATCATAATTATCCGGGTACAGTTCGCTGGCGGCCACCTGCAGCTTTAGCCGTTTATGATTAATTATTTTTTTACTGTCCCTGAGTTGAACGCCCACCTCGCCCCTTGCATTGGCGCCGGCATAGACAATGCCGATTTCTTTATGCGGATAGACCATTACACTGTCACCAACAGCAAATTTCCCACGGCAGGAGGTTGGGGCCGGCGGTTTTTCTCGTTCAATGCGGGGGACCGGCCTGCCGTTCTTCTGGTCCGGGGCCCGTTGAGGCGGCTGGGCGGGTTTGGCCACTCCCTGGGCAACGCCATAGGCAGCCGCATGAGCCCGCAGGATCAAGTGCGGCTGCATGCCCAGCCGTTCCGCAATATACAGCGCACAGCTATCACCGGCCTTGCCGATTTCAAGGCGATAGAGCGGAAGAAGGCTCTCTTTGTCAAAGGCCATGCGGGCATTGACAAGCCCGGGCTTGTTTGCCGCGTATGCCTTGATCTCGGAATAATGGGTGGTCACCACAAACAGGCATTTTTGGGCGCTGAGTTCATCTAAAATCGCAACTGCCAGGCCCATTCCTTCTGCGGGGTCTGTTCCCGAACCAAGTTCGTCAAGCAGCACCAGCGATTCGTGATTGGCCTGCTCCAGTATTTCAATAATATTTTTCATGTGGGAGGAAAATGTCGAGAGATTCTCCTTAATGCTCTGCTTGTCGCCAATGTCGCATAATATTAAATTATGCAGACATAAACTGCTGTCTTCATCGGCGGGAACATGCAGCCCACTCTGCGCCATAAGCGACAGCAAGCCGATGGTTTTTAGCGCCACCGTTTTGCCGCCTGTATTCGGGCCGGTAATAATCACACCCGTCGTTTGGGCGCCAATTGCAAAATCCAGGGGAATCGCGGCAGCTGGCGGGAGTAAGGGGTGCCTGGCCTTGATAAGGCGGATCTCCCGGCCGGCATTTATGCTGACAGGAGCTGCATTCATCGTCAGGCTAAGCTTGCCTTTGGCGAACAAAAAATCCAGTTTCTCCATTGTTTCTATATTTACCCTGATAATGGCCAGATTATCGGCAATATGGGCTGTCAGCGAATACAGAATACGCCTGACTTCATTGTCTTCTTCCATTTGCAGGGCGGCAAGCTCCGACTGCAGCCTGCCCACAGCGGCTGGTTCAATGAAACAGGTCGCTCCGGTTTGCGACAGATCGACAATTGTACCGGCAACATCATTCTTGTGTTCCCGTTTGACCGGCAGCGTATAGCGGCCATTGCGCAGGGAAACAAAGCTTTCGGAAAACCAGGCTTTGTTTTTTCTAAGCAGTGCAGCAAGCTTGGTTTTAACGGCTGCCACGGTACCCTCCATTCGCCGGCGAATAGCCGCAAGCTGTTCTGATGCCTGGTCATCCACCGCGTTATTTCTGATGCAGCGGGCAATCTCATGCTCAAGCCCGGGCAATGCATTTATCCCTTCACCATACCAGGCGATGGGAGCATCTGCCGCCTCGGCTTTTTTAAGATATGCTTTCATGCGGCGGCAAGCCACCAGAAAGGTCGCCACCTGTACAATCTGCTCCGGCATAAGCAGGGCATCAATCTCAATCAGGACAATTGCCTTTTGTAGTTGCGTCATTGACGGCAGCGGCGGTGTACCAGTTTGTTGAAGCATACGTTTTGCCTGAGTGGTTTCGTCGAGGCAGCGCTTTACTTCAGCCTCATTTACAGACGGAGCCAGGGCAAGACAACAGGCCTTCCCTTGATCGGACAGCGCCTGATCTGCCAGCAGTTGTTTTATTTTATCAAATTCAAGTGTTGTATGATGATGCATATATTATCTCCTTACCAATTGAAATAGAAACAGCCTGCGCCAAAGACATACCACACCGAAAACAGTGCAGAACGCTTCGCGCAGGCCAATAGCATATTCCTATATGACAAAAGAAGCGCAGCAAGCACACCTTGCCACGCATCGATACTCAAGGATATTGAAGAAGCAGTCTGTTAGGTATGTTTTTCAAAAGGGCAACCCAAATACAGGAAGGAATCCCGTAGCATTGCACCTTTTGCAACTATTTAGTTGAAGGCCACCATAACAGACAAGACCGACATTAAAATTCCACCTTTTCAAACTAATATGGTTTTACTATAAATCTATTTTCGGCTATTGTCAAGGATTTCCCGCCTGCTGCTGCCGGACTATGGGTTAATTTTAAAAAATTACTGCTATGGCCCGGCCAGAAGAAGCGCAGCCGTACTCGTGAGTACAGCTGCGCTTCTGGCCGGGGCCCGGCTTTACCATTCGTATTTTCCGGGAGTAAGGCCAAATTTTCTTTTAAAGGCTTTCTGGAAGTGACTTTGATCACAAAAGCCGGTGGCAAGGGCTACCTCTACCAGCGGTTTACCGGCAGCCAGCAAATCAGTGGCTTTTTTTAAGCGGACCTGAAGCTGGTAGGTATGAGGCGGCACACCGGTTTCTTTTGTAAATACGCGGGCTAAGTGAAACGGACTGAGGCCCGCAATGGCCGCTAACTGCGCCAGTGATACATTTTCCTGGAAGCAGTCTTGCAGATATTCACAAACGCGCGATACCGAGGTATCTTCCTTGCCGGGGGCAGCAGATTTTAGCCCTTCACGGGCGTAACAGGCATAAAGCTTCGCCAGCGTATCCAGCAACAGGCCTTCCTTTTCCAGCCTTGATCCGGCTTCCCCCAGACTACTGTGTAAGCTGCGAATTTGTGAGGCCAGTGCCTGATGATAAATGACCGGCTGTTGAAGCTGGATAGTCTCCTGCCGCCGGCCAGTAATTTGCTGCAGCAGCGTACTCAGCAGCACAGGATCTATCCGCAGGGAGCGGCTTGAATAGGTATAGCCAGCCGGTACGCTGCTGCTGTGTGTCTCATCAACATTTACAACCAGAATGCAGCCAGGTGTTAGATACTGTTTCCCCTGCCTAGTCTCATGAATCCCTACTCCCGCTTCCGCCACACTCAGGCTAAAGACCCGGTGGATGTGCCGGGAAACGGCCCGGGCCACACCAGCGTTCCGGTATAACTCCAGCTCCGGTATGTCCTTAGCTCGCAAAAACTGAATCTTCTCGTTCACCTAATTCACCGCCCGGCCCTGTATAATGCTTTTTGTTTCGCCTGCAAAAACAGCAAGAAAATACAAGCATAGGATCATTGTTTCAGCTAGAATACAACGTATACTCCTAATTATAGCAAAACAAAATTGTTTTTTGGTACAATTCTCATCAGCATCTGCCGTTTAGCGTTTGTTTTATGGAAAAAACCCTGTAGTGGAAACACAAAACACTAGACTCGATAAATCTGTAAAGAGAAAGCAACATGCAGACCATATATTGTCTTATACCACCCTTGTAGGCCTTCATTCCCTGCGTGATAAAGCAATGCGGGGCGATATCAGGGTTTGCGCTATTTCTTCAACATGGTGGCCTTGCCGTCAACCACAAGGGTTCCGTCCTGGTTGGTCACTGTGGTTCTGAGGATGACGCGCTGCTTTGCCGCCATCTTTTCAATGACTTCCACAGTGGCGGTGACGGTATCGCCGATTTTTACCGGCGCTTTGAAAGCCAGTTCCTGCCCCACATAGATTGAATTGGCGCCAGGCAGCGCGGTGCCGATAACCGCCGAGATAAACCCGGCCGCCAGCATCCCGTGGGCGATGCGCTCCTGGAACATAGTGGTTTTGGCATATTCGGCATCAATATGGATAGGATTGAAGTCGCCGGTCACGCCGGCGAACGTATAAATGTCGTATTCTGTTACTGTTTTGGCCATACTGGCTTTATCGCCGATTTTAAGATCGGTGAATTTAATATCCTGAATCACGGCTCACACCTCTATTGATTTTTGATTTTCCTGACTGCCGTTACCGTAACAAAGCGCTGGCAATAACAATGCGCTGCACCTGATTGGTCCCTTCATAGATCTGAGTAATTTTAGCGTTGCGCAGCAGCCGTTCCACCGGATATTCGCGCGAATAGCCGTAGCCGCCGAAAATCTGCACGGCATCGGTAGTGACAGCCATTGCCACATCAGACGCATACATTTTGGCCATAGCCGCTTCCTTGGCAAAAGGCCGGCCCTGATCTTTCAGGAAAGCGGCGCGGTAAACCAGATAGCGGGCGGCCTCCACCTTGGTGGCCATATCGGCCAGCATAAAGGCGACAGCCTGATTGGCGGCGATCGGCTTGCCAAACTGGGTCCTTTCTTTAGCGTATTTGACCGCATGGTCAAAAGCGGCCTGAGCAATGCCCAAAGCCTGCGCGGCCACGCCGATCCGGCCGCCGTCCAGGGTGCTCATGGCAATTTTAAAGCCCTCGCCCTCTTGGCCCAGCCTGTTTGCTTGGGGGACTTTCACATCCTGGAATATGAGTTCCATGGTGATCGAACCGCGGATTCCCAGTTTGTGCTCTTTTTTGCCGAACGTAAAGCCGGGCATGCCCTTTTCCAGCAGGAAAGCCGTTATCCCTTTTACCCCTTTGGCCCTGTCGGTCATGGCGAAAATTACATAGGTCTCGGCTTCACCGCCGTTGGTGATAAAGATTTTACTGCCATTTAGCAGGTAATGGTCGCCGTTATCGACAGCCACGGTCTGCTGGGCGGCGGCGTCGGTGCCGGCATTGGGCTCGGTCAGGCCGAAAGCGCCCAGGGTTTTTCCCGCCACCAGCGGTATGAGGTATTTTTGCTTCTGCGCCTCGGTGCCATAGGCCAGGATAGGCCACTGGCATAAAGAGACCGAAGTCGCCAGGGTTATGCCGACACTGTCGTCAAAACGGGACAGTTCCTCGACGGCCACAATATAGCTCAGGTAATCGCCGTCAGCGCCGCCGTACTGCTCCGGAAAACACAGGCCCGTCAGGCCCAGATCCCCCATGGCGTCATACAAGCCGCGGGCAAACTCTTCATTTTCATCCCGTGCCGCTGCCCCGGGCGCCACCTCTTTCTCGCCAAACTCGCGCACCATTTTTTGCAGCATTTGTTGCTCTTCGGTAAGTTCAAAATGCACGCTTTATCCCCCCTGTAATTTTTTCAGTGTGCCATCAGGTCTGGATCAGGGTGCGCCCGCACTGGAACGCCCTGGTGTCGGCCTCATGAAAGCTGGCATTTACCATGGTGAGCAATTTATTGAGTACTGCCGTGGCCGGCAGGATAGCGGTAAGGGCGGTAAAAGCCCCCAGCATGATTACATTGGTCAGTAATACGTCGCCAATGGCTTTGGCCTGTTGCGTGGCATTCAGGAAATAGCCGGCAAGGCCCTTGGCCTGTATGGCAGCCACCATAGCCGCCTGGGAGGGATATTCGTCAACCAGGAGGTTGGCCAGGATAGTCGGCACCGGCGCTGTGTTGATGATGTATCTGCCCGCCGGGTTTAGCATGCTTATATAGCGCAGTGCTTCCAGCGGTTCAAAACCAAGCAGCACATCGGCCTGGCCCTGGGGGACAAGGGGCGAATAGATTTCGCCGTCGGCGATCCGCACATGGGACAGTACCGAACCGCCCCGCTGCGCCGCGCCTTTGGTTTCGGTGTTGACCACGTTATAACCGGCGTCCATTGCACATTTGGCGATAACCTGCGATGCCAGTATATTTCCCTGGCCGCCGACGCCGGCAATTACTAAATCAAATTTCACTTGAGCGCCCCCCTTTTGCATACAGCTGCACATACGCCGCAGCCGTTGCAGCTGCTGGTGTCGATTACCGCCTTTTCCCCGGCAATGGTAATAGCCGGGCAGCCGAAGGTACGGACACAAAGGCTGCAGCCGTTGCAGACGTCATTGTCAACCTGTACCTGGTGCGGGGTATAGGAGATTTTCCCTTCCCGCCCGAATTTCAGGTAACACAGGGCTTCGGCCACAACCACCTTTACCCCCGGCTGGGCGGTTGCCTCGGTAAGCACCCTGACGGTTTCTGCCACCTGATAAGGGTTGCAGCGGTAAACCCTGGCCCCCATGGCCGCGGCCACCACGCCCGGGTCCATCGGCGCCAGGCCGGCCCGGGTCAGATTGTTGGTGCTGCCCGGATGCGGCTGGAAGCCGGTCATAGCCGTGGTCGAGTTATAGCCGATCACAACGGTAACCTCAGCGCAGTTAAAAATGGCGCTGGCCAAACCCGTCAGGCCATTATGGAAGAAGGTCGAGTCGCCAATCAGCGCATAGGTTGGTTTGTCAAAACCGGCTGCTTTAATACCGTAAGCCATGGGAATGGAGGACCCCATACAGTAGATGGTGGTTTGCAGCTTCATCGGTTCAAAAGTCCCGGCATCGTGACAGCCGATATCACCGGTCACCACGCCGCCGTTTTTCCGGGTAACCTCCTTAAGGGCAATCAGCAGGCCGCGATGGCTGCAGCCCACGCACTGCGTCCGGGTCCGGGCCGGAATATACTGCGCGGCCTGCAGCGGATAAGCCTGGCCGGCCAGCGCGGCGTTGACGGCGGTAAGAATGAGATTGGCGGAGAGTTCGCCTTCTTTGGGCAGGAAGGTATCGCGGCCAAGTATCGCCAGACTGACTTTGTTTTCAAAGCACAGTTCTTTGATCAGGGTTTCCACAACCGGCTCAATTTCTTCAAAAATGACCACCTTGGTGCGGCCTTGGACGAATTCCAGGATTTTTTTCTCAGGCAGCGGCAGCGTGGAGAGCTTGAGGATGGGCAGCTTTTGGCCCAGTATCTGCTCCGCTTCCTTAAGGAACGCGTAACCGATGCCGCAGCCGATAAAGCCGACCTCGCCGTCAGCGGGCTCCGCCCAGTTAAACGGGGACTCTGCCATGAGCGCCTTAAGCTCGGTTTGCTTTTCGTTCAGCCAGCGATGACGCATTTTGGGCCGCAATTCGCCGCCAAGTTCTTTCTCGACCACAGCGGACATGACAAAGCGGCTGCGGTCGGGAATATATTCAGGCTGCCGGCCGGCAAATTCCACTTCGCCGCTGTAGGTCACCATGGCGCCGGCATGATTAATGCGCATAACCGGCCGCAGCGCGAACAATACCTCGGTTCTTTCCGACAGCGCATAGGCCGCCTTGGTCATTTCATAGGCTTCCTGCACACTGGCCGGGTCAAATACCGGCAAATGCCCGTAGGTATGGATGAGTACCCGGGTATCTTCCTCACACTGCGATGAAAGTCCGCCCGGATCGTCAGCCGAAATCAGCACCATACCGGCTTTAATGCCGGTAAAATTGATGTGCATTAAAAAGTCGGCCGCCGCGTTCGTGCCATTGTGCTTCATGACCGCCAGCGACCGCTGGTTGGTCAGCGAGCCGGCCGCCGCCACCTCAAAGGCGTGCTTTTCGTTTGTCGACCATTCTGCATATACGCCGGCAAAACCGGCACAGTGATCGACAATTTCCGTTGCCGGCGTGCCGGGATAGCCGGCTACTACCTTCACGCCGGCTTCCACCGCGCCCCGGGCAATGGCCTCATTGCCCAGCATAAACTGTTTTTGCATTTCTTTGCCTCCTCATCAGGTTTTACAGGCACCCACGGTTACTTCATATAGGCTCCGGCCATGGCGGAAACGGCTCTTTCGGTATACTTTTTCAGTACGCCTTTTCTGGCCTTGCGGACGGGAGGCCGCCATTTTTCCTGGCGCTGCGCTAAGATGGCGTTTACTTCCCCGGGGGTTTTTCTTGCACCGGCGATGCCTACGATACTAAGCCTGCGGGCCGGTATGTCAATTTCAATCAGATCATCGTCCTCAATAAGGGCAATGGGTCCGCCCTCGACGGCTTCCGGCGAGACATGGCCCACGCAGGGTCCCCGGCTGGCCCCGGAAAAGCGGCCGTCGGTTACCAGCGCCACCGTACCGTTTAAGGTTTCGTCAAATACAATCGCGTCCGTGGTCATGAACATTTCCGGCATGCCTGAGCCCTTAGGCCCTTCATAGCGGATGATCACGACATGCCCCGGCCTGATGGCGCCGGTAATAATCGCCTGCTGGGCGTCCTCCTCGCTGTTGAAGACGGCTGCCGGGCCGACATGCCGCTGCATGGCCGGGACAACGGCCGAATACTTGATAACCGCGCCCTCCGGCGCAATATTCCCTTTCAGCACGGCAATCGAACCGTATTGCTTGGCTTTAGCCGCCGGCCGGATAATCTCTGCCGCCGGCACGTTATAGCTTTTGAGGTAATTCAGGCCCCGTTCAAAAAAGCCTTCCTGCTGCAGCTGTTCCAGGTTTTCCCCCAGCGTCCTGCCGGTTGCCGTCATAACATCAAGGTCCAGATAATCTCTGATCTGCCATTGAATCATCGGAATACCGCCGGCAAACCAGAACAATTCGGTAACATACCTGCCGCTGGGCTGGATGTTGGTTAAATAAGGGATCTCGCGGCTGTATTTATCAAATATCGCCGGATCAATCTGCAGCCCCAGCTCATGGGCGACAGCCGGCAGGTGGAGCAGGGCATTGGTGCTGCCGCCGATGGCTGCATGCACTTTAATGGCATTTTCAAACGCCGCTTGTGTCAGTATTTTGGCGGCAGTTATCCCCTGCTGCGCCAGATAGAGCACCTGGCGGCCGGCACGCCGGGCGTTGCGCCGGATCTCGGCAAAGGTCGCGGGCATTAAGGCGCTGCCCGGCAAGGCCAACCCCAGCGCTTCCGACATGCACTGCATGGTGCTGGCCGTGCCCATAAACTGACAGGCGCCACAGGACGGACAGCCGGTAAGCTTATAGTTGCGCAGCTCAGAATGGGTGACTTGCCCTTTTTTTGCTTTGGCGGACAAGGGTCCGGCCAGGCCGGAGGTCCCCATGTCCGGCCCCACCCGCATGGAACCGCCGGGAATATGAATTGTGGGGATGTCCATGCGGGCGGCGGCCATCAGATGCGCCGGCCCTGATTTGTCACAGCTTGAAATCAGTATCATGCCGTCCCAGGGAATAACCGAGGCGTGTATTTCCACCATATCGGCGATGGCTTCCCGGGACGCCAGAATATAATTCATGCCGTCATGCCCCTGGCCCCAGCCGTCGCAAATATCGGTCACATGGTGTTTTGCCGGCCGGCCGCCATTCTCATAGACGCCGACTGCGGCTTCGTCGCTAAGGACATCCAGGTGAAAACTGCCGGGATGGCTTTCGCCGAAAACATCGTCAATCAAAATATGCGGCTTATCCGTATCGTCCTCCGACCAGTTCATCCCCAGCCGCAGCGCATCTACCTGCGCCCACAGCCTGCGGGCACCCTGACATTTTTGCTGCATGGTTCTTCCTCCTTTACGTCTGTCTATACTTTCTCTTCCTTAAATGCCCTGGCCGCTTTGCTGAAGGCCCGGTACAGCAGGCCGACATCGGCGGCGAACGATAGATACTGAATACCCCACCGTTTCCATTGTATAGCCGTTTCGACATCATCGACAAAGAAGCCGATGGCAATGCCGGCCGCACTTGCCAGCTTCATATTTTTCTGCATTGCGGCCACCAGGTCCGGATGATCCACCTGCCCGGGTATACCTAAGGAAGCGGATAAGTCATAGGGGCCGATAAACAATACGTCAATGCCCTTAACCGTGAGAATGTCGGTCAGATTGTCGATGCCTTCCTGGCCTTCCACTTGTAGAATTACAGCGGTTTCTTCATTGGCGCCGCCGAAATAGGCAAATTTGTCTTTAGCGGAGTAACCGGCGGCCCGCACATACCGGTTGCAGCCGCGGGTCCCCGCCGGTGAGAATTTGGCGGCCCGCACAGCGGCTGCCGCTTCTTTTTTGCTGCCAATTTGCGGAACCTGCACACCTTCAGCGCCAATATCCAATGCCTTGGCGATAAGCTCCGGCTGATTGCCGTAAACCCTGACCACCGGGCACACACCGGCCAGCTTGGCAGCCCGCACCATATCAACGGCCCGGTCCGAGGATAGCTCGCCATGCTCGGTATCAATAATCGCAAAATCGAAGCCGGCTAAACCAGCCACTTCCAATACAGCCGGATGACACAGGTTTACAAACGGTCCGAAAACCTGCTCGCCCTGTTTCAGCCTTTCTTTTAATAGCGCCATGATTACCCTCTCCCTTTATCTGCAGCTTGCGTTCCGCTCACCAGAGCAGGTTGCCGCCGCCGTCAAATTGCATTGCCGCCGGGTCACCGCCGATTTTGACAGCCGAATTAGCCCCGGCTGCCGCCAGCAAGGCTTCGGAAATATAGATCTCACCCAGATGCAGCGTGTCTTTAATTCTTACCATTCTTACTTTTGTCAGGTCCCGGGCATTACAGGTCTTGATGGCCGCCAGCACGGCTTCCTTATCGGTTTCCATAATAAGAGGAATCCGGGCGGGAATGGCAATGGTCGATGTCAGACAATTGGCATAGGTGCTTGCAAAATCAATTTTGTTAAACAGCTTGCGGGTCGTGAAGTCGGCGGTACCCATACCATTGGCATTGCCGTGAGTCTGCGGTGTTAAGTCCAGCACCACCAGCTTGGCAACCTCAGGTCCGCCGCTGGCGTAGGGCGTGGAATACCGGCCGGTAATATTCGGATCCATACCGTCCCCGGATATTTCCTTGCCAATCCGGTCGACAATCAGCACATCAATCTGGTCAAACAAGATCCGGGGCATGCCGGCCTTGGCTTCCTGCAGCAGCTGCTGATCCACGGCAATGATCGCCTCCGCCGGCACGGCTACCAGTTTGGCTACCTTGTCATAGGCATTCTCCACTGTCGCAATACCAAACAATACCGGGGTTTTCTCGATCTTAATTTTTGCCATCGCGACAACATGCTCGGCCATATGTTTAAAGCTGTAGGCATGACAAGAGTCAGCGCCTTTTTGCTTTCCCAAACCAATGGTAAGCATTTTGGCCAGACCGCTCTCGCAGGGTCCGCGATAAGCGGTGTGAGGCTTGACCCGGTTAATGACCACAATGCCGTCGGCCTCGTACGCCTGTTTGTCGATTAAGACAGCAAGCCCGTTGGCCAGTTTGCCCACCTCGACCACCTCCATGGAGGATATAATCGGACAGCCGACAACAGCTTCTGTTACCCCCAGTTCAGCCAGCACCTGCCTTTGCCCCGCGGCCGTCGCGCCGCCGTGACTGCCCATAGCGGGAACTACAAAGGGCTTCCCACCCCGTTTTTTAATTTCCTCAACCGCCGCCCGGGTTATCGCTGCAATCTCGGCAACGCCCCGGCTGCCAACGGCAATCGCAATCCGCCTGCCCGGCAAAACACGGTCGCCCACACCCGGTTTGAGAAACTCGGCCTGCAAAGTCCCGACTACATCGTTTAATTCAGGCGCAACAAAGGTTTGACAGACTTTAACCATTCTTGGCATAGGTATATCCGCTAAAAGCTCCTGAATAATGCCTATTTTCGCCACCTCCCTAATCAGCAAATTACTTTTCATTTCTTTTTTGTTCTTATTTTTGAACTATGTTCAATATAAAGAACAAATTTTCACCTGCCTGTTAACACTTAAAATAGGTTTACGTAGTGAACCGGAAGCATCGGCTTGCCTGCTTTTTCAAATATCCCAATCACAAACCTATGTAAATCAGGCCGGCTTTGGTTCTTGCTTATGAACATAGTTCAGTAAAATAAAAACCAAATATAATGAATGATGTACTACATTTCTTACAGTTCTCCTGCCACTTCCAAAGATATTTTATCGATTTTTTGAAATTATCACTATACTTTGCCCAAACGCATGGATATATTGACTCCGGCCGCTTTAACTTTCCTGATCAGTTCCTGTAACAGGTCATCGGTCAAGCGCATTGCCGACACAGTGGCACTTATGGCCGCAATCATTTTATGGGTTTTATCATATATCGGCGCCGCTACACAAACCCCGCCGGGAATAATCTCCTGATTGTCAATTGCATACCCTTGCTCAGCGACCACTTTCAATTCTTCGGCTATCGCCGGATAAGAAACTATGGTTTTTTCCGTATACCGTTCCAGTTCAACGTTGGCCAGCCTGGCTGCCAATTCTTCCTCGCTTAATGACGACAGCAATACCTTCCCGACCCCGGTTGTGTGGGCAGGAATTCTAAAACCAATATTGGAAACGGCACTAAGATCTTTTGTCCCCTGGCATTTGGCAATGTAAACGGCATAACGCCCTTCCAAAATAGCCGCATGGGCTGTTTCTCCCCCCAGTGTGTCGCTGAGAATCTTAATTCCCTGCCATATTTCCTGGGAAACATTTGTGTTATTTATGCAGGCGGCACTTACCTGAATCAGTTTGAGTCCGGGATAATACACCCTTGTATCACTGTCGATCTGCAGATATTCACGGTTCAGCAGGTCCTGCAGCAAATAGGAAAGTGAGCTCTTGGGAATATCCATATAATCCAATATGGCGCTAAAAGTAGGCGGTTTGGGATTCTTCACAACAAATTCAATTATGTCCAGGGCCCGCGACGCCGATTTGACAATTGCCGGTTTGTTTTTGTTCATAAATCCTCCACTCTCGCTTGGGGTTGTTTTTACAATTTAAAAACACGCCCATAGTAACACGCAAACATAATTCCGC
The DNA here is from genome assembly GCF_007641255.1 of Sporomusa termitida. Lineage (NCBI taxonomy): Bacteria > Bacillati > Bacillota > Negativicutes > Selenomonadales > Sporomusaceae > Sporomusa > Sporomusa termitida. The sequence continues at coordinate 3,072,260 of NZ_CP036259.1, forward strand.
TGCGCTTGCGTGCTGCATATAAGCTGATTTTACAGGAAAGCTTCTTTTCCTGTCAACAGCTACGAGAACTTTCGGATGCAACCTGCCGCTGCAACCTGCCAACACCGGCTTATCGTACAGATTAACTGCACCGGTTGGTAGGGTAAACCAGCGCAGTTAATCCGCCCCCTTACCCTACCAACCTACAAAGTCGGGCCAATCCGCTGAATGCCAAAATCGTTATGCCCAAGAATTTCGGCCTTAGTCAGTTTGCCGGAGGCTACCCTGATCATTTCCGCCAAAATGCGCTGGCCTACCTGCTGTATAGTCTCCTCGCCGTCAACTATGGTGCCGGCATTGATATCCATATTGTCTGTCAGCTTAGTATACATGGCCGTATTGGAGGCCACTTTTATTGTCGGGACAATGGCCGAACCGGTCGGGGTCCCGCGGCCGGTAGTAAAAATGCAGATATGACAGCCGCCGGCCGCCATGCCGGTTAATTGCTCAATATCATTACCGGGCGTATCCATATAAATAAGGCCCTTCTTGGTAATCTTCCGGGCATAACCGATAACATCCACCAGCGGCCTGGTACCGCCTTTATAAACACACCCCAGTGACTTTTCCTCGATCGAGGACAAACCGCCGGCAATATTACCCGGCGTGGGATTGCCGCCGCGCATATCAACGCCCATTGCGTTCGCGTTGTCTTCAAAGGCCTTGATGGTGGCGATGCACCGGTCAGACACCTCTTGGCTGACAGCCCGGCCGGCAAGAATATGCTCGGCCCCGATGAGCTCCGGCGTTTCCGAAATAATGGACGTGCCGCCGGCATCGACCAGTAAATCGCTGGCCGCCCCCAGGGCCGGATTGGCGGCAAGGCCGGAACAGGCGTCGGAGCCGCCGCACTCGGTCCCCAGAATCAGTTCTGACACAGCAATTGGCTCACGCGCCAGGCTTGAAGCTTGTTCAACCATCCGGTGCGCCGCAATGGAGCCCGCCGCAATGGCTTTATAAGAGCCGCCCGCGTCCTGAATAATCACACAATGCACAGGCTTATACGGGCATTGCCTTGTTATTTCCGCCGCCACCTCCTGCGCCCTTACCACCTCGCAGCCCAAACCGACGACAACCACTCCATACACATTGGAATTTGTACCATGACCCACAAATACCCGTGCCGTCTGCGCAGCATCCGGCGCCAGTTGGGAACAGCCATGCTGATGCTCCACCCAGACACTGCCTTTTACAGCCTGGGAAATTCCTCTGGCTACCTGGTTTGCACATACCACGGTAGGTATAACCAATACATGATTACGAATGCCAGCCGCCCCGTCCGGCCGGCGATATCCCATAAACTCCATATCTATTCCTCCTGTGATGTTAAAAGGCCTGATTTGTCCTTAATGTCTGCTTAGACTTCCCAATCACCGCGGCCGCGGCAACCGCCCAGATTATGCACATGGGTGTGCTGCCCCGGCTGAATGTCTGTTGTTGCTTCACCAATCACTTCGCCATATTTAATAATTTTGTCGCCTGCTGCAATTTTCCGGATGGCCACCTTATGGCCAAAAGGAATTTTTTCCGTAACATGAACAGCAACCGCAACGCCGTTAACCTGTACTTCTATATCTGTTGCCGGCAAAAGCTCCTGGGCTGCTGTCGCCACATTATCGCTGGCTTTCATCACAATTGCCTGAGACTTACTCATGTTCCCTTCTCCTCTTGTTTATTGCGGTATGCACTTACACTACACGGCGTGCCGCGGGCCGCCGGTGGCTGGGTCAGCGGGCACGGCCGGCTTGGTATTGCTGCCAATCCCCATCGGAATGGAAATCAGGAACAATATGGCCCCCACGAAGGATGCCGCCCCTAATACATATAAGCCGGCGGCAGAACTGTGGAACGTTTGTTCCGCCCACACACGCAGGTTTGGCGCCACGAAACCGCCGAGATTGCCGATTGAGTTGATCAGGGCGATCGCGCTTGCAGCCGCCACCCCGCTTAAAAACCGGGTCGGCATAGTCCAGAATACCGGCTGACAGGAAAAATAGCCTGCTGAAGCAACACACAAGGCAGCTATGCCGATCAGCGGCGAGCCGGTGGCCGAGAAAACAACCCCCAAGCCGGCCAAAGTCATCAGGGCCGCCGCCAGAATACCCCGTTTGCCTGATCTGTCAGAGTAACGCGGAATGGTAGCATTGGCCATTAAGGTAAAGACCCAGGGAATCGCGCTGACAAACCCCACCAACAGGCCGACTTTTTTCCCTAATAAACCGGCCACCTGCGTGGGTAGATAGAAAGTAACGCCATACACGCTAATTTGAATCATGAAGTAGATGGCGCAAAGATACAAGACCTTCGGATTGGCAAGCACCTTCCAGGCGCTGACATGGCCTGCCGGTTTCTGAGAATTTTCTGCTGCGAGTTCGGCAACAAGGCTTTGCTTCTCTGCTTCCGGAATAAAGGTCGCCTTTTCCGGCCGGTCAACAAGGTAGGACAGTGCCCAAATACCGACTGCCGTAGCCATAAGGCCTTCTACGGCAAACATCCACTGCCAGCCGGTAAAGCCAAGGAAGCCATCCATCTCCATAAGCAAGCCGGACAAGGGCGAGCCCACGATAAAGGACAGCGGTGCCCCAAAGTAAAACAGCCCCATAACCGTACTGCGCCTGCTGGCAGTAAACCAGTAGGTTAAATAGTAGATAATCCCGGGAAAAAAGCCGGCTTCACAAATACCCAGCAATACGCGGAGTACCAGAAACTGCATTTCTGTTGTCACAAAAGCAAAGCCGGCGGCAACAATGCCCCAGGTAATCATAATCCTGGCCAGCCACATTCTGGCGCCGACATGATGCATAATAATATTGCTCGGAACCTCGAACACCGCATAGCCGAGAAAAAATATCCCGGCGCCCAGCGCAAAGGCCGCGTCACTGATGCCGGTACTTACCTGAAACTCTTGCTTGGCAAAGCCAATGTTGGCTCTGTCTAAAAATGCCAATATATACATAAGCAGGATAAAGGGTACTAGTTTTTTCTGGGCTTTGTCCATTGCCAAATTCGCGAGTTGCTGCCTTGTGGTTGAAGATTCCATTTGTAAAATACCTCCCTGACCAATAAAGTTTTAGATGTTTAGGGTTCCGGAGCTTTATTGGCCGCTACGGCTGCGACAACTGGAATATGTGGCGAGGAATGGTCATAACTACCAGCATATATTACTACCGCCTATGTACCAAACTACTGACCAACCGTTCGCCTTAAAATGATAATAACAATGCTTAAGCGGCATGACAACCACGGTGTGTCTGCTTCCCAACCAACTCCCTTCTGTGCTCACGATTATTCAGTTTTATCTAAGCCTTCCTGTTGAATAAAGGTAAGTACCGCTTGCAAAGCAGCTGCTATTCCCGCTTTTACCACCTGCAGCTTCTCCTCCTCGCCGGCGGACAGAGGCTGCTTATACGGTCCCATCGCGAAACCGCGCATTTCCAGGGCTGCCTTGAAGCCAACCGGGAATGGCGCTGCAAACATGGCTCTGATAAGCGGCAGCATAGCCTGTTGCACACGGTTGGCTTTCACATAGTCGCCGGCCTGCCAGGCCTCCCAAATCCCTACCATGATTTCGGGGATAATCCCCGCGCTTGCCGTCATACAGCCACAGGCGCCGGCAGTCAGAGCCGGAGCCAGTATTTCTTCCCTGCCGACCAGGAAATTCATATCAGAACCGGTACCCCGGACTTTATCCATATAGTGCATCAGGTCCACCATGCTGCCGCTCGAGTCTTTCATCCCCACGATATTGGCGCGCCGGCTTAGCCTTTGGACAACATCAGCCGAAATAGGTACGGCAAACAGCGGTATGTTGTATAAAATAACCGGCAGTTGGGTAGATCCGGCAACCAGTTCAAAATGCTTTTCCAGGCTTTCCTGGCTAATAGGATAATAATAGGGCGGGCAAACGACAACACCATCACAGCCTAACTCCTCGGCCTTGCGCGTTAGCTTGATCGAATTCTCGGCACAGGTCGAACTAACCCCGGGGGTTATGGCAAGCCTGCCCCTGGTCTGCTCAACAACTACCTCCATAAAACGATAACACTGCGCTAGCGACAGGTGGACAAATTCGCCGGCCGAACTGATCGGAAATACCCCGTGCAGCCCCTTGGCAATCATAAAATCTATCATTTGCCGCAGTACTGCTTCGTTAATGTCGCCGTCAGTTTTAAACGGCGTCAGCATGGCCGCATAAACCCCCGCTGGCTTAAACATATAACAACCTCCCAAACTGGCCTTACATTATTTCTCATACATGAATTAAGTTCAATATATAGAACAATATTTATGTACATTTCGATAAATCAGCTACAATTTGGGCGTAGCTTTATAAATCCGCAATGTACATATATGTGAACTTAGTTTTTATATGTGATTTAATTTAAATTTACCACTTTTAACGAAATCAGTCAATATATTTTCGCTATTTTCAGATATTTAATTTTGGAAATTCAAAAATATTAATTTATTTATGGAGCTGCGCTGGAATACTTGCCAGCGCAGCTCCATAATGGTCCTGTTTGACTATGCAGGCCTAACTAGCAGCGAGGCAGCACTGCCAATCGCCGCCTTAAAGCCGCTGCCCGGCTTGATAGCATTGCTTTTAAGCATGCCTGCTATCACTCCATCAGGAAGACTGTGCCCGGATTTAAAATAAGATTAGGGTCAACAGCCTTTTTGATAGCCTGCATCATCTTAAGCTGCACCGGGTCGGCGAATTTGTGCATCCATTTGGCTCGCTTGGAGCCGATGCCATGTTCGCCGGACATCTTGCCGCCGATACGGTAGGTAAAAGCCAAGAGTTCCTCCAGAATTTCATCAATTTTGGTGGGCCATGCTTCGGCCGGTATATCCCCCTGCAAAATATTCAAGTGAATATTGCCGTCACCGGCGTGGGCAACAGTCCGGCCGACAGCCGAATGTTTGGCGCAAATAGCGGCGATTTCTTTCATGGCGTGTGGCAGGTGCTTAACCGGAACCACCATATCCTCCGAACTATGAATGTAGCTTTCTTCCCGGACGGCATCGCCAAAGGCCTTACGGGCCGCCCAGATTTTCTTGGAATCAGGCACCAGCGTGGCGATTGCGCCGTTGGCATTACAGATCTCATCAATTTGAACGGCTTTGTCATCCAGCGCATCTTCGTCGTTAGTTTCGATGGTAATGATGAGATAATTGCCGTCTTGCTGGTGGGGGAGGCTCTCCTTCAAATATCTGGCACATATCTTAACGGCGCCATTATCCATATACTCCAGGGAAGTGGGATCAACACCGGCTTTCAGGAGTTTAAACACCGTGTCGATCGCCGCTTCCGCATCGGGAAATACGGCCAGCAAATCCATTTTGTATTGCGGCAGCGGTATTAATTTCAGCGTAGCTTTCGTAATGATCCCCAGCGTACCTTCCGAGCCGATTACTAGCTGTTCCAAAGAATAGCCGGAAGTGCTTTTATTGAGTAATCCCCCCAGCTCGGTTATTTCACCGGTGGGGGTTACGATTTCAATAGCATAGACCTGCTGACGGGTAGTCCCATACTTAATCGCTTTATTCCCACCGGCATTTGTTGCAATATTCCCGCCGATAAAGCAGTTATCCCCGCTGGACGGGTCGCCGGCGTAAAGCAGGCCGGCTTCTTTGGCTGCCGTTTGCACATCCTGGGTTTTAACCCCGGCTTCTACTACCATGTACATGTTTTCGGCATTAACCTCCAGGATTTTGTTCATTTTTTCCAGGCCCAGCACAATCCCGCCATATATAGGCGCAGCCCCGGCCGCCAGGCCGGTGCCGGCCCCGCGCGGCGTAACCGGAATCAGCTCCCGGTTTGCCAGTTTTATAATTTCAGCAACTTGTTCGGCCGTTTCCGGAAACACAGCCGCCTCCGGCAAATGCTGATAACGGCTGTCCGTTACTTCATCCTGACTGTAAGTCACCAGCTTATCAGCGTCGGTTACGACATTTTTTTCCCCCACAATGGCTTGTAAGGAAACTAATACCGCTTCATTAATCTTGTTATACGCTTTCATAAAAGACCCCCATTTCGTTCTTTGCAATGAACAGAGTTCGTCAATAAGAACATTTATTTTGTGGTTTATTTATATATTTTGTTGCCAGAATCAAAACTCCTGCTTGTATTTTTCATATTTTTTTGTAATGAGCTGTATACCTAAAACAGCAGATAAAAAACACTCCCGCCGCCAGGTTTACTTTCGCACCGGATTTCCCCCTGATGTTTATTTTCGCTTGTTTTCCTTTGTAGTATCTGTCAAAAATATGAGAAATATCAGCCGGATCGATACCCGGTCCGTTGTCTTTGATGGCAATCTCCGCTTTGCCCGGCCCCGCAGGCCGGGCAGACACTTCAATCCGGCCGCCTTTGCAGGCGGACTCCCGGCTGGCTACTTGCGGGGCCAAGCCCAGGCTAAAGGCCAGACACAGACTTGTTATTACCAGCAGATTTTTCATGGTCCTAACTCCTCATCCGTTTCTGTCTCTTATACCCTACCAAAATGCCGGTGCCTTGATCATATTATATTTATATTTGCTTGTTACACTGCTGGCGAAAGCTTCCTCCCCTCCTTTTTTTACCAGCAGGATTATGAGGGGCTTTTTCTATCTTTTACAAAAACATTTTATTATGTATAATATAATTGATTATTATTATCAATAAGCGGAGATTTTTTTATGAAACACCTGCAAAACAATTTCTTATATTATGGCGATGTTGTAATAAATCAGCAGTCGAACCACTGTGTCGTTTACGCACTAAAAAATGCTGAAGCAGCGGGACGCATCACCAGTTATCAGGTTTTCCCGGGAATCAGACTGACCTACAACGATTTTCATACCGATAAATGCCCGGACCACATGATTCCGGACCAGGATGTAAAAGATATCCTGGAAATCAATCATTGCCGGGAAGGCCGCTTTGAGTGCGAGTTTGTCAACGGTATGTACGCCTATTTGAGTGAAGGCGATCTTGCCGTCAATCCGATAGTGAATAACCGGATCGCCCATGCCTCTTTCCCGCTGGAGCATTATCACGGCGTTTCCGTTTGGATCGAACTCGAAGTCGCGGCCCAAATGATTTCCACCGTACTAAAGGATATTTCGATTGATTTATACGGGCTGCGCGATAAACTGTGTGCCGGCGAGCGTTGCTTTGTCATCCGGGCTAAAGAGTCCATACAGCATATCTTTTCGGAGCTCTATACTATTCCCGAGGCAATAAAATACGGCTATTTCAAACTAAAGGTGCTGGAATTGCTGCTTTTTCTCAGTGCCCTTGACACTGCGGAGCAGTGGGAAGAGCGTCCGTATTTTCCCAAAAGCCAGGTAAACAAGATCAAGGAAATCAAACAATTGTTAACACAGCATATCGAATATCATTTTACCCTGGAGGAACTGTCCAAACGTTTCGCTATTTCTCTTACGGCCATGAATTCTTGTTTTAAAGCGGTTTACGGCATGTCCATTTATGCTTATATTCGAACCTACCGCATGCAGGCGGCAGCGGCCATGCTGCTGCAGACCCAGGACAGCGTCACCGTGATTGCCGGCAATGTCGGCTATGATAATGCCAGCAAATTTGCCGGCGCCTTTAAATCGGTTATGCAGGCCTCTCCTTCCGTTTACCGCAAATCACGTTAACCAAATGGAGCTAAAACCGTTTATATGGAGTATTCGTTCCCCGGTGTTTTCTTTACAATAGAAATCAGTTGCAGCGTTGCAGCCGGTTTCTATTTTTGTTGGCAGACAGTAAGCTTTTGCGCGTATTGCCGTATGTTTGCCGCTGCTTTCTATTAGGAGGGATAACCGTGGCTATTCAACATGATTCCTTGTTTGCCAGACTATTTGCCTTTGCCGGGAGTTACCGGATCCTGCTGGTATTGTCCTGGCTGTTGTCAGGGGTTAGCTCCGTGCTGTCGCTTGGTCCTTTTCTCTGCCTATGGTTTGTCATCCGCGATCTGCTTAACGTGTTGCCGGATTTTACCCAGGCGGCGGAAATCGTTCGGTTTGGCTGGCTGGCCGTAGGCTTTGCCCTGGCCAGCATTGCTTTTTATTTTGCCGCGCTGCTGTGTTCCCATTTGGCCGCATTTCGCGTGGAAAAAAATATGCGGCAGGCGGCGATGCATACCCTGGTGAATTTGCCGCTGGGGTATTTTACGGCCAATGCCAGTGGCAAGCTGCGAAAAATTATTGATGACAATGCCGGTTTAACCCATGCTTTCTTAGCCCATCAGTTGCCGGATTTGTCCGGCGCCGTCATTATGCCGCTGGCCATTTTGGCCGTTTTCTTGGTCTTTGACTGGCGCCTGGGCCTGGTTTGCCTGGTTCCGTCATTGTTCAGCCTGTTCTTCTTGCGGCAGATGATGGGCGGCACAAGCGCCGCCGCCATGAACAGCTATATGAGCGCCCTGGAAGAAATGAATACCGCTGCGGTGGAATATGTCAGAGGCATTCCGGTTGTAAAGACATTTCAGCAAACCGTTTACTCTTTTAAGAATTTCCACGCAGCGATTACAAGCTACTGGAGGTTTGCTTCGGCTTTTGCCTTATCCTGCCGGGTCCCGCTGGTCGGCTTTATGATGACCATTAATGCGCCGTCCTTACTTTTAATCCCGGCCGGCCTATTGCTGATCTTAGCCGCCCCCGACTACAAAAGCTTCCTGTTGGATCTTATTTTTTACATGCTGTTTGTCCCCGTATGTGCCACCATGATGGGAAAAATCATGTATGTGGGCGAAAGCGTCATGGCGGCCAAGGAAGCAGTTGGCCGGATATATGCCATCACGCAGGCGAAAACGCTTCCCGCCGGCAGCCGGGCCGGCGCCAGGAAAGATACCGGCATCTGGTTCGAAAATGTAACGTTTACCTATCCCGGCAATCCCCAGCCGGCTGTTGCCCAAGTCAGTTTTACTATTCCGCCGGGCAAGACCTACGCGCTGGTCGGTGCTTCCGGTGGGGGTAAAACCACGTTGGCCAGCCTGGTGCCGCGCTTTTGGGATGTAGATGAGGGCAGTGTAAAAATCGGCGGCATCGACGTCAGGGAGTTCCCGGAAGCGGACCTGATGCGGCAAATCGCCTTTGTTTTCCAAAATACCAGGCTCTTCAAAGCCAGTCTGCTGGATAATATCCGCGCCGCCAACCCGGAGGCCAGCCGGGAAGCCGCGCTGCGCGCGGCCCAGCTGGCCCAGTGCGATGATATTCTGGCCAAGCTGCCGCAGGCCATAGATACGGTTGTGGGAACCGGCGGCGTTTATCTGTCAGGCGGGGAACAACAGCGGATTGCTTTGGCGAGGGCTATCTTAAAAGATGCCCCCATTATCGTTTTGGATGAAGCGACCGCTTTTGCCGATCCCGAAAATGAGTATCAGATCCAGCAAGCCCTTAAACACCTGACACAGGGCAAAACCGTACTGATGATCGCCCACCGCCTGTCTACGGTTAAAAATGTCGACTGCATTGTTGTGATGCAAAAGGGGGCAATAGTAGAGCAAGGTGCGCACGATCAATTACTGCAGCAGCAGGGTGTGTATGCCGGTATGTGGCGGGAATACCAGACAGCCATTGCCTGGAAGGTTGGGAGGATGGCAGAACATGCTTAACTTTTTGCAAAGTAAATTTGCGCTTAGCGAAAAAGGGGCCCGGAATTTATGCAAAGGCAGTTTATACAGTGCGCTGGTAAATCTCAGCATGATGCTGCCTGCCGGCCTGTTTATCCTGCTGCTGGCCGAGCTGATGCCCCCCCTGACGGGGCTATATGCTCCGGCTCCCCAGCCCGTAACGTATGCGCTGCTTACAGCCGTCACGTTTCTGGTGTTATACCTTTGTCATTTTCTGCAGTATTCCAGTGTGTTCCTGGCCACCTATGAAGAAAGCGCCGCCAGAAGAATTGCTCTGGCCGAGAAGCTTCGTCAGCTTCCCTTATCTTTTTTCGGCCAAAGAGACCTGGCAGACCTAACGAATACGCTCATGGGCGACTGCACAACGCTGGAACATGCTTTTTCCCATGCCATGCCCCAGTTGTTGGGGGCCATCCTTTCCACACTGCTGATTACTGCCGGCCTGCTTTATGCCGACTGGCGGCTGGGCCTGGCCGTGGTATGGGTTATTCCTGCCGCCTTGCTGTTGATTGTCGGCTCAAAATATATCCAGAACAAGGCAGAACTTGCCCATTATCAAGCCAAAAGAATTTGCGCCGACGGGATTCAGGAGTGTCTGGAAACCATCCAGGACATAAAAGCCTGCAGTATGAAGGAACGTTATCTGGCGGACTTGGACAGAAAACTTGATACAGCCGAGCAGGCGCAAATCCGTTCCGAACTGATTACAGGAACCCTCGTAACCAGTGCCCAGGCCGTACTGCGGCTTGGTTTGGCCTCAGTGGTGCTGGTAGGCGGCGCTTTACTAACGGCCGGAAAAACCGACTTGCTGACCTACCTGATTTTTTTGATTGCGGCCTCAAGATTATACGATCCCCTGTCCGGAACACTGGCCAATATTGCCGAGATTTTCATGGTGGAGATTCCCTTAAAGAGAATGCAGGCAATGAAAGCCCAGCCCGTCCAGAGTGGTGAAAAACAGTGTACCCTGCCGGGCTGCGACATCGCCTTTACCCGGGTCGCATTTTCCTATCATACCGGCGAGCCGGTTTTAAAAGATGTTTCTTTCGTAGCCAGACAAGGGGAAGTAACCGCGCTGATAGGACCCTCCGGCGGCGGCAAAAGCACGGCCGCCAAACTGGCGGCCCGGTTTTGGGATGCAACAGCCGGCAAGATTACGCTGGGAGGCCGGGATATAACGACAATCGATCCGGAAACCCTGCTACAAAATTACGCCATTGTTTTTCAGGATGTCGTTTTATTTAATGACACGGTCCTGGAAAACATCCGCCTGGGAAGGATGTCCGCCACCGATGAAGAAGTGAAAGCGGCGGCCAGGCTGGCTATGTGCGATGAGTTTACAGCGCGCCTGCCGCGGGGCTATCATACGGTCATTGGCGAGAATGGCTCGCTATTATCAGGCGGGGAACGGCAGCGTGTTGCGATCGCCCGGGCGATTCTGAAAAACGCGCCCGTCATTTTATTAGATGAAGCTACCGCTTCGTTGGATGTGGAAAACGAAACAAAAATTCAGGCCGCTTTGACAGAACTCATTAAAGATAAAACGGTTTTGGTTATTGCCCACCGGCTGCGGACTGTTGCCAATGCGGATAAAATCGTTGTTTTGGCCGACGGCTATGTTGCCCAGCAGGGAAAACCGGACGAGCTGTTACAACAAGCTGGCTTATATCGTCATATGGTTGAGCTTCAGCAGCAAAGTCTGGACTGGACCTTATAAGAGCCAGGCCTCAAACACTCGCAGCGGTCGCCGAAACTAAAGGGCCGATTATAGCTTTGACAAGCCACTCACCCTGTCGTTTTAATGCAGCCCTGCGGGATACGCTTAGTCCCGCAGGGGACTGCCTATCTTTGGGGTGTGCCGGGTTATAACACTTCCAGGCCCGGCAAATAGCTTTGGCTATTTGCCGGGCCTGCCGCGCGACACCTGGCTGACATCCGGTTTCAGTATCGCTTGTTCCGGCGTATCTGGTTTGGAACGCCTGCTTACAGTTATAATGCGAGTGACGAGCAGCCAGTTGTTGTGGTAAAGTAAAGAAAACAAATAAGGGGAGGCCCGCTTATATGAATCGCATCAATCTTATATGTCTTGGCGTTAGGAATATGGAAAAATCCTTGCAGTTTTATAAAGATATAGGCTTTAAGACATACGAAAAAAACAGCAATCCGCCAATTGTTTTCTTTGACAATCAGGGAACTAAATTGGAATTATACCCCATTGCCGGTTTAGCTAGTGACATCAATGAAAAAAATCCACCGCCCCTTACTTTAGGCGGATTTTGTGGAATCACCCTGGCGATCAACCTGAAATCCGCAGCTGAGGTTGATCAGCTTATGGAGACCGTTGCAGCCGCTGACGGTATAATTGCTAAGAAACCCGCAAAGTTTTTTTGGGGTGGCTATAGCGGATATTTTCAAGATCCTGACGGCTACTACTGGGAAGTCGCTTATAGTGCTGATTGGCAGTTTGACCACAACGATATGCTGGTGATAGACGAAAACAATTAGTGTGCCTGTAGCCGGTCTCTGGCAAAATCCAAAAACAAGCCTATCGAATGTCTATAATCCTCTAGTGTGTTTATCCAGGTTTTAAGACATTCCAAACCATCATCAGTTATTCGATATAGCCTTTTGGCCGGCCCTGAATTTGACAAATCCCACACGGCAGTTACATACCCGTCCTGCTCCATTTGTTTTAAGCACCGGTAAACGCCTGAGGGGTCAGGCTTTTTGCCTTGAAACATACAAATATCCTGAAGTTTTTGCACGATGCTATAGCCGTGCAGTTCCGCATCTGTTAACAGCGTGAGAGTAGCCGGATGGATTAATTTTTCCAGATTCGCTCCCGTGCACGGACAATCATTGAATTTTTTCCTGATACTAAATTTACGCATTCTCGTTATACCTCTTAAAACCTGATTTATTCAGCAACTTGAGCTATGATTTGATTGTAACGGTAAGTCGGCTTAGGATGTCCTGGCTTTAAGCATTTTAATGCGGCGAATTCTGCAATTACAGCACTCCCGCCGGCTTTGGAAATTTCCTCTAAAACAATAGCTTGCAGTGATTCCGGCTCCATCTGGGCCCGGGCGTTCAGCGTCATTGTCGCGGCTTGTCCTACGCCGGCAGAGCCACGCACAGTTATCAGGTTATCAGGGCCTGTAATGTTGCCAAGCACGAAACCGCTGCCTGTTTTCACAAGCAATTTCACATGACCGACCGCAGCCGGCAGCTCGGCCAAGCGTTGTTGCAAGGCATTCAGTAATTGATTGGCATAACTATCCCAGTCCGCGGATTGGTGTTGCAGGTGGACAGTGGTGTTGAGCCAGCCGAGAACAGCCTCGCCTTCGGCGTAAATATCATAGTCTACCTCAGCCAGGCGCTTCCCGGCGGCAGCAGACTGCAGCACATCGTTCAACCAGTTTTCCAGGCCGTCCCCGCTTTTGGCACTGATGACATAGACTTTAGCCCATGGCCATTCTGCAGCGGTGCGTTTTTGCAAGGCTGCGGCTGTTGCCGGACTTAACCGGTCTGCCTTATTGATAATAATAAAATCCGCCTCTTCCAGCTGTTTCCGGAGAATATAAACCGCACTCGGATGCAGTCCTGCCACTCTCCCGTCAAGAAGATGAATTAGCTGTTGAGGATCGACAAGCACAGACAGCGGCGCAACCCGTAATGTATCGGCAAACTTATCTTTCAGCGGCTGCAAGATGGTCGCGGACAGATCGGTACAACTGCCAACCGGTTCGGCAATAATAACATCTACCGCCTCTTTTTCAGTAATATAGGCAATCGCTGCGGTGAAGCCCGGAAAGTTGCAGCAAAAGCAGCTCCCGCTTACTTCTGAAACCAGCGCGTTTGTATATTCAAGCAATACGGTGTCTACCAATTCGGCTGCCTGATCATTGGTAATCAAGCCGACTTGTTTGCCGGCCTGGCTGAGTCTGCAGGCGGCCTCTCCTAATAGTGTTGTTTTACCGGCGCCAAGGAATCCGCCCACTAAAATGAGCTTTGTTTTCATAAAAATTCGCCTTCCCTTCATTTATTTAATCTTAATCCTGCCTAGCTGCATTGGCATGCTGATTTTTTCATGAGCGGCTCCAATACCCGGGTGAAAAGCAGCCCGGCCGCAAGCGCCCCAATGATGGGCGCAAGGATGTACACAAAGAAGAAGCCGCCGGCTTGGTCAGGAAAGGCCGCATTTCCCCAGCCAAAGATCCAGGCCACCATACGGGGCCCGAAATCACGGGCGGGATTTAACCCGGCCTGTGTTAGTGGTGCGACTAAGCAAATAACAGAACTCACCGATAAGCCAATAAATAAAGGCGCTACATTGTCATCAGGCCGGCCAAGATTGCAGCCTTCCGTAAGCGAAAATATCATAAGCACCAGCAAAAAAGTTCCAATAGCTTCGGCCCCGATGGCCAACGGCATGGAGATGACGGTTTCGCTGCCGGGCAGCTGATAATATTCGCCAAACATTTTCGCTACTTTCATAGATTCCGGCGTACCGCGCACGATCTGCTGCGCCGTCTCAAAGGCTACAATAAAGGGATTGAACAAAAAGTACAAAATGAGTCCGGCAAAAAACGCCCCTATAAACTGGGCAATAAGATAGACCGGCATTTTTTTCAGCCCCATCCTTTTACTGGCCACCATGGCGACAGTAACTGCAGGATTAAGGTGGGCGCAAGATAAGTTCCTGGTGGCATAAATAGCCAGGCTAACGCCGACACCCCAAATCAATGCGATTTGCAATAAGCCGCTGTGAGAATTGAAGAGGACCGACACCGCAACAGAACCGCACCCAAACAGAACCAGCAAAAAGGTTCCTAAAAATTCACCAATAAAATCACGCGAATATTCCACAACCTATCATCTCCTACACATCTTTTCATTGCGTGCTTACATCAACAATATTGTCTGCCGACAGATTCCTAACAGACGGGGTTAACTTTTTAAGCCGTCATCGCCTGTCCTGTTAGCAGCAAGTCCCGCGGGGACCGTTGTAATGGTATGTCGGCGCCGTCACAACCATATCACGGCGGTTTAGCTTACGAAAATAAGCTGCGGTTTTTTGACACACCGGCTGAGGAATGTCACGCGGAATAATGAAGCCCTCTTCATCTCGTAAACGCTCTTTGCCAAAATAGATAAGGGTTTCCCCGGCGAATACCCGGGCGCCGCCGGCAGGTACAGGAACTTTATAGGCAACAATATCAACTGATTCTAAAAAAATATGCTCGGCCAGTCCATACCGTTCTCTAGCCAGCACCCGGAAGGGCCGCCGCTGTCTTATCTCTATGGTGCCAAAGCCAGCCCCGATAACCTGATCCAGATATTCCTGATAACGCAAAGCCCCCGCAAGACACATTGCCCGCAGCCGTTCATCTTGCCGCAATTTCTCAGGCATCGGGTTATTCGTAATAGGATCCGATATATAGAGTCTGCCACCAGGCTTTAAGACACGGTGCATTTCCGCCAGGGCTTTCGTAAAATCAGCTTCTTCGAAGATGTTAAACAGGCAGTTCTGGGCGGCAACATCCACGCTGCACTCTGCAACAGGCAGACTAAGAGCATCACCTTGGACCAATTCAATGAAATCCTGCTGGAACCACTCATTCATTTTTGCCGCCAGGTTAAAATTTTCCCTGGCTTTCTCCAGCATTTCCGGAACTTTATCCACGGCAATAACGGCCTGGGGCCGCCGGGTAAAATAGGCAAATTCCAGTGCCTCTAAGCCTCCGCCCACACCGATGTAGAGAATAGTTTCTTCTGGGCGCAAATCGCCAAAATGGACGGTTGTACCACAACCATAATTCATTGCCTGCATGATGCCGGGAATAGTCAACCCCGGCAAAAACCGGTCCTGGCTGCTAACACAACATAAACCAGACTGAGGTGTTAACGCCGCCTTTTTGTACACCTCTTGTGCAGTATCCAAATACCCCATATATCACCCTCCATTCATTAGGCTTTATGATTACTATAGGACTAATACTAATATTAGACTTTTGCAATTATTGTGCCAAAACCAAACTTCCCCTTTTACCCCGGCTTTACATGCTAAAAATCAGCATTATTCGCGCTTGGGGGAGATCACTGCGGCTTATCGGACAACCACCGAATGCAACCAGGCAGGTACAGGTGTGTAGCGGACTGTCACATCTTTGGTACACTTTGATACAGTTGTTTACATTCCGGGAAAAAGTCGGCAATATCGGGCTATTGTTGACAAATAGTTGTCAATATCTGTGATAATAACCAAGGCTGCCGGTATCACCGGCAGCCTTCCTGTAAACAGAACAACGATCTCAATTCCCCCAACTGTTTATTCCTTACTGAGCAAAACAGGCGCGTTGACATTGACAGCAAAATGCCGGTTGATGACGGCCGCTGTTGTGGATAAAATTGTGTCAGGCAATTCGCAGTGAGCGGCATTGTTAATCAGGATATCCACCTGGCCGCAAACAGCTTCCGCATAGTCCAACAGCTGTTTATGCGCCCCGTCCAGACTTAGGTCGGCCGCATACATTCCGGCTGTTTTGCCGTTCTGTTCGATCTCTGCCTGCACCCGCAAAGCCGCGTCTCTGTTACTTGCCTTTGTGTAGTCAGTTTCGACCCCGCCATGAATTTTCTCATCCCGCTCCAGATAGTGGATGAGAACCTTACAGCCTTCCTGTGCCAGTGATTTTGCGATTTGCGCGCCGATGCCGGCACTGCGCCGGTTACAACCGCAGTCTTGTTTGCCAACCCCAGGTTCATAAAATACCGCCTCCTTAAGATTTTAAATTTTTATGAAATGCTGGTAATAAAAAAAGCCGGCAAAAAGCATACAGCACCTGATAGATGCAGAACGCTTCCCGCGGGCAACATCCGGATTATAGTAAAAAAGCGCAGCAAGCACACCTTGCCGCACATAATAATTTAGAAAGTGAAGCCGTCTGTCAGGTATGTTTATCAAAAGGGCAGCCCCAAAAAGAGTATTCCCTAACAAACTGCGCCTTTTGCAACTTTATTCAGTTGCTTGCCACCATAACAGACGAAACAAACATCAAAATCACACCTTTACCATTTATAGTACTACTATACTGTTATTTTCAGCGACTGTCAAACAACACAGGCTGCACATAAACAGTTTATTGTGGGCTGCATCCTACCGGCAACTCAAAAAATCCTGCTTTCAGATAAGGTGGATAATTACCGTCATTATCACTTAGATTGCTTTTGCAACAGTTCGTTTCCCGCTTATGGTTATTGTTTTATACGAATTGGGGAACTATAACGAAAAAAGGCCAGTTGTCTCTATGCCATCGATGTTTTTTCGAATGGAAAATAACTAATAAAAGAGGTTTGTAAAATGAATACTCATTTTAAAGAAGAAAGCAAGACGCCAAAATTAAAGCGCGAAGACCGTATCGCTCTGCATCGCCGGATGGCCGAAAGCTACCATAACGCTTATGCGCGAAAATCAGTAAAAGATGGTGCGACGTATGACGAATGGAAGTTTGCAGACAAAGCCGTATACTGGTCGCCTTATTTCGGCAACGAGCTCATACAGTTGAGCAAGCATCCCCTCTCCGTGGCTTCCTCCGCGACCATGGAAGCGAAGGCATACTCACTCCGATTTCCTGATTGGGGTCCGGCAGAATTTAAATGCTGGCCAGCCGATAATGGCTTCGCAATGAAAACACTGTTCGAGGGGCACACGCAAGACGGCACCAAGATGAGTTTTTATTCGTATGGTTTCGTCGAGACGAATGACCAGGGGGAGATCATGCGTTGGGAAACTCATGTCAGCGAAGAGTACAATGCCTTCCTTGATGTCGCAATCGGCGTGCATGGCCCCTTCCTTAACGGCAACCAACCATTAAGGAGGCGAAGGTTATCGAAGGTGGTCAGTCTCAGACTCTCAGCTTTCGATAAAATAAACGGCAGCGTCGAAATATTGGGTAAATGCTTAAGAACAAATACATAACAATTTGTATAGTGTAAATTATTGACAGGGCAAGGTTCTTCCTTGCCCTGTATTATTACCAGGGGGCAATCCTTCAATCTACATTTATTGTCTCAATACAATAATAATGTTAACTCCATAAATCCGAACGGCAAATGGGAATAAGCCTTTGTTCCGGTGCTAATAAACCCCTGCTCCAAATACCAATCCTTTAAGCGGGTTCAGGCTCAAAATGGCTATCGTTCAATAGCAAGAAAATACAATATAAAGCGATATAAAGTTGTTAAAATAGTGTCCAGCAATGCGCGGGAGGAGGCATTATATGAATAAAGGCACGAATCAGCAAAGTCGCCTGGGGTTGCCAGTTCATTATGGCTGGATTATCGCACTCATCACTTTTCTGGTGTTACTGATAGCCGGTGGAATTCGTTCGCTACCAACGGTTTTCATTGTTCCTTTTGAACATTACTTTGGCTGGAACCGGGCAATCATCACGTTTCCTCTGGCCGTTAATCTTTTACTATATGGGCTGTACGGACCGGTGGTTGCTGTCCTGATGGAGTTATATGGAGTCCGGCGCATCATGCTTTTGGCCTTGCTCCTGCTGAGCGGCGGCATCGGCCTGTCCGGCTGGATGCAGACGCCATGGCAAATGACCTTTTTGTGGGGAATTATCGTCGGCACCGGCACCGGCTTTTTGTCAACGGTTGTGGGATCAATTGTTGCCGTCCGTTGGTTTGTTACACATCGGGGGCTGGTTGTCGGGATATTTAGCGCCGCCGGCGCAGCGGGGCAGCTCATTTTCTTGTCGCTGTTTTCAAAACTGCTCGCAATATTATCCTGGCAAACAGTTGTGTGGTCTATTTCGCTCCTGGCGCTGACCGTTGCGGTATTTGTCGCATTAATAATGCGGAATACTCCCCGTGATGTCGGCCTGCTGCCATACGGGGCCTCGCTCGAACCCGCTCTGAAGCCGCTTCCACCAGTTGCGGCCGTTGCGCTGGTGCTCAAAGTGCTAAAAAGAGCTCTGCCAGTAAGAGAATTCTGGTTGCTGGCCGGCAGTTTTTTTGTCTGCGGCGCTACCAGCAATGGACTAATCGGGACGCATTTTATTCCTGCCTGCGTCGATCATGGTCTATTGGCAATGACCGCTGCGGGCCTGTTATCCGTAGCGGGAGTATTTAATGTGATGGGAGCAGCTGCGTCCGGCTGGCTCTCGGACAAATTCGACAATCGCTGGCTGCTGTTTTGGTATTACTGTCTGCGCGGTTTATCGCTGCTGTTCTTGCCCTTTGGCTTGGAGCAAAACAATATGAGTTTGCTATTTTTTATCGTTTTTTATGGTCTTGATTGGGCTGCTACCGTGCCCCCGACAGTACGCCTGACTGCCGATGTCTTTGGCGGGCAGCAAGGACCCGTTATATTTGGCTGGCTTATGGCGATTCACCAGGTAGGCGCGGCGTTGGCCGCTTGGGGCGGGGGAATCTTACATACCTGGATTGGCAATTACCTGGCAACCTTTGCGGCGGGGGGCGCCCTGTGTCTTATTGCCGCCGGCATGGTGGGCGTCATCCGAAAAGAAAAGCAAACCATGGCCGAATAAATTACCATTCATATTGACCGGGCGTAATGTCAAAATTCCTTTTAAAAGCTTTCTGAAAGTGGCTTTGATCGCAAAAACCAGCGGCGAAGGCTCTGCCACCAGGGGGTCACCGGCAGCCAGCAAATCAGTGGCTTTTTTCAAGCGGACCTGTAGTTGATAGGTATGAGGCCGGTTGATGGCCAATAGAATGAAAGAAGTTCGCGGGGAGGATAAAGGCCTGGAAGAATCAGAGAATGTACACAAAGCAATTCGCCACGTTGCTGCCAAATTGCTATAAAAACGAAAAAAGAGCTTTACGAGAACCTCGTAAAACCCTTGAGAATATTAGATGATGTTCCGCGCTACCGCTTGGAACTAAGCGATTCGCACCAATCAGACTTCGCCTATCGTCTCGACTTCTTGGGCTTTCTGCTTAAATGGCGACCCCGGCAGGATTCGAACCTGCGACCTTTTGATTCGTAGTCAAACGCTCTATCCAGCTGAGCTACGGAGTCATCTTCAATTAACTACTTGACTATTATATTATGAGAATCAAATAATGTCAACAGCGCAATCAGATCTTGCTGCCAAAAGCCATTGCTGCTTCTAGTGCGTCAAGTTGACGGAAGTTGCCAAGCAAGCAAATTTCAAAAGAATACGGCGGTTTAGCACAATTAAAATCGACCGGCTGAAGTTATCGGGCTCTTTTTACGGCTTACCCCTGCCGATTATAGCAGCGGTAGCGTCTAATAATAAACAAGCTGATCACAATACAGAGCAAGCTTGTTTATTATCTATTCTAGGATTTTGCATTACATACTGTGGCGGCAGCAATAGCCGCACCTATACCGGAGCCGTCTTTGCTTAGTTTAATGGTTATCTGCTTTGCATTTTGACTAAATATTTCAGATATAGCTTCCAATAAATGGGGCTTATACCCCGGCATCTTTTCATACAATGAGCCATCAACCGCAATTGTATGCCGCCTTGTTAACATCGGATCAATCTTAATCAATACGCCGGCCCATGTAGCTGCAACTAAACGGGCTGAACGCTTTGTAACAAGGCGGGCAGCGGCCCTGATTGCCGCAAGTTCACCAATCTCTAACCCAGTAATGCCCCAGCATCTGGCGGCCATATTGGCTACAGCGTCAAGTGCGGGCGATTCATCTGCCAAAACTGGTGAAATATCTTCTGTTGAAACGGAATAGGGAACCCCCAACCTGTCTGAAGCGCTATTTATATGCCCATCTGTTGCGAGCTTATGGACAATCAATCTCACCAGTTCACCCAAATATTGTCCTGACGCCATCTTCTCAAGTCGTTGAGAGCCAAATCTTTCACTAGCCTGATCTAATTGCCTGTCATATTCTGTCTGCTGAATCCCGTCAAAGTTACCGGATTCCAGATTAATAATCATAGGCTGCCCAGTCAGAGGATGACAAGGCTCAAGATAACAGGTATTATGGCCGGTTCCACAGATTGATCCTATAGAAGTGGCAGTATCGGTATAAGCAGTTGATAATAATGTACCGGTAGTGTCATTAATTATTGCCAGCGATTTAACATGGCTGCTTCCTTTGCGTTTTAGCGCCGCCTGCAACAGTTCGCCAATATTTCGGCCTTCAACCCCGCTAGTTTTGAATTCTTTAGTCCAACTGATTAACACGGCTTCATTAACACCATGCTGCCGGCAGGGGAAGGAAAACGTGTGCCCCAGGGGATAGGTACCACCCCTTGGTGCAACCTCCGATATTTTGCCGGCAATGAAATCAAAAAGCTCCAAACCAGAGGCTGATGCCGCAGTATAGTCATACTTTCCATTCTTATCTTTTAGCAGGGCCGAACGTTTGTCAATAATATTAACCTGCCCGTTACCAGCCAGTTCGACTAACAATACGCGAACATTAGTACCACCAAAATCAACAGCAATTACTTGCCCCTGTTCCCGGCCTGTCGGATTACCAAGAAAAGATGGTAGCAGTTTAAGGGAACTTGCCTTTCCTGTCAGCCCATTGCACATGTCATGTTGGAAACAGATGGCAATATCTCTCATAAAATCAGTAGATATAACAAACTGTTCCTCGATCAGTGCTAAAATTCCAGCTAATGTTTTCAGGATGATCTACCTCCGGGTTAATATATGATTAAATTAGCCTCCAGGTGTGAGGAGGCTATTTCTTATAATATTTACTTGGAGTAAAGATATACCTTATAACTCGCAGCAGACGAATGTATAGACGTATCAGCAGTCGTTTGAAATCCAGCCACACCATACTTAGGATAATAGCAGCAATAATAAGCATTCGTATGTTAACCGCAGTATAAAACTGATCGATTATAATAAACCCTACCACAGAAATGCCTATAAGACTAGTCCAGCTCATAAAAAACCTTCTTCCATTTGCTTATCATATTATGCTGTAATGAAAGAACTCGTACCGTAAGCAACATGCTGAATTATACTGCTTAACCATCCTGCTGAATACGATAATATTTGCTGATTTGGCTGTCTAGCAACTGACTGGTTTCTAAAACCTGAGGATCAGAGACTCCATAAGATGCAGCCAACAAATTCATCTGTCGCCGTAAATATTCTATTATATCAAGGATATTCAAAGCTTCGATATTTTTAGACAACGAGCGCGCCCCCACACAGAAAAATACCTCTTCTCAACAACAATTAACATTATAAACTATATTCCCTAAATTTGGAAGAAGGATTTTGTTGTTTTTGTGAAATTTTTTATATACTAAATATAGACTTTAAAGTCTATGTTTTTATTTCAAAACAACATCTCCGGAGATCGGGCTAATCAGTCCTGAATATTATAAGAAAATTCACCCGGCAAGAACCAGATGAATTTCTTAAACATTCTATTAGTTATCCAGTCCCGTAAAATCTAAAGTAGAAAAATAATCTTCAATAGTTTCTGCACGCCGAATCAGCTGAACACTGCCATCATGTTTCAGCATTAATTCAGCTGAACGCAATTTACCATTATAATTAAAGCCCATTGCATGACCATGTGCCCCGGCGTCATGAATGACCAATACATCGCCAATATCGATCATCGGCAGCTTGCGATTAACGGCAAATTTATCATTGTTTTCACACAGAGACCCGGTAACATCATAGATGTAGCCAAGCGGCCATTCTTCTTTACCGAGGACTGTAATGTGATGATAAGCACCATATAGGGCCGGACGCATTAAGTTAGCCATGCAAGCATCGAGTCCAACATAATTCTTATAGATTTCTTTTTTGTGTAACACTGTTGATACCAGATAGCCATATGGTCCGGTAATCATCCGTCCGCACTCCATGGCAATTTTGAGCGGTGCAAGCCCATTGGCGGCAATCTTAGTTTCATATGCCTTTTTGATTCCCTGGCTGATTGTCATAATATTAACCGGCTCTTGCTCTGGACGATAAGGAATACCAATCCCACCCCCGAAGTTAACAAATTCAACCTTAATATCCAGGGTACGATAAATTTCATTAATAAGGTCAAACATCATATTGGCGGTTTCCACAAAGTAGTTAGGATCAAGTTCATTGGAAATAACCATTGTATGAAGGCCAAACCGTTTTACGCCTCTGTTCTTCATAATCCGGTATGCATCCAAAAGCTGCTTTCTGGTCAGGCCATATTTAGACTCTTCCGGATTGCCAATAATTGAGTTGCCGCCTTCACGCAACGGTCCCGGATTATAGCGGAACGAAATTATATCAGGAATACCTGCATGTTTATCTAAGTAATCAATATGACTAATATCGTCCAGGTTAATAATAGCCCCTAATTCACGCGCTTTTTTAAACTCAATAGCCGGAGTATCATTAGAAGTCAAAATGATCTCTTCGCCACTCATACCGGCTTTTTCGGCCAAAATAAGCTCAGCCAGCGAACTGCAGTCAGCCCCCAGCCCTTCTTCCCTCAACACTTGTAAAATATACGGATTAGGAGTGGCTTTAACAGCAAAATACTCCTTAAACTCTGGTGCCCAGGCAAAGGCTTTAATTAAATTACGGACATTTTGTCTAATAGCTTGCTCATCATAAATATGAAACGGTGTTGGGTATTCTTTAATTACTTCTGTTAATTGTTCTTTTGTAAACGGTATCTCTTTCTCAGCCACGTGTTTCGCCTACCCTTCAAAAAATCAGTACATGTAATACAAAAAGCAGTCTGCGCTAAATCTCGCAAACTGCCTGGCAACAAAAGAATGCTCTTAACGGCTGGTGCAAGATAGCGCTCCACCTGTAATATCAGCAGGTGACAGTCTTACATTTCTTAAACGTAAAACCAGCAAAAATTTTCGGCAAAACTTTCACTTCGGCGGTCCGCCCCTTTCAGTACCATCATCGCTGCCAGCTCTGCATACTTACTGTTGGTCCTCCGCAACCTCTATCAGAAAACAGTTATTTAATTATGTCTATAATACCAGTGCACCCCAACCAATGTCAATATGCCATGGAGAAATCTTATTACATCTAGTTTTGCCATTTCCTATTCAGCAAATAGATTTTCCATAGTACCAGACACTGGTTT
This sequence comes from Sporomusa termitida, assembly GCF_007641255.1. Taxonomy (NCBI): domain Bacteria; kingdom Bacillati; phylum Bacillota; class Negativicutes; order Selenomonadales; family Sporomusaceae; genus Sporomusa; species Sporomusa termitida. The sequence goes on from NZ_CP036259.1 coordinate 3,096,014, forward strand.
CCCTGCACACCTTTCCTTCTGGCATGCCAAAAGAAAACTTCTTGCGATGTAAGTAACATAAAAGGCGGAAATCTATCGACTAAAATAGATTCCCCGCCTTAAATATCTGGGGTGACTAGAGGGTCTCGAACCCTCGAATACCGGAGCCACAATCCGGCGTGTTAACCACTTCACCATAGCCACCATAAATTGGTTGCGGGAGTAGGACTTGAACCTACGACCTTCGGGTTATGAGCCCGACGAGCTACCAACTGCTCCATCCCGCGATATAAGCATAAGCAGAGAACCAGGTTTTTAGGAGCGACAGCGACGCGGAAACCTGTGTGAATCGCTTAGTTACGAGCGTTAGCGAGTAACCTCCTTATTCCCCTTCTCTAATTAATTCTCCAAAGATTGAATATGGCTCCTCGAGTAGGACTCGAACCAGCGACCGATCGGTCAACAGCCGAGTTACGACAGTTGATAGCATCCCATCTGCGTTGTTGTCAGTCCGGGCGTTCCCTCCGACGTACTTCCCAGTACGACTACGGTCACGTCCTCCTTCCGCCTAGCATATGGAATACTCTAAACTGTCTGAGCCTTAAATGGAATTGGCTCCTCGAGTAGGACTCGAACCTACGACCGATCGGTTAACAGCCGATTGCTCTACCAACTGAGCTATCGAGGAATTATAAACAGAGAACCATAAGCAGAGAACCAGGTTATTAGGAGCATCGCGACGCTAGAACCTGTGTGAATCGCTTAGTTCCAAGCGGAGCGCGGAACCTCCTAATTATCTCTTTGTTCCCTGAAAACTTCACAGAAGAAAGATTTGCGCAATAGTAATTTACTGGTTGCCAGCTCGGAGTTACAACATACATTATGGATGTTATCGCTCCGCTCTAACTAAGCGACTCACACATCTTCCCGTTTCGCTTTCGCTCGCGGCAAGCTGGTTCGCTGCTTATGTTTGCACGTCGTGCAAACGAGGTTAAGTCAAGTCCTCGGCCTATTAGTACCAGTCCGCTCCATGAATTGCTCCACTTCCACTCCTGGCCTATCTACCTTGTCTTCTTCAAGGGGCCTTACTTCTTGCGAATGACAGACCTCATCTTAAGGCTGGTTTCACGCTTAGATGCTTTCAGCGTTTATCCTTTCCGGACGTAGCTACCCAGCTCTACCCCTGGCGGGATAACTGGTACACCAGCGGTCCGTCCACTCCGGTCCTCTCGTACTAGGAGCAGTTCCCTTCAAGTCTCTTACGCCCGCGATGGATAGGGACCGAACTGTCTCACGACGTTCTGAACCCAGCTCACGTACCACTTTAATGGGCGAACAGCCCAACCCTTGGGACCTACTTCAGCCCCAGGATGTGATGAGCCGACATCGAGGTGCCAAACCTCCCCGTCGATATGGACTCTTGGGAGAGATTAGCCTGTTATCCCCAGGGTAGCTTTTATCCGTTGAGCGATGGCCCTTCCACTCGGTACCACCGGATCACTAAGCCCGACTTTCGTCCCTGCTCGACTTGTCTGTCTTGCAGTCAAGCTCCCTTCTGCCTTTACACTCTTCGCGCGATTTCCAGCCGCGCTGAGGGAACCTTTGGGCGCCTCCGTTACTCTTTCGGAGGCGACCGCCCCAGTCAAACTGCCCGCCTGACACTGTCCTCAGTTTCGTTACTCCTTGAGTTAGAACTCCAGTAAATAAAGGGTGGTATCCCAACATCGACTCCATACAGACTTGCGTCCATACTTCCCTGTCTCCCACCTATCCTGTACATCATTTACCAAAACTCAATGTCAGGTTGCAGTAAAGCTCCATGGGGTCTTTCTGTCCAGTCGCGGGTAACCTGCATCTTCACAGGTATTTCAATTTCACCGGGTCCCTCGTTGAGACAGTGCCCAAGTCGTTACACCTTTCGTGCGGGTCGGAACTTACCCGACAAGGAATTTCGCTACCTTAGGACCGTTATAGTTACGGCCGCCGTTTACCGGGGCTTCAATTCAAACCTTCGATTGCTCTAAGCTCTCCTCTTAACCTTCCGGCACCGGGCAGGTGTCAGCACCTATACGTCAGCTTTCGCTTTAGCAGGCACCTGTGTTTGTGGTAAACAGTCGCTTGGGCCTCTTTTTTGCAACTCATTCCCGCTTCGTTCGCTTCTGATCTACACGGTTTACAAGCTCCCCTTTTCCCGAAGTTACGGGGACATTTTGCCGAGTTCCTTAACGAGGGTTCTCCCGCGCACCTTAGGATTCTCTCCCCGCCTACCTGTGTCGGTTTACGGTACGGGCACCTGGTCTCTCACTAGAAGCTTTTCTTGACAGTCTGGGATCAGCAATTTCGCCATTATCTCTAACAGCTGCCCATCACTCCTCAGGTTTTAGCATCACGGATTTGCCTGTGATGCACCCTACAAGCTTAGACGCGAATTTCCATCCTCGCGCTTGCCTACCCTCCTGTGTCACTCCCTCGCTCAATCGATTCCAGGTGGTACTGGACTTTTTACCAGTTGTCCATCGCCTACGCTTTTCGCCTCGGCTTAGGGCCCGACTAACTCTGAGCGGACGATCCTTCCTCAGAAATCCTTAGGCTTTCGGTGGACAAGATTCTCACTTGTCTTTTCGCTACTCATACCGGCATTCTCACTTCTATACTCTCCAGCACTCCTTACGGTATACCTTCTTCGTGTATAGAACGCTCCCCTACCCATTCCGTTAGGAATGCCATAGCTTCGGTTCCGTACTTTAGCCCCGGACATCTTCGGCGCAGCGACACTCGACCAGTGAGCTATTACGCACTCTTTCAATGGTGGCTGCTTCTAAGCCAACATCCTGGTTGTTTTTGTATCTCCACATCCTTTGCCACTTAGTACGGCATTCGGGACCTTAGCTGATGGTCTGGGCTGTTTCCCTCTTGACCACGGGTCTTATCACTCGTAGTCTGACTCCCAGGGTTCGAGTACATCCATTCGTAGTTTGACAAGGTTCAGTAACCCATTAGGCCCCTAGCCCTATCAGTGCTCTACCGTCTGTACTTATTTCCTGAGGCTAGCCCTAAAGCTATTTCGGGGAGAACCAGCTATCTCCGCGTTCGATTGGCATTTCACCCCTATCCACAACTCATCCCAAAGCTTTTCAACGCTCACGGGTTCGGTCCTCCACGCATTTTTACCTGCGCTTCAACCTGGCCATGGATAGATCACTGCGGTTTCGGGTCTACAATATCCAACTTTCGCCCTCTTTAGACTCGCTTTCGCTTCGGCTCCGTGTTTTCCACTTAACCTTGCTGGATACTGTAACTCGCCGGTTCATTCTTCAATAGGCACGCCGTCAGCCTCATACGGGCCTTCGACTGCTTGTAGGCATACGGTTTCAGGTTCTTTTTCACTCCCCTCCCGGGGTGCTTTTCACCTTTCCCTCACGGTACTATGCGCTATCGGTCGCCACGAGTATTTTGCCTTGGAGGGTGGTCCCCCCTGCTTCCCACAGGGTTCCTCGTGTCCCGTGGTACTCTGGATTCTGACCCTCAAACTCTGCTTTTCGCCTACAGGGTTGTTACCTTCTGCGACTCATCTTTCCAGATGATTCGGCTAAGCCTGATTTGATTGTTGTCAGTCCTCAACCCCTGTTTGGATGTTGGATGTTAGATTTTAGATGTTGGAAGTCTAAGAATATTTTACGTTCCTTTTATCCAATGTCCAATGTCTAATCTCCAACATCCAAACAGGTTTGGGCTCTTCCCCGTTCGCTCGCCGCTACTTAGGGAATCTCGCACTGTTGGCCCTTTGGGGGCCTCCAGCATTAGCAGCCTTGCGGCTGCGTCATTTGATTACTTTTCCTCCAGGTACTTAGATGTTTCAGTTCCCCGGGTGCCCCCCTAACCTAAGTTAGGTAATGGTGCATGACCACCATTGGGTTCCCCCATTCGGAGACTCATGGATCAGGGCCTGCTTGCGGCTCCCCATGACTTTTCGCAGCTTACCGCGTCCTTCTTCGGCTCTTGGCGCCT